>CAUTZD010000024.1:0-6891 GCA_963542825.1 uncultured Acholeplasmataceae bacterium | reverse complement strand
CGGAACTGTCGCAGTTATTCACAAACTATTTAAGTATTTTAAACAAGCTTAATCTCAATAGAATAGTCATATCAAGGTCTTAAAGAAATCTTTAAGACCTTTTTTATATAGTAAGAAAATAATAAAATCTCTTAATTAATGTGGTATAATCATTAAAGACTTAAGTGAGGTAATATTGTGGCAAAAAATAATGAATTTACGATGACAGAACTGACAAGCTTCCTTCTTCATTACGGGTTTATTTATCAAGGAAGTGAAATATATGGAGGTTTGGCTAACACCTGGGATTATGGTCCGCTCGGCGTTGAACTGATTAATAACATTAAGAAAGCTTGGTGGAAAAAATTTATCCAAGAGCTTAGTTTAAATGTTGGCCTTGATTCTTCAATCATTCTCAATCCAAATGTTTGGGTGGCATCGGGGCACCTCAAAAGTTTTTCTGATCCTTTGACTGATTGTAAAAGCTGTAAAACGAGGTACCGTGCTGACCAGTTAATCGAAGCGCAAGCGAAGACAACAGCTGATGGCTGGGACAACGAAAAAATCTTGAAGTTTTTAAAAGACAACAAAATTAAATGTCCAAGCTGTGGCAAATGTGAGTGGACGCCAATCAGAAATTTTAATCTCATGTTTAAGACAAACCAAGGGGTTATCGATGATGATAAAAATATCGTCTATTTGCGTCCGGAGACTTGCCAAGGAATTTTTGTCAATTTTAAAAATGTTGAGAGGACCGCAAGAAAAAAGATTCCTTTTGGAATCGGACAAATTGGTAAGAGTTTTCGTAATGAGATTACTCCGGGTAACTTTATTTTTAGAACTCGGGAATTTGAACAAGCAGAGCTTGAGTTTTTTTGTAAACCAGGAACAGAAAAAGAGTGGTTTAATTTTTACAAAGACTTTTGTTTCAATTTTCTAACAAGCTTAAACCTCGATAAGAAGAAACTACGTTTTCGTGATCATAAAAAAGAACAGCTTGCTTTTTATTCAAATGCTACAACCGACATTGAATATAATTTTTGTTTTGGTTGGGGTGAACTTTGGGGAATTGCTTCTCGAACAAATTACGATTTAACGGTTCACCAAAATTTGTCAAAGCAAAGTCTTGAGTATTTTGATCAAGAAACAAATGAAAAATATATTCCGTATGTTGTTGAACCAAGCCTTGGTGTAAACCGTTTGTTTTTAACAGTGCTTGATAATGGCTACAGCGTTGAAAAGGTGGAAGGTGAAGAAGAAGATCGCACTGTTTTAAAACTTCATCCTTTTCTCGCTCCTATTAAAGCCTGTGTTTTACCACTTACTAAAAAGCTTGAAGAAGAGAGCTTAAAACTATATAAAGAACTTTCTAAATCTTTTATGGTTCAGTATGATGTGTCTGGGAAAATCGGGAAACGTTACCGCCGTCAAGACGCAATTGGTACACCTTTTTGTATCACCTATGACTTTGATAGTTTAAACGACCAAATGGTGACGGTTCGTGAGCGTGACACAATGAAGCAAGAACGGGTTAAAATATCCGAGCTCAAAGGTTACCTTGATAGTCGTCTATGTTTTTAGTAAAATAGTCTATAAAATAATAATATATAAATTGTAAATGCCATCTTTTCAAGAAAACATTCGCCATATCAAAGAAAAGGTAAAGATTGAAGAAATTATTGGTGAGTACATAACTCTTACTAAAAGAGGTAATAATTTTGTTGGTCTTTGTCCGTTTCACGATGACAAAAATCCATCGCTTTCTGTTTCACCGAAGCGCCAATATTTTAAGTGCTTTAGTTGCAACGAAAGCGGTGATGTTTTTACATTCCTTGAAAAGTATTTGCACATAACGCCGATGGAAGCAATCAGACAAGTAGCTAAAAAATGTAACATCGAAATTGCTTTGTCTGAGCGCGAAAAGTTAAGACAGCATAACGAGAAGTATTACAAAATTCTTAAAGATGCGACAGCGTTTTATGAGTTTTGTCTAAACGGAACCAAACTCGGTGAAGAGGCTCGCGCTTATTTAGAAAAACGGGGAATAAATGATAACATAATTAAACGTTTTATGATCGGATGTTCAGTTGATGGTGACAGTTTAACGAAGATGCTTTTTGATAAGGGTCATCTTGAAATTGATATTAACGAGGTTAATTTACTTCGTTATCATAACGATATTAAAGTTGAAGTTTTCCAAAATCGCATTATGTTTCCTTTGAAAAACCTCGATGGTGATATTGTTGGTTTTTCTGGACGTACTTTTCGGGAAAGTGATAAGTATCTTCCGAAATACCTAAATACTGAAGAAACGGTAGTTTTCCAAAAAGGTGAGATTCTTTATAACTATTATGATGCTTTTAAAAGCATTAAAGCGAAGAAAGAAGTTATTTTGCTTGAGGGCTATATGGATGTTATTGCTTTTTATAAAGCGGGTATTGAAAATGCGGTTGCCTCGATGGGAACAAGTTTAACAGCTAATCAGGCACTTCAGTTAAAAAAAATATCTAATCGCGTTATTATCGCTTATGATGGCGATGAACCAGGACAGGCAGCGATAAGACGTGCTATTCCAATACTTAGAGAAGCCGGAATAAAAGACATCAGCGTGCTATTGTGGCCTGATAATCTTGATCCTGATGATTTTTTAAAGTCTAAAGGGACTAAAACTTTTCAAGAATTTTACCAAAACAAGCAAATATCAGATCTTGATTTTCTTTATAACTTTTACAAAAAAGCTGCTAACTTTTCGAGTGTTAATAGTCTTGAGCATTTTAAAACAAACATTTTTGAGCTAGCAAATAGTTATAATAGTTCGCTAGTTGCTGAAGTACTCTTAAAGAAACTAAGCAGCGATTTAGAACTCGATTTAACGCTTCTTCGTGAGGATTTTTTAAAAAACCAAAAAGAGTTTAATGTTACTGATAATTTACACAAAAAAATAGCAAAAAAAGAAGTTACAGAAAACAAGATTGCGGAAAAGATTAAACGTCAAAACCGGGAGGCCTATACAAAAAGATTCCAAGATCTTCTCATATATCTATACGAAAAAAATGATGATACAGTTAAAGAATATCTAGATATCATCAAGAAATGGGTCTTTTTTGATAGTAATTTACTGAATATCTATAGTTTCATTTATCTTTATTATAAGGAACACAAGAAACTAATTTCCCGAGCATTTTTGGAAAATAAGCTCAAGGAAACAGGAAAGTTTGGGGCACTTGAATATTTACAAAAGCTTCTTGATAATACAAAACTTAAGTATTTTGATAATAGTCCTCAGGAGTTCAAAAAAGTTTGCGAATACCATTATATTAAAAGTTGTGCAAATGATAATAGTAATAGTGAAAAAATCTCGCTTGAAGATGTCTTGTGTAGGTATGATACTATTAGTAAGTTAACTAAAGCAACAGAGAAAACAGAAAAAGAAGAATTAGAAGGAGCTTTCGAGAGTGACACGAATAAAAGCGCTCGC
Organism: uncultured Acholeplasmataceae bacterium; assembly: GCA_963542825.1. Taxonomy (GTDB): domain Bacteria; phylum Bacillota_I; class Bacilli_A; order ML615J-28; family CAG-698; genus CAUTZD01. Next base: position 3,434 of record CAUTZD010000024.1, on the reverse strand, counting down.
TAGCCTTGCTAAAGATTTCCATTTTGTTGCCGATATTGGTTGTGATCATGGTCTTGTACTTTACGAACTTTTAAAGTTAAATAAAGACGTTAAGTGCTTAGCAGTAGATAATAAAAAGGGACCACTTGACAGCGCTAAAAAACTTTTAAGTTCTTACCCAAATGTTTCTTTTAGTTTATCAAGTGGCATCGAAAACCTTCCCGAAAATGTTGACTGTGTAATTGTGGCAGGACTTGGCGGTAACACCATTAAAGAAATTTTTGAAAATCACGATTTTTCCAAAATTTCTCGTTTTATCATTAACCCAAGCAAAAATCCCGAAATAGTACGCCTATTTTTGACGAAAAACGGCTTAAAAATCGTTTCTGAGGAAGTTATCTATGAAAAGGGCACATATTATCAGATAATTGTTTTTGAGCGAGGAAAAGGTGAATTAACTGAACTTGAAATTAAATATGGTCCAGTTCTTTTAAAGAACCGTCCTGAATTGTTTTTAAAGATGTATAAAAATCTTATTAAAAGACTACCAGAATTTAAAGCGAAAAAAATTCGTGAAGAGCTTAATATATAAAAAAGGAGAATAGTATGATTTTTAAAGAACTCGTTAATTATTTTAGAAAACTCTACCCCGAAGAGACAGCAGAAGTATGGGATCAGCCGCGAATTGGCTTACAGTTTTATGACTATAAAAGACCTATTAAAAAAGTGTTATTAGCGCTTGATTTAACAACAGAAACCTTTGAAGAGGCTCTTAAAAACGGCGCTGATACGATTATTACTCACCATCCATTTTTCTTTTACCCGGTTACACGTGTTGATTATACGGATCCCCGGATGAAACTTATGGCTAAAGTAATTGCCAAGAAAATCAATGTCTATTCAATGCATACTAATCTTGATAAGGGTTTAGGTGGCGTTAATGATACACTTCTTGAAGTGCTTTTTCCAAAGGCGAAGGTAATCAGGAAAAATGATTATTTGCGGGTTTGCGAAGTTAAAGAAACAACTTGCGATGAAATTGGTAAAACGGTCATTAATAATCTTAATCTTAAAGGTGTTAAGATTCTTAACCCTAGGAAGTCTGTTACTAAGGTTGGCCTTTTTAGCGGAGCTGGAGGAACGGAAAGTGTTGTTAAAGAAGCGTTTGATTGTGGTTGTGATCTTTTAATAACCGGCGAGTTTAAATTATCAAGTATTCTTTATGCCAACGAATATGGGCTCGGTTTAATTGAAATAAGTCACGGAACTGAAGCAGTTGTCATGACCTCACTTGCTAAAATATTCAAAGAACTTAAAATTAATTACCTGATTTCAAATGTTGATCCAGACCCAATTGAATATAGAATAAAATAAAAGATGCGATTTGTATAAATCGCATCTTTTTAATACTTAAGATTTTTAAGCAACTTTAATTGATTCAGTCGGGCATTGTGCTTCACAAGCTCCGCAATCGACACATTCATCTTGATTGATGACGTAAATTGGACCTTCTTTAATACAGCCAACTGGGCAAACACTTGCACATGCTCCACAAGCGACGCATCCTTCGACAATTTTCCGAGGCATTTCTCTACCTCCTTTCCCTACATTTTCCTACAACTGCATTATACCGTTGTCTTTAAAAAATGTAAAGATTATTCGTGGTTAAGAATAAAGATATCGTCAACAGGTACCGTAAAAATAAATCCAACAGATTCTTTTTTACTATATCTAATGATTCTTTTAATTTCCTCAACTACTACTGGTATAAGTGTTTCTTCGTCAATAACACTGAAGATTGTTTTATTATATTTCTTTTCTTCCATCATCGGTGTATGAAAGGGACCAGTTCGTAAAAGTTCCATCCCGCTTCCAGCTTCGATTAGCGCTTGAATCATTCCTTGGGATTCAATAACTGTTGCTCCTTTGACTTTTAAAGCGACAAGTTTCTCTAAAATTTCATTGAGGTAACTAAGATCATTTAAAACAATAAATAAAGCTTTCATAGTTGTTTTTCCTTTCTCGTTTCGATGTTATCAAACGAATATAATTTATCAAGACCATACAGTTCACCAGTCCTTTTAAGGGCAAGTTTAATAAATACGGGACCTAAAATCTCAAAAGCTAAAGAGCTCAGCATAATAATCGTTCCAAAGGCTTTTGGAAAGTTACTATTATAATTAGAAAACGCTTGGTTAATAATCACAAGAAGTCCAATTGCAAGTCCTGATTGTGGAAACAAGCAAAGTCCGATATTTTTTTGGACTTGCTTTTCGCTTTGCATCGCCTTGGTTCCAAGAAACGCTCCTGTGTATTTTCCGGCGCCTCTTAAGAGAATGTAAGCAAGCGTTAACAAAATAAGCTCGTAGGATCCTTTGATGTTTTGAATATTTAAACTTGCTCCCGCCAAAGTGAAGAAAAGAAGATAAAATGGTGACGAAAAGTTATTAATTGCCTCAAATGTTTTCTCACTCTTAACCTGAGTGTTAGTAATAATCGCGCCGATGACAATGTTGATTAAAAGTGGTGATAGTTCAATGTAGTCTTTCAAAAAGTGGTTAAAAACTATCGTTAAAGCAATTACAGCAATAACAGAGCCAACCGTAAATATTTGTAGATCATCAAAATCGTGGTGAAGTTTTTTTGTGATAAAACTAATTAAGTAGCCAAGACCAAAACCAATACCTACACTTAAAATAATTTCAAGAAACGGTTTAGCGATTTGGATACCGATATTAATATTTGGATCGGTTTTAATAACAGATTTAATGATACTGATTGTTACTCCAAAAATCACAATGCCAAAGACATCATCAAGAGCGGTAACTGGAAGCACAGTTGAAGTTAAATTGCCATAAGAACGGTATTGTCTCACAACAAGTACAATCGTTGCTGTCGCGGTTGTTGCGGCAACGCTTGATAATGCTAAAGAAAAAACTAAGTTATTTGTTGAAAATATCTTATATTCCTTAGTAATATTTGTAGGCTTTGGAACAAGAAGAATAATAACAAAGACAAAAACCACAGGAACTATAACTTCGAGAAAAGAAATGAGAGCGATTTTCTTGCCGTTCTTTTTAATAACGGATAGCTTAAATTCAGAGCCGATTGAGAATGCAATAAAACTTAGAGCAATTTCCCCGAAAACATTAAAATTATTTAAATCGTTTTCTGTCAGAAAACCACTATATTTGGGAATAAAAAGACCAAGACTTCCGCCTAGAAAGATTCCAAAGAAGAGGTAGCCAGTAACTTGTGGTAATTTAAGTTTCTTGGCGACAAATCCGCCAAAAAAGCCCCAAATAAGCACGACAGCTAGCTGAACAACGATATAACTAATATTGTCGAGTCCCAAAAAATTTAAAAAGATCATGATGGTAATTATATCACTTTTTATGTTTTGTACCGACCCCCAAAAGTTAGACCAAAAATCTAACGAATGGAGGTCGATTTTT
>CAUTZD010000023.1:0-8780 GCA_963542825.1 uncultured Acholeplasmataceae bacterium | reverse complement strand
GCTAAAACGGTTATTAACAATTCATATTCACCTTACTCACATTTTAAAGTTGCTGCCGTTATTAAACTAAAAAATGGCAAAACTTACTACGGTGTTAACATTGAAAATGCATCGTATGGTTTGACAAACTGTGCCGAAAGAACGTGCCTTTTTAAAGCTTATAGTGAAGGCATTAAAAAGGAAGATATCTTGGCAATTTTAATTTACGCGCCTAAAGCCTTAGAAATAACTCCTTGTGGTGCTTGTCGTCAGGTCATGGTTGAACTGATGAATCTTGATGCCCCAGTGTTTCTGGCAAACGACGATAAAATTATTGAAAAGACTGTTGGTTTTTTTATGCCACTTCCTTTTCTTCCTGAAGCTTTAGAAAAATGAAATCAGGTTTTGTAGCAATTCTTGGCGAGACAAACAGTGGTAAATCGACACTTGTAAATGCAGTATTAAATAGAAAAGTTTCGATTACAGCGCCTAAGCACCAAACAACAAGAAATACAATCAAAGGAATTTTAACAGAGGGTGATACGCAAATTGTGTTTCTTGACACCCCAGGCTTTACTAATCAAAAGCATGCCCTAGCAGGTTTTATGAATAAGGAAATTCGTAGTGCAATCAAGGATGCGGAATTAAAGATTTTACTTGTTGACTGTAACAAAGACTTTTCTTTAAGCGTTAAACGCCTGAAAACATTAGCACCAAAAATCAAAGATGTGTTTTTGGTTGTTAATAAGATGGACATTTTGAAAGATGAAAAACATCTTTTCGAAGAAGTTATTAAAGCTACGAGCATTATTGAGTTTACTGATGTTTTTTATATAAGTGCAAAAACAAAACGTCAAGTTGATCTTTTACTTAAGGGACTCAGGGAAAACCTTCCCTCACCATTCTTTTATTATCCTCTAGATCAAGAAGTTGATTACAATCAAAAGTTCTTTTTGGAGGAAGTTGTTCGCGAAAAATGTTTCATTTTTCTTGATAAAGAGATTCCTTATTACTTATATGTTGAGTGTAGTAGTTATGATGAAACAGCCAAAAAGATTACGGCTGATCTTAAAATTGTTACCCTTAAGGATAGTCATAAAGGCATTATAATTGGTAGTGGTGCTAAAACTTTAAAAACAATTACTAAAAGTAGTGAAGAAGAACTTAAGAAAAGTTTACAAAAAAACGTGAAACTAACACTTAGTGTATTTGTTAAAAGTGAAAAAACTTTCAACAATTTTGTAACTAGTAGAGGAAGATAAAATTGGTTGGAATAATTTATGATAATAAAGTATATAAAGAGAAAGACGCAATAGTTTTTTTGTATACAAAAATTGGTGATAAAAAGTATTTTGTAAATGCGGGTTCTTTAGTTTCCTCAAAGATTCATCGTTTCGTTCAGGAACTGACAAAAGTCAGGTACGAGGAAGTAAAAGGGAGAATCGTTTTTAAAAATATCGTCAATGATTATTACTACATAAGATCGCACAAAGAAGCACTTTTTGTTAGTTATAAAATTTTAATTTTTGTTAAAACCTTTGGAGAGCATGTCAAAAATAAAGAAACATTTTATAATTTTCTTGATTATACACTTGCATTAATCGAACAAAAAACGGATCCAAAACTTGTCTATCATATGTTTCTTTTAAAGCTTACCTACCTTCTAGGAATTGAACCGAATTTCAAAAAATGTTTGTATTGTACATCTACAGAAACGACAAATTTCGTGAAAGATGCTTTTGAATTTAGCTGTAGTAAGTGTGGCGGCAGTTCAAAAGAGTTTACAATATTTAAAAAACTTTATTTTTTAAAAAAAGGAGAGCTTACCCACTTTTTAAAAGAAAATAAAGTAGAAGATATCATTGAAGAATATCTTAAAAAAATATATAAGGAGTTACTTAATTATAGTATTTAGAGGGAAAATGAATGCAGTTAGATTAATCGTTGATAAAGAAAATAAAAATTACTCGCTTGGGAAAGTGACAAGTTTTCTCACTCCCAAATTTTTGTATTACCCGCTCTTTGATGGTGGCAGGGAAGTTGAATGTTTAGTAAAGCCTGGTGATAAGGTTTTGATAGGCACTGTTATTGGTAAACGCACTGGACCATTTCCAACGTTTATTCATGCTTCTTGTTCGGGAAAGGTTATTAAAATCGATGAAAAAGTTTGGCATCCGTCAGGCGTGATTAAGCAAAATATCGTCATCGAAAATGATTTTAAAGACGAATGGGAAAATGGTTTAAATGAGGAAACTAGTAAAGAACCAACCAAAGAAAACATTATTGAAGCAATGGAAAAGTGCGGAATTGTTGGTATGGGCGGCGGTGGTTTCCCAATGTGGGCTAAATATAAAGGCGTTATGGGAATCGATACTGTTGTTATCAACGCTGTCGAATGTGAACCATACTTGACTGTTGACTTGCTTCTCGCAGAAACAAAAGCTTTTGAACTTGTTGAAGGCATAAAGCTTGCGATGATTGCTTCTAGTAGTAAAGAAGCGGTTATTGTTTTTAAGAAAAAATTTAAGGAAATTGTTGAAAAGAATCTTGTTCCTAAACTTCCAGAAACGGTAAAGGTTAAATATTTGAAAAATGTTTATCCAGCTGGCTTTGAAAAGTATATTATTTTAAAAGTGCTAAAGCGTAAGTGTAAGGCTTTACCATGTACGGTTGGGGTGATTGTTAATAACGTTCAAACGATCATTGCTCTTCATGAAGCTTTTAAATTTAACCGTCCTGTCGTTACGAAATATTTGACAGTTTCTGGTCCAATCTTCGAAAGTCCAAGTAACGTTTTAGTTAAAGTGGGAACATTAGTATCTGAACTCATTAGTGAACGTTTTAAACTAAAAGACGAGAACACTCAAAATTGGCAGCTGTTAGCTGGCGGACCTATGACTGGTACAGTTATGGTGAATGATAATTTTCCAGTTATTAAATGCTTATCAGGAATAACGATTTTACCAGCTAAAGATGCGAAGGAAGTTCCTTGTTTAAAATGCGGAAAGTGTATTGACGTTTGCCCAAGTAAACTTTCGCCAGTTATTATTAATTCGGCTTATAAAACCCGAAATAACGAAGCGGTAAAGACCTTGCGTCCAGATCTTTGCATTGAATGCGGATTATGTAGCTATATCTGCCCATCGCGGATTGATGTTAGTTTTACGGTGAAACAAGCTAAAAATTATTACAAAACATTACTTGAAAAGGAGAAGGCAAAATAATGGAAAATTCGCTTTTTAGGACATATCAGTTTGGCAAGAAAAACCCAGCAATCAGACGTGCCGATATTTTTGCCTTTTCAACAACCTCAATAATGGTTGATTTTATCATTAGCCTTATTCCTTTGATTATCTTTAATTTTATTAAATCTGGTCTTTTACCATTTCTTGACTATAAAATTACTTGGATGCAGATGCTTAAACCGCTTATCTTCCCAGTTCTTGGCGGTCTCTTCAGTTTCCTAGTCGAAGCTTTGTGGCTATCTTTTAGGTTTAAAGCTGATTGGCAAGCGAAACTTAAAACGTCGTATGGAATGATTCCAGGAATACTTCTTGGAATGATACTTCCATCGACGACACCACTTTGGGTATTCTTTTTCGGTATTATTTTTGGAATGGTCTTTGGTAAACTTCTGTTTGGCGGATTTGGACAAAATATTGTAAATCCGGCTCTGCTTGGATATCTCTTCATTAACCTCGCGTTTTACGGAGTCATTACAAAGAGTAGTGCTAGTTTACAAAGTGTCGAAGCGATTACTGGAACAACACCACTAACATACTTTAAAGCGATGAAAGATAATCCGGCTTTCGACCCTCTTAGTTATGGTGGGGGAATTCACAATTTATTCTTTGGATTTCACCCAGGATCTGGGGCTGAAACGCCAGTGTTTCTGATCATTATTTCAGGACTATATTTGAGTGCTCGTGGCATTATTAACTGGAGAACTCCTGTTAGTATTCTTGTTACGGCTTTTATTCTAACAACTTTAGCTAGTTTATTTTTGAAAAGCAAGTTTAACTTTAATACCGTTTTATTTCAAATGTTCTCTGGTGGTTTATTCTTTGGAAGTGTCTTTATGGCAACAGATCCCGTAACTTCACCACGAACCCCTGAAGGCAAAATAGTTTTTGGTGTTTTGATAGGAATTATTACCGTTATTTTAAGACTTCTATCATCAATGCCTGAAGGAATGATGGTAGCAATACTCATGATGAACTTAATGGTATTTTTAATTGACGACAACGTTGCCCGGATGCGCGTAGCTGTTAAAAAATGGCAAAGGGTGAATTTCTATTTCTATATGGCTTTCGTAGCACTATTTCTTATCGGATTTCTATTTCTAAAATTGGGGGTTAGTAAATAATGAAAAAATGTAAATTATTTTTTAAAAACAATCTTTACCGGTTAATCTTTATTGTCGTTTTCACCGTAGCAATTGCTTTAAGTTTTATTCTTCCGGTAGTTCTTGATAAGGAACATAAACAGTTTATTTTAAGACGTGAAGAGCGTGAACGCATTAAACTGATTGAAGAAGTGCTCAAAGAAAAAGGCGCTAAAGGTACGATTAAGGTTCTTGAACGGAAAGAAGAGACATCTAAAAGAGTTCTTAACAAGTATATTGTTAATCTTGAAGGAAATAATAATACCTATTATTTCTACAGAGTTGTAACAGAAGGTAAAGTATCAAACATCGAAACACTTGTTGGAATCGATGCTTTTGATCATTCAATCGTCAAAGTCAAGGTCTTAAAAGAAAACGAAACACCAGAATACTATGATAAAATCCGCAACAATGAAGATTATTTTAAAGCGTTCAATGGTAAATCAATCAAGCTTCATGAAAGTGATTTTGAATTTTCAACAGTGTCAGGAGCAACGGTTTCTTCTGAGGCGATTATTAAAGCCATTGCAGTAGCTCAAAAAGAATATAGCCTCGATAATATAAGTTTTATAATTCCTTCTCCAAAACCTAAACTTGAAATCACTTTGAAAAAGCAAAACCTTGATACTTTAGATTTTGAGTATACATTTAAGAAAGCTGATGGAACTGAAGTTAAAGTAACTACTGATCACGGCTACAAGATTAAAACAATCTCAAGCGAAGCTGATCGCAAAGCTGTTGAAGCACTTCTTAAAAAACGCGAGAATGGCCTTTTTAGTTATATTGACAAAGTAGAAGATAAAACACTAACACTTATTGGTTATGTTGAAGGCTTTAGTGATATTCAAGTGACTGTTGAAGTTGATTATGATACTAAAAAAATTACAAGCGTTAAGTTTGATTTAAGTAACCAATCATATCAAGCAGAAGGCGCTAGTGATGAAACTTTTGAAAACCAGATTGCTAATGAGTTTGTTAACAATCCTCAAGATACGGAAATTTCTTCAGTAAGTCATGCTACTAAAACAAGAAACGGTATCGAACATGTTCGTAAACTTGTTCACAAATATTTAAATAAGTAGGTTTAAAATGGAAAGCAAACAACCAGAGAAAAAGGCAAAGAAATTTCCTGTTTGGCTCCATTATGGTTTATTTCTGTTTGGGCTTGGTTTAGTTGTTGGTGCCCTCCTTATGGGAATGTATATGCTCACAAAACCACAACTTGAACGTTTGAAGCTCCAAAAGTTTAAACCGCTCCTTGAAAGTGTGGCTCCAGGAAACCTCGAAGACACGTGGGAAAGTAAAACTGATAAGTCGCTCAATAAAAACATCCAGTACGTTTATCTTAGTAAAGACAAAAAATATTATGCTTTTATTGTTAAAACTCAGGGTTACCAAAATGGTGATATCACAACGTTTGTGGCTTTTGATGATACTGATAAACTTGTTAGTATTAAAAATGTTTCTCACGAAAAACAAACAAAAGGAATTGGTGATCAAATCGTCGATTTCGATTTTAAGCTTGTTGGAGTAAGTGCCGATAAGCTAAGAAACTTAACTAAAGATAGTAAAGAGCTAGAAACGATTAGTGGCGCTACCTATTCTTCAAGGGCAGTCTCAGAGGCTGCAATTATTGCTAGTCAAGGATACTGGCAACTGCGAGGCAAGTAATTATGGAAACAAGTGAAAAGAAACCTGTTAAACTTTTACCTGAGTTCACGAAAGGAATTTTCCGGGAAAACCAGATATTTGTTTCATTACTTGGATTGTGTCCAGCCCTTGCAATCACTAAAACCGTTGGCAATGCTTTAGGAATGGGCCTTGCAACACTTATTGTTTTGGTTTTAAGTAATATTGTTATTAGCTCGATTCGTAAAATCGTTCCTAAGGAAATTAGAATTCCCGTGTTTATCGTTGTCGTTGCGACTTTCGTTACGATGATCGAAATGCTTTTAAAAGCATATATCCCTAACCTTAGTGATAGTCTTGGTATCTTTATTTCCTTAATCGTTGTTAACTGTATTATCCTTGGTAGGGCTGAGACTTTCGCAAGTAAGAATAAGGTTTTACCAAGTATTATGGATGGCATTGGGATGGCGCTTGGCTATACTTTGGCTTTAGTTGTTATTTCACTTGTCCGGGAACTTTTAGGAACAGGATCAGTAACTGTTTGGGAATATTTTAAAAACGGCGAGACTGTTAAAATCGGTTTTACAATTAACCCTAAAAACAAACTGCAAATTTTCTCAAATTTCTGGCTTTCAGCCCCTGGAGCTTTTATTGCTTTAGGAATGATTTTAGGTATCATCATTGCTATTCAGAACCGCTTGAAATTACGTCCACGAAAGGAAAAGAAACATGCTAACGCTAACTAATATTATTGCTTTAGTAATCACATCGATGATTGCTAATAACGTTATTCTCTCTCAGTTTTTAGGCATCTGTTCGTTTCTTGGCGTATCAAGCAACAAGAAAAACTCCCTCGGAATGGGATTTGCCGTAACGTTTGTCATGGTAATGAGCGGAATGATTGCTTATTTCATCAACAAATTTTTACTTGAAAAGTTTGAACTTGTGTACATGCGGACAATTGTTTATATTTTAATTATTGCAAGCTTAGTTCAAATTGTCGAAATTCTTATCAAACGTTTTTCTAAGCCCCTCTATAAAGCACTTGGTGTATATCTACCACTCATAACGACAAACTGTGCTATCTTAGGCGTCGCGACAATTATTAGTAGCCTCCTTTGGTATGAGGCTTTAATTGTTAGCTTTGGAAGTGGACTTGGATACACTTTTGTCATTTTGATTTTCTCAAGTATGCGGGAACATATTAGTTTTTCGGATATCCCTAACGCTTTCAAAGGAATTCCGATTGCTTTGATTCTTGCTGGGATTATGGCAATGATTTTTACGAAGTTTGGTGGATAAGATGAGCAAAAATTTATTAGAAATTATCTTGCAAATCGTCATTTTCAGTATTTTAGGCTTTACATTTGGCGTAGTTATTGCTATAATATCAAAGAAGTTTAAAGTGGAGGATGAATCACCTAATGCCAAGCTTATTAAGGAGTTTCGAGAAATGCTTCCTGGATATAACTGTGGAAGTTGCGGAACTTTGAGTTGCGATGATTTTGCATCGAAAATTGTTAATGAGCATGCTGATCCTCATCGTTGTCGACCTATGAAGAAGGATAGGTTAGAAGAAGTCATTAAAAAAATCCAAACAGAACTTCAAAATAAAAACTAAGAAAAGGAGGAATTGATGAAGAAATTTTTTAGTTTATTTATTTTCGCTTTTCTTGCTTTACTTTTGATCGGATGTCAAAAGAAAGAACAACCAAAAGCACGCACTTTCAAAGCTGATGGAACTTACCTAGCTTACCAAATGTTTGGCGAGGAAAAGGAAATCAAGCCAAGCGAGGAAACAGCTACTTTACCTGAAGGCGCTAATCCTAGCGAATGGAAAGGTGGAACTCTTTTCCAACCTAGTTTACAAACTGTCGAAGTTGAAATCCAAAACGACAAAGTTGTTGATGTTAGAATTGATGAACTTCAATCACACAAAAATCTTGTTTGGGATGTGGCAAAGAAAGAATTAAAAACTAGTGGTTTTGGTGCATCATCATTTAACTGGAACGAACTTACTAAACAACAATTATATTTTAACTATGGCATGAACTTCATGAAAACAGATGATAAACCTAATAAGCTTGGTGAATGGTTTATTCATGCTAAGGCTATTGAAAAACATTTATTAGCTCAAGCTCAAAAAGGTGAAACTTTTACTGCACTTGCACAATCAACAATGCATCAAGATGGTTTTTTAAAACTTGTTCAAGAAGCTTTACAAAATGCTAAAAATGGCGTTGTTAAAGCCGTTCAACCTGGTGAACACTACAAAAACGATTTAGCAACTATCGAAGCTAAAGTTAATGAAGCTGGAAAATTATCTAACTTCAAAGTTAATGCATTATTCATTGGTAAAGATGGCGGTAAACTTGCTGTTCTTGACAAGTATGCAAAATATCCAGTAATGACTCATGATCCTTCAGATCCTTCTCCTAAAAAATGGCAAGATCAAATCGATTTAATCAACAAATGGCTCAATGCTGGTAAATACCAAGAAACTTTAACGCCTGCTAAAGTCAAAAACTATAAAGGTTTAATTGTAAATGGTGAAGCAGTTGAAGCTTTAGCTGGAGTTACTATTCAAACTCACGGAACTGTCGCAGTTATTCACAAACTATTTAAGTATTTTAAACAAGCTTAATCTTAATAGAATAGTCATATCAAGGTCTTAAAGAAATCTTTAAGGCCTTTTTATATAGTAAGAAAATAATAAAATCTCTTAATTAATGTGGTATAACCTGACTTTTACAGTTGACTTTGTGTGGCACAAATTTTTATAGAAGCC
>CAUTZD010000022.1:0-10744 GCA_963542825.1 uncultured Acholeplasmataceae bacterium | reverse complement strand
AAACTCGTAAACTTGAAAGTTGTCATCGAACTTAATTATAAGCTCTACCAAACAGCACTTGTAAGATATGGGCATAAACATAATTTAAAAGTTTATGATGGTCTAGATTTTCTCTTAACCCAAGCTTTTTTAAATATGAAAATCGTAGATGAAGGTTTAGTAAATGGTCTTGACTTTAAAAAAGTTAAGAGGTACTTACTTAATAAGTACTTAAACGTTGTTATAATTGGAATGCCTTATGCTGGCAAAACTCGGCTTGGCAAGAAAACGTCAGTGTTTCTTGATAAGTATTTTATCGATACTGATGAACTTTTAGTTTCAGAGAAAAAAGATATTAATAGTTTAAAACTTGAAGATTTCCGTGAAGAAGAAAAGAAAGTAATTGGTAAACTAGTGTCTTTACGAAGTCACGTCTTTTCGCTTGGCGGTGGTAGCGTTCTTCATGGGTGCGAGCTTCAAAATCTAAGCCAAACAGGAATTGTTTTGTTTCTTGACACAAAGATCGAGACAATAAAAAAGCGTAACGATGGTTCTCGGCCATTATTTAAAACGCCGGAAAGTTTAGAAAATGTGTATAAAGAGCGTAAAGAATTATACTTAAAATATAGCGATATAATCGTTAAGGAAGATGATACTATCGAAGAGGTAGCGAAAAAAATTTATGAATATTTTAATTGTTAATGGACCTAATTTAAAGGCTCTAGAGTTTCGAGAAAAAGAAGTTTATAGTAGTGTAAGTTATAGCTCCTTAAAAGAAACTTTGAAAAAAGAAGCAAGAAAGCTTAAAGTTCGTTTGCGTTTTTTTGTTTCGAACCACGAAGGAAAACTCATCGATCGTTTGCTAAAACGAAATTTTGATGGTTTAGTTATTAATCCCGGCGGACTTTCCCATACATCGGTAGCACTTCATGATAGCTTAAAGATACTGAAAGTTCCCAAAGTTGAAGTTCATTTGTCCGATGTTTTGAGGCGTGAAGATTTCCGTCATAATTTAATAACTGCTAAAGCTTGTGATTTAACAGTTATGGGCAAAGGAATAAATGGTTACTTAGAAGCACTTAGTGAGGTAGTAAAACGTGTTAAAAATCATTAATAAAAAAAATATTAAACCACTCATCAAGGATGATGAGGTGCTTTTAATTGCTGGTCCTTGTAGCATTATTGATTTTGAAAGGACTTTAATAATTGCCAAGTTTTTAAAAAACCTTGGTGTTAATTTTTTGCGGGCAGGCGCTTATAAACCGCGGACCTCACCCTATGACTACCAAGGATTAGGAGAAGAAGGCTTAAAAATTTTAAGCCAGGTTAAAAAAGAAACGGGAATGAAAATTGTTTCGGAGATCCTTGATCCAAGTGACTTACCGCTTTTCGGTGATGTTGACATTATTCAAGTGGGCGCAAGAAACATGCAAAACTTTGCGCTTTTAAAAGCCTTAGGGAAAACAAATAAGCCAGTTCTTTTAAAGCGCGGCTTTGGCAATACTGTAGAGGAATGGCTTTCCGCTGCAGAATATATTGCTTATAGTGGTAATCAAAAAATTATCTTGTGTGAGCGTGGTATCAGAACTTTTGAAAGTGATTCGCGTTTTACGCTTGATTTAGCAGGGATTGTCAAAGCCAAAGAAATGGCAAACCTCAGCGTTATTGCTGATCCAAGTCATGCAGCTGGTGTTAACAGTTTAGTTACGCCACTTGGCTTAAGTAGCATTGTATCAGGAGCAGAAGGATTAATCATTGAAGTTGACAGTGATCCGAAAACAGCTTTATCTGATCAGAAGGAAACACTTTCCTTTGAGGAATTTAGGGAATTTTATGAAAAACTAAAGAAGCTTCTTTCCATTCTTAATAAAAAACTTATTACAGAATTAAATTAAAAGTGCTTGCTTAAAATAATTTATTTAGTATAATACTAGTGCTATAAAACAGGAGGTATGAAAATGGCTGTAAAATTAGCAATTAATGGATTCGGAAGAATTGGTCGTCTTGCTTTTCGTCTTGCTTTTGGAACAAAAGAATTCGAAATTGTTGCGATTAATGACTTAACTGGAGCAGAGGATTTAGCATATTTATTAAAATATGATACTGCCCAAGGACCTTACAAGGTTGATGCAATTTCACATAAGGAAGGAGCAATCGTTGTTGATGGCAAAGAAGTAAAAGTATTTGCAGAAAAAGATCCAGCGAATTTACCTTGGAAGAAGTTAGGTGTTGATGTTGTTTTAGAGTGTACTGGCGTATTCAACAGTGTTGAAAAAGCTTCAGCTCATATTGAGGCTGGTGCTAAGAAAGTAATTCTTTCTGCCCCTGGAAAAGGCGATGGACTTAAAACAGTTGTTTATAATGTTAACCACAAGATTCTTGATGGCAGTGAAACTGTTGTATCAGGAGCTAGTTGTACAACTAACTGTTTAGCACCACTTGCTAAAGTATTAAACGATAACTTCGGAATTGTTAAAGGTTTCATGACAACTGTTCATGCTTATACTAACGATCAATCAATTCTTGACGTTGCTCACAAAAAGGGAATCTATTCTCGTCGTGGCCGGGCTGGTGCTGCAAACATCGTTCCAACAACAACTGGCGCAGCTAAAGCCGTTGGTGTTGTTTTACCTGAACTTAAAGGCAAACTTGATGGTATTGCTTTACGGGTGCCAACTGTTACTGGTAGCGTTGTTGACTTAGTATTCGAGCCAGGAAAACCTGTTACAAAAGAAGCAATCAATGCTGCTGTCAAAAAGGCAGCGAACGAAACACTACGCTACACTGAAGATCCAGTTGTTAGTAGTGATGTTATCGGATCTAACTATGGATGTGTTTTTGATGCACTATCAACTGTTGTTATGGAAGTAGAAGGAAAACAACTTGTTAAAGTTATCGCTTGGTACGACAACGAAATGAGCTATACTGCTCAGTTAATCCGGACTGCTAAATATTTAGTTAGTTTAAAGAAATAATTTATTAATTCTTAAAGAGTGGCCTTTGCCACTCTTTTTTTCATCTTGACTTTTAAAAGCCTTGAGGATACAATTGGTATGCTTAAGGAAAGAAATTATGGAACAAGAAATTATTGAAATTAATAACAGTTTAAAAGAAAAATATGGTCTTCTTTTTGAAAATGTTAAAAAGCCACGCTTAACAAAAGATGAGAAGAAGAAGCTTCAAAATGTTAAAAGGGTCATCAATAAAGAACTTACAAATAAGAAAGGTGCTAAGCGCCTTGGTGTCACTGCAAGACAGTTAAGAAACCTTAAACGACAAATATATAACGAAGGTGATCAAGGAATTATTCATAAAAACCGTTTCTATGAACCAGTTAATAAATTTTCCCCAGAACTTCGGGAAATGGTAATTGCAAGATACAAACACGAGTTCAAAGGTAAATCTTTTTTAAGTTATGCGAAAGTTTTAAAAAAGGAAGGTGTCACTACTTCAGTTTCTACAATTTATAATATTCTAGCTGAAGCTAGAATTAAAGCTCCATATCGCAAGAAATGAAGAAGTTAGAATTTGTTAAGGGCAAAGTTTTAATCCAGTCGATGCTTGATTTCAAGACATCGAAAGTAAAACGAGCAATTAGAAAAATTAATGAACTAGAGCGGCTTGGCTGTGACCTAATTCGGGTGAGCGTCAAGGATTTGAAAGATGCTCTAAGCCTTAAAAAAATTGTTTCGGGTATTAATATTCCCCTCGTTGCTGATATTCATTATGATTATCGTTTGGCGCTTGTTGCTCTTGATAGTGGCGTCTCTAAAATTAGAATCAATCCTAGTAACATTCCTTTAAATCACTTGAAAGAGATAATCTTAAAAGCCAAAGAAAAAGGCGCTTATATTAGAATTGGAGTTAACTCAGGTTCAATTAAAAAACGCGATAAAAACCTTGAAGAACTGATGATTATGGAACTTAAAAAGTCACTTCAAATTTTTAAGGAACTTGATTTTTCAAAAATTGTTGTGAGTTTAAAATCCTCAGATATTGAAACGTCACTAAAAGCTGCTAAACTTTATCACGAAAAATATGATTACCCATTTCATGCTGGACTTACAGAAGCCGGGTTAATCGAATCAGGTCTTGTCAGGTCAACTATTTTTCTAACTCGTCTTTTTGATTTTATGGTCCCTGAAACTATACGCTACTCTTTAACTGCTGATCCAAAATTTGAGGTCTTGGCTGCCCTTGATTTTTTAAAAAGCTACGGCTTAAAACATGGTTTAAAACTCATCGCTTGTCCGACCTGTGGACGCAAGGAATACGATGTTGTAAAACTTGCTAAAGCTGTAGAGAAACTCTTAGTTTCGTTTCACGAAACATCACTAAGAATTTCGGTTATGGGCTGTGTTGTTAATGGTATCGGTGAGGCCAAGGATAGCGACTACGGAATTGTGAAAGTAAAACACGAGGCACTGCTTTTTAAAAAGAGTGATATCCTTTGTAAAGGCAGTTTAAAAAAAGTTATGAGCGTTTTAAAGGAAGAAATCACAAAAACGCTTTAAATGTTAAAATGAACTTTAAAAACCTTTTAAAAACTCTGAAAATTCTGTTTTTAATCGGTTTTTATTATTGGCACATGAAATTATTCCCTTCAACATAAAAACGGTAATCATTCGCTATTTTAATGATTACCGTCTTTGAGTATTTTTTTGATTTTTTCATATTCTTCGCTGTATAGCGCTTCGATTTTACTTTCGGTTTTTAACTTAAGAATTTCTTCATTTTTTAGTTCATCAGGTAAGTACTGTTCATTTACGATACTGTTTGGAAAGTTATGCGGGTACTTGTAGGGGTGTGTCTTTTGAGAGTAGTCACTGAGGTTTTTTAAGTGGCTTGGAATCTCAAGACTATTCTCTGCTAAAGCCATTGCTTTTTTGATAGCTATGTTACTTGAATTACTTTTAGGACTTAAAGCCATTTCGATGACGATGAGGCTTAAGATTATCTGAGCCTCAGGAAGACCAACTTCTAAGGCTTGCGTAGTGGCTGCAAATACCTTTGGTCCAATCCCTGGATTAGCGAGACCAATATCTTCGTAGGCGATGACTTTGAGGCGTCTCACAGTGTGCTCTAGCTCTTCAAGTTTTAAGAGGCGTGCAAGATAATAAAGGCTTGCATTAACGTCGCTTCCTCTGATTGATTTTTGGAAAGCGCTGAGAAGATCATAGAGATTATCAACACTTGTTTTATTAAAGATTGAAGCCCTGACATCGAGACTTTCAAGATCTTTAAGAGTTACTTTCTTTTTATTCATAAGGCTCAAAGCATCGACGATGTTATAAGCTTTTCGTAAATCACCGCCCGCTAAATGACTGATGATTTTATCAAGGTTATCTTCATACTCGAGTTTTAAAAATGTGAAGGCACGTTTGATTCCTTCGATTAGTTCGCTATCGTTTAAATCATTGACTTTGAAAATTAAGACGCGGCTTCGTAGACTTGAGGCGATGCCAACATATGGATTAACTGTTGTCATTCCGATAAGCTTTACTGTACCATCCTCAACAATTGGCAGCAAATACTCCTGAACATCTTTTCTGAGTCTATGAATTTCATCGATTATTAAAAGGGTATTTTCTTGATTATCACTTAGAAGTTTTTCAAGGTCTTTTTTTGTTTGATTGCTCGCATTAAAAATAATTGGTAAAAGACCTAAGTCATTAGCTAAGCATTTAGCAATCGTTGTCTTTCCGCTTCCCGGCGAGCCATATAAAATATGGTTGATCCATTTTTTATTTTTAACAATCATTGTTAAGGGGGCGTTATTGCCGAGCAGGTGCTTTTGTCCGATAACTTCACTTAAAGTATTAGGCCGTAATAATTCGGCAAGGGGTTTTTGAAACTTTATTTTTTCCATACATTTATTATACTGATATTTTTATCTTAAGCAATGTAATTTAAATTAGTTTTAATTTTACATTTTTTTTTTAATGTGTCTATTTTATTAATCGTTCATGATAAAATAGTCATAACTCATATTTCCTTAGTGCATGTCTGTAATTATTAACATTTTTGCATAGGTGGTAATATGAGTTTTTATTTTAGAATCTATTAAAAACAAATTAACTCTTGAAAAAAGTTTAGATATTTGCTATAATAATGACGGCGAAAGAGGTATATAATTATGGATTATAAAAAATACGTTAAAGATGTTCCTGATTTTCCGACAGAGGGAATTTTGTTTCGGGATATCACTCCGCTTATGGCAAATGGTGAGGCTTTCAAAGCGGCGTGTGATGAATTAACTGACTTTGCTCGGGAACTTAAGGCAACGGTAATTGTCGGCCCTGAGGCGCGAGGATTTATTTTCGGATGCCCAATTGCAAACAATTTAGAGATTGGCTTTATTCCTGTTCGCAAGCCGAATAAATTACCCCGGGAGACTGTTCAGGTGTCATACGATCTTGAATATGGTAAAAATACTTTGTGTATGCATAAAGATAGCATCAAAAAAGGTGACAGGGTTCTCATTATTGATGACCTTTTAGCGACCGGAGGTACCATCAAAGCCGCGAGTGAAATCGTTGAGAAACTTGGTGGGGTTGTTGTTGGTTTTGGTTTTTTAATTGAACTGACATTTCTTAAGGGCCGTGAGAAAATCAATAAGTGGCCTGTTAAATCGTTAATTAAATACTAAAGAAGGAGTTATGACTCAAAAAGATATCTACACGATTGAAGATGTCTTAAGTAAAAGTAGAACTTATATTCAAAACGAAAAAAGTTTAGCTTTAATCAAAAAGGCATACGAAGTAGCAAACATAGCTCACGCTGGACAAAAGCGGATGTCAGGGGAACCTTACATAACGCATCCTCTGGCAGTGGGCTATCTTTTAGCTTCGGCTAATGGTGGACCAAACACGATTGCTGCGGGAATCCTTCACGATGTTTTAGAAGATACAGACGTCACTAAAGAAGAACTTGAAGAAACGTTTGGTAAAGATATTACAAGTATCGTTGAAGGCGTCACAAAGATTAGTAAGCTTAAATACATGACCGAGAAGAAGGCGCTTGCTAAAACCCACCAAAAAATTATCTTAGCAATGTCTAATGATATTCGCGTCGTTTTAGTTAAGCTTTTCGATAGAGTTCACAATATGCGAACTTTGAATTATCAAAATCCCGAAAAACAAAAACTCATTGCTAAAGAAACGCTTGACCTCTATGCTCCCCTGGCTGGGCGAATTGGTATGTACCGAATTAAGGCCGAACTTGAAGATTTGTCTTTTCGATATTATAATTCTGAACGTTATCAGTTTTTAAAGAGTCAGATTAAAAAAACTTCTCAGGCTCAGGAGTCTGACCTCAATCTAATGAAATCACGAATTCTCGAAATTTTAAAAGATTCGGGGATTAAAAACTACGAAGTCACAGGTCGGATTAAAAATCTATATAGTGTTGAAATGAAGATGCAAAGAAAGCATCTCGAAGTGGAAGAAATTTTCGATCTTTTGGCACTGCGTATTATCGTTCCGACGATTGAAAACTGCTACTTAGCACTTGGCTTAATTCATGGTGAGTGGTCGCCACTTCCTGGACGTATTAAAGATTATATTGCGATTCCGAAGCCTAACCTTTACCAAAGCCTTCATACAACGGTTGTGGGCATTAAAGGCAAGAAATTTGAGATTCAAATTAGAACGAAAGAGATGGATGATATTGCCGAGCTTGGAGTTGCTGCCCACTGGGCCTATAAAGAAAACGAAGGTTATATTCCTGAGAAAGAACAGCTCGATATCGCGGCTAAACTTAAGTGGTACAGTTCTTTAGCCATTTATGGGGAAACTGATTATGATGACGATAGTGATCCACTATCAGAACTACATGAAGATTTGTTTGACACATCGGTGTTTGTTTTCACCCCAAAAGGCGATGTCATCGATATGCAAAAAGGAGCAACGCCTCTTGACTTTGCTTTTCGAATTCATTCGGAAGTCGGTATTAAGACAACAGGTGCTGTTGTCAATGGCAAAATGGTGGCTTTGTCTCATAAACTTAAAACCGGTGATGTTGTTTCCATCATCACTTCGAAAAACTCTCCCGGACCTAACGATTCGTGGCTTAAGATTGCCAAAACAAATAATGCTAAACATAAAATCATTTCTTTTTTAAACAAGAAGAAGCGTGATGAATACATCCAGTCAGGACGGAATGAACTTGAACACTATTACAAAGATGATCCAAATTTTAAGCCAACTGATAAAGATGTTTCAGAAAAATTTAGTAAACAAAACATTGCGACGCTTGAAGATTTGTTGTTTGAAATTGGTAAGGGTGTTATTTCTCCAAAGGGTGCTTATAATGTTTTAACTGGGAAAAATGTTTTCGATGATCAAGTATTTGTTAAAGAATACTTAGATAATAATAAGCGCAAAGAGCAATTTCAAGTTCGACAGGCTAATAACCAAATGGGTATTTTTGTTGAGGGACTTGATAAAGCAAAGATTAAGCTTGCTCAGTGCTGTCTTCCAGTAATGGACGACGAAATAATTGGCCTTGTTACCAAACAAAATGGCATCGTTGTCCACCGGCAGGAATGTAATAATCTCGGGTTAGATAAGGAAAACCGCCAAGTTGAAGTACGGTGGGTTAAAGTACCGAATAAAACTTTTACTTATAAAACAGTCATTGATATTACAACGTTTGACCGGAAAAATTTAATGATTGAAATTATTAATAAACTTAACTCTTTAAATGGTATTGGTATTATTTCAATCACTAACAAACAAACAAAAAGTGGTGATTTTGTGATTAGTGTATCACTTTCTGTAAATGATAAAGCCGTTCTTGATAATGCTTTAGTTAATCTTAAGAAAGTTGCTGACGTGTTTGAAGTTAAGAGGGTCTTAAAATGAGAGTAGTTTTGCAAACAGTTTTAGAGGCAAGTTGTGTTGTTTGTGGCAACCTTGTTTCAAAGATCAAAAATGGCTATCTTTTGTTTGTTGGTTTCACGCAAACAGATAATCTAGAAATAGTAGAAAAGATGGCCTTAAAAATCAAAAATCTAAGAATCAATGAAGATGAAGACGGTAAAATCAACAAAGCTTTAAAAGAAACTGATAAAATTTTATCGATTTCCCAGTTTACTTTATATGCTGATACTCGTAAAGGTAACCGGCCATCGTTTACCCTGGCTTTAGAACCTACTAAAGCTAAAGAACTTTATTTAGCTTTTAATGAGGCTTTAAAAAATCTTGGGCTAACAGTAGAAAAAGGAATCTTTCAAGAGGACATGCAAATTAGTCTTGTGAACTCAGGACCGAAGACATTTATATTAGAACTTTAATGCGTCTTAATGGGAATTTATTAAGATGCATTTTTTTATTTCAATTTTTTAAATTGTCTTATTTATTATTTTTTGAAAATGTCCTAGGTTTTTCTGTATATTATATCAAGGAGTGAAATAAAAAATGAAGATACAGTTAAAACCTTTAGCTAATTACAAGTATGAAGCTATCAAAAATTTTGTCGATTCTGGAGGTACAAAAGACAGTTTAGCAAGCAAACTTAAATTATCGATAAGACAAGTAAATAGACTAATTAATGTTTACAAACAAAAAGGCAAAGAAGGATTTATCCATGGAAATAGTTATAAAAGGGAAAGTATTAAATTTCGACTTGTGGAAATGAAAATTGTTAAACTATACGGGACAAAATATAAAGATTACAATTTTCGGCATTTTCAGGTACTTCTTAAAGAAAATGAAAGGATTAGTGTATCCTATTCCTATATTTATAAAGTTCTGAAAACTAATGGTTTTACTAGCCCATATAAGAACACAGTTTCTCAATTGTCTTTTCATCCAAGACTCAAGCGTGCTGCTTATTTTGGAGAAAAAGTTGAAGTTGATGCTTGTAGATTTACGTGGTTTAATAATGTGAAATCGAATCTTCACGCAGCAATCGATCAAGCTACTGGTAAGATTTTATCATTGCGGTTTGATGAACATGAGTCAATCAAAGGCTACTATTCCTTATTGTCGGCACTTTTTACAAACTACGGGCGTCCTGGCTTGCTTGTCTTTGATAGGAGGCTTGCCTATAATTTTCAAAGAAGTAGTAATAAGAGCCTACCAAATAACGAAATGCTCCAGCTTAAGTTTGCTTTGAGACGTTTACATGCAAATTTAAAATTAACATCGAGGCCGGAAGGGAAAGCTCATGTTGAAAGGCTTTTTCGAACTTTGAAATCACGGTTAACAAGAGAACTTAGTAGTTTAAATATTAAAACACTTTCTGAAGCTAACAAGTATGTTGAAGGCGTCTTTATTAAAAAGTTCAATCTTGAGTTTGGCATTAGTTTGCCATATGACGATAATGTTTTTGATTGTTTACCAAAAGATACGGATATTGATTTAACACTTTCAGTGATTGATAAAAGAATATTTGATCAAGCCTCATCTATTAAGATTGGCGGTAAAAACTTTCAGGCGTGCGACGATAAAAGAAATGTTGTTAATTTTCCTTATGGAACAATTGCTCTTTTAGTATCGACATATAGTGGGAAAAAATTTGTATTAATTAATGGTAAAAGTTATACCCTTTTAGAAACGAAAAGGAGAAGCTTATTTAAAAACTTTTATGGATCTACATTTTACAAAAATGAAGAAAAACTTGAATCTTTGTCAAAAGAATTTTTAGAATATTTACGAGGACAGAAGAAGAAATAATTTCTTTTTCAAGACATTTTTAAAAGATAGTCACACTGATAGTCCTCTAGGCTTCACTCCTAATCCAACTGGATTTGTTACACCTG
>CAUTZD010000021.1:0-12052 GCA_963542825.1 uncultured Acholeplasmataceae bacterium | reverse complement strand
TATACATTTTTATATTTCACCTACATTCTCTTAATTCTAGTATATCCAGTTATAACGATGCGTTTTATTGACAATATTGTTAGCCGCAACGAGAAAGAAATTATTCTCTATGCTTCACTTGCTGGTGCTAATTTTGTTCTGGTGCAAGTTTGTGCTTATTTCTTCTCAATTGTCATGGGTAGAGTTGAAGCAGAGAATTTCATCAATTTTTTCACAAGGGTATCAAATGTTATCAAATACCAAGATATGAAGGAAAACGAAATTACGATGCCAGAGCTCTCGCAGCACATCCGGAAATACTATGATTCAAGTAGTGATTATTTCTTCATTAAAAAAGTTGAACTTGTTTTCTCAATTTTAAATGTTATCAAAAGTTAGAATGCTCATGGCAAAAGCCATGAGTTTTTTAAAATAAGTAAAGCGAGAAAACAGTTTCTATTGTATAATTAGATAGCTATGAATAATGTTGTTAAAAATGTGCTTACTAGTTTTTTACTAGCTAGTAAAGATGATAAACTCAAAGTTTTCAACGAAAAGATTTTTCAAACAAAAACTTTTGTCTTCGGTGTTAGCTTTCCAAAATTAACAAAGTTTAGTAAAGAGCTTTTGATTAAATTTCCTTATGAGGAAATTCTTGATGCACTTGATCTTAGCATTTTCGAACATCAAGCATTATATGTGTTAGTACTTACTAACTTAAAAGAAGAAAGTGTAGTACTTGAAAAGCTTAATAAGTTTTTTCCATGTATTGATACTTGGGCGATCGCTGATATGTTTGATAAGCTCAGAATGTTTAGAAGTGAAAAATATTACCCGTATATTTTAGAGCTCTTAAAAAATAAATTGCCTTATGTTAGAAGAATTGGGCTTGTGCTTTTACAATCAAGTTATCTTAATAGTAGCCATATAGATGATATTTTAAATAGTATTAAAGATATGGATTATAGTGATTACATTGTTAAGATGATGGTTGCCTGGTTTTGTAGTAATCTATATTTGATAAATGAGGATAAGACTTTTAAGTTTTTAAAAGAACTTTGTGATTCCGAGATTGTAAAGTTTACTGTACGTAAACTTCTTGATAGTAGAAGAGTAAAAGATAAGGAAAAGGTTAAAATATTTTATAAAAGATATAAGGAGAGATAATTATGGATATTTATCTTAGAAAATTATCGCCGGATGACCGCGAACAAATTATCGATTATATTAAAGAATTTAAGAAAGAGAAACTTGATGCAATTGCTGGTCACATTTCTTACCATTTTGTGATGACAGAAGACTTTGATGGTTATTATAAAAGGGTTGTTGAACTCGAAAATAATCCTCCAGAAGGAAAGGTTAAGGCTACGCAGTTTTTAGCCTTTCAAAAAGAGAATAACCATTTAGTAGGCCTTGTTAATGTTCGGCACGAGCTCAACGAAAACCTTATTAAAAGTGGCGGTCACATTGGGTATTCCGTTCGTCCGAGCGAACGCAACAAAGGTTATGCGAAAAGTGAGCTTAAACTCGCTTTAGAGTTCGGGTTTAATGAATTAAAACTTGATAGTATTTTGCTAACGGTTTTTGAAACTAACACTCCATCAATTAAAGTGATTGAGAAGTTTAATCCTGTGGAAGATCAGGTGTATATTGACGAAAAGGGAAATGTTTTTAGACGTTTCTGGATTAATAGAAAATAAAGGAGAATAAAAAAATGATTGAACTACTTAAAAAACAGTTAAAAGGGAAACAGGTGAAAATAGTTTTCCCAGAAGGCGAAGACCGGCGCGTTTTAAAAGCTGCCGTTAAACTTAAAAAAGAAGGGATGATTGTTCCGGTTGTTTTAGGAGATATAGAGAAAATTACCAAGCTTGCTTGTGAATTAAAACTTGATATCAAAGACTTAACACTTATTGATCCTAAAAAAGCTTCTGATCTGTCAGAAGTTAGCCAAAAACTTTTTGAAGTACGTAAAGGTAAGATGACCGAAGAAGAAGCGAAAGCTAACGCTTTAAAAGGAAATTATTATGGAACGATGCTTGTCCATTTAAAAAAGGCAGACGGTCTTTTAGGTGGAGCTACTTATTCAACGGCTGACACAGTTCGCCCAGCTTTACAAATTATTAAAACTAAGCCAAATGTTAAACTTGTTTCATCATGCTTTATTCTTGACCGTAAAGGTGAGCGTTTAGCGATGGCTGATTGTGCGATTAACCTTAACCCTGATAGTGAAAGTTTAAAAGAGATTGCTTTATCAACAGCTGAAACGGCTCGGCTTTTCGGTATCGATCCCCGGCTTGTATTTTTAAGCTATAGTACACTTGGTTCAGGAAAAGGCGATGATGTAACGAAAGTTCAGGAAGCCAAAAAACTTTTAGATAGTACTAAGCCTAGTTTTGTATATGATGGGGAGATGCAGTTTGATGCATCAGTTTCGCCTGATGTTCAAAAAATCAAGGCACCAAATTCACCACTTGAGGGTAAAGCCAATGTTTTCATTTTTCCAGATATTAATTCAGGGAATATTGGCTATAAGATTGCTCAGCGTTTAGGCGGGTTTGAAGCTTACGGACCTATCCTTCAAGGACTTAACGCCCCTATTAATGATCTTTCCCGTGGCTGCAGTGAAGACGAAATATATTTGATGGCTTATATTACAGCTTGTCAGAAATAATGAAAATCAAACTTAAGCACGGGATTACACTTATTAAGGGAACCGTCCTTTCTAATGAAGGCTATTTCATTCTTGATACCGGAGCTCCGGGAGTTATTTTGAATAACCGTTATTTTAAAGGCGGAGAGCCATCAGATTTAGAAATATCAACAATCTTTACTGAAATTCAGGATATCAAAGATTTAGGAACAATAGCAATTATATTAAATAAAGAAACACAACAGGCCTGTCAATGTATAACAACCGATCTCAGAGATCCTGAAAGAGCTTTAAAGGTAAAACTTCTAGGAATTATTGGTTATACATTTTTAAAGAATTTTGTTGTGTCCTGTGATTATAAACGAAGAGAAATTGTTTTTTCCCATGTTCCTTTAGAAACCAAGCTAAAGCCAAATCCCTTAATAATCGATGATTATTTTCTTATTATCGAAGGAACACTTAATGGTACAAAAGTTTCTGCTTGCTTTGATACGGGAGCAAACATTTGTTTGTTTTCCGAAAAGCTTAATAAAAGCGATAATATCATTGTAACAGTTCATAAAAAAGTTCGCACCCTTTCAACAAGCGAAACTAAAGAAAAAATGAGCATCAGCATCGTTAAAGATTTAAATTTCTTTAACGTTAACGAAAAGAAAACAATTGGAGTATTTAGCGACTTTTTCCTAGATAACGAAGCAATAAAATTTGATTGTATAATTGGCTACAGTTATTTTAAACGTAAGCGTTTCATCATTGATTATTTAAATAAGATGATTTATATGTAAAGAGTATCCTTGTGTAAAATTACATTGGTTGATATTAAATTTTATTTATTAATTGTAAACAATTACACCATTTAAAAATAAAATTTGCATTAATCTAAAATTGAAGATAGAACTGTTCCTAAGATTGCTTTTTGACATTCTTAGATGATATACTAACAAAAAAAGCTCTCTATGGAAAGTGTAGCGAACCCCCAAAGTTAGACAAAACTTTGGGGGTTATTTTTTAGATTAGTTTACAAATTGTTACGACAATAGCGTGATCGCTATTTGCAGAAACAGCTTCCTTATATAAATAATAACTTTCTTTGATTCTTACATCAAAATGGGAAGTGTAAATAAAATCATGACGAAGCCTTTTGTTCTTTTTGCTAATATAGGAAAAAGGAAGTCTATCATTTACTTCTAAGAAGCTATCAACATTTCGTGATTTCTTCAGTTCTTGAAAGATTGCTCTTCCGCCTTGACCTTTATCAAAGTTATCTTGGAAAACAAGTTTGTTGATGTCTGTATTATCAATCAAAGGCTCAGGAATACTAAATAGTGACATTGATGGTTTTAAGATACTAATAAGTTCTGCAAACCCAAGATTTTCAATCGATTTCATTTCGTTTGGCTTTTCTTCACTGGTTGAGAAGAAGCTCAAAAGTTTATATTCGCGCTTATTATAGATAAGTTCAAGAACATATGTACGTTCGTCAAGTAAGGCTCCTGGATAAGTAGAACGTGATTTGATTGTAAAACTTGGTGAAAGAATAAATAAAATTCCAATCTCTCTTAGTTTAGAAGAAAATTCAAAACTAACCTTTTTATCTAGTGAATGTTCAAATAGAAATCCAGGAAAAGCTTCCATCAAAATTTCCTTTGTTTCCTTTTTAACGCCGATAAGCGATACTACTATTTCGTCTTCATTAATGACCTTACGCAAAAGCTCGATCTTCTCCAAATCGATTTCTTTTTGATATAAATTCCAAACAATTAAGCGCATTTTCGTTTTTATTATACCGAAAACATGCGATTTATTCAATTTTCTATTTAAAACATTAACAAAAATTTTCGCTTTGAGGTAAAATAAGTGAAATATTGGAGGATGTATGAAAAAAATATTTAGTCTATTACTTGTAATGATGTTTGGGTTAGGCTTATTCGCTTGTAAGAAAAAAGAAGAGCCAAAGCCAATCAATGTTGTTGTACCTCAAGGTGTTCCGGCGCTAGCTTTAGGACAACTCTTTAACGAAAAAAATGTTAACTTTAAAATCGTTAATGGTCCTGAGCCACTCAAAGCCGAACTTGTTAAGGGCGAAAGTGATGTTGTCGTTGCTTCTATCATGATGGGAGCACAGTTAAATGCTCTAGGGAAAAGCGGTTATAAACTTGCTGCTGTGATTTCTAAAAACAATTTTTATCTTGTGGGAAAACAAGGAACAACGCTTACTGATATTAAAAGTGTTGAGAATAAAAAGATTGGCGCTTTTGGAGAAAACAATATTCCCGATGCTGTGCTTAAAGAAGTGTTAAAAGCAAACAGTGTTAATGTTAAGGAAATAACTTATAGTATATCAGCAGCAAACGTTTTAACCGAAAAGCTTTTATCACCTTCAAACGATTCTGATTTTGTCTTGTCATCTGAACCGTTTATCTCACAAGTTGAGAAGAAGAGTGGTCAAACATTTAGTCGTCTAGATGTTGCTAAATTATTTGACAGCGGAAATACCGAAGTTTACCAGGCAGGTATTTTTGTTAAAGAGAAGAAGAAAGAAGTTAATGATTTTCTTACAAAACTTAAAGAAGCAATCACTAAAATTAAAACCGATACTAAAGCAGTTAGTAAAAGCTTAATGGAACTTGATAAAGAAAAGTATCCGTTCTTCAGTAAACTTGGGGAAGATATCATCGAAAAGACACTGGTTTCAGGAGCGATTGACTTTTTAGAAGCTAAAGAAAACGAAACTAAACTTGTAAAGTTTTTTGCTTTTCTCAAAGAACACAAAATTATCAATCAAGAAATTACAAACAAACAGTTTATTTAAACAAAAGCCAAAAGTTTTATAGATCAAAAACAACTATATATGTAGAAACTAGGCACCCTTATGAATTTACGAAAAATTTTATCCAAGATTTTTAGCTTAATTGTACTAGCCTTTCTAGTACCATTTTGCTTTCCGAAAATTAATGCTCAAAGCAATACTCTAAACACCGATGTTATTCGTGAAACGATTATCGACTTTGAAAAGTTAACTGATCAATCAGTTAATAAAGAAATTTTTTATTATAGTGAAGACGCTTCTAACCCTAGTGAAGAAATTAGTTATGGCTGTGATGGATATAATAGAGGAAAACTTAATTTAGTAGAAGCTAAAATTAGAAGTGTTCGCGAATATATGCTTGAACATAACCTCGTAAAACCAAGAGAGATTATCTCTAAAACTGTTCATCCTGAACTTTTTAGTCACTATGAGCAACTGCTACTTGATATTTCAGTTTTTAAGGCAACACGTGTTACAGGAAGCCGCGAGGACTTACGCTACGTCCTTAAGAGTTTTAATCTTTATAAATCACTGCATCTTAAAAATAAAGGTTCAGAAACTGGTCCTTTCGAAGTTGTATTAGCTGATTCAATTGGTAAGCTTTCAAAGTGCCTTACTTACTATGTAAGCGATACACTTTTTAAGAAATTTAATAAGCAAGTTTCAAAGATTGAAGAGTTAATAGCTTTACATAATGATAATTTTGATGTTGTTGATTCTGAGATTAACACGAAGGTTAATGAACTTAAGGATGTCTATACACAAATCACAACAAGTGATGGAGATAAAGGCAGCTTTATCGATTTTAAAGTTGTCCATTCCGAAGATGAATCGATTGTTAGAACCGTTAGGAAAGACGTTACACCTGTTGAAGTCGGTATGTATGGAATCACAACGATTGAATACAAATCACAAAAGTATACAAAAAACGAAATATTAACTCCTATTGAGCAAGTGGGATTCACCAAAACAGTTAATGGTACACCAGTTAAATATTTACCAAAAGTTTATTACTATGTTAAATGGCGAGACCAAAAAGGCAACTATGTTGCTGTCAAAAGATATCTCTTTTTATCAGCAAGCCCATTTGGTACAATGCAGATTCCTGTTCCCGAAAACAACACTTTTTATATTGAATGGGTTCCTGAAAAACCAGTTGTTGTCTTCAAAATTTCTCTGCCTTTCCCTGTTTATAAAGGTCAAGAGTTCGTTTATAAAACGGTAGTTGCTGACTTTGCTAGCTGGGATCAGACAACAATTCCTGAAACACCAACTTATGATACAATTAAATATTTGCTTTCTTATAGTGAAGACTGGCAATATTTTAAAGACACACTGACTGAGTATGAATATACTTTCGAGGGTTGGTATAGTTCTAACGTTCCTTATAAATTTACGACAGTTCCAACAGAAGATTTAGTAATCACGGCGAAATTCAAGCGTAAACCAATCGTTAAACCATCTTATACATTTTCCCTCATTCATGACGGTGTAGAGTTTCAAAAAATCAAAGTCAATTATAATCTTGTTGGTAGTAACCTTGTTATTACTGAGGAATCGCTAAACCTCATCAAAACAGTTCTTAAAGAAGAAGACTTATACCGTTATACTTTAACAGGAGCGAAACTTAAAGACGGAACGGTTTTCGATTATCAAACGTTTGATTATGCTACTTTCAATACACCTTTAAAAAACGGTAATGGACTTCTTTTATATGACCGCACAAAAGTCTATAAACTAGAATATAATTTCAAAAACATTTATTTAGCTGGTGATGAAATTAAGTTTAAAACAGTCAAGTATTTTGCTTCTGGAGAGGTTATTAACGATGATTTGCGAGACGATGTTAATAATTATTGCCAAAGTCAAAAGTCAACTTTCGAGCTTGAACTTAATTACTGGGTAAATAGGGAAACGGGTGAGCCCTTTGATTTTACAGCCCCACTTCCTAATAAAAACATAAGCTTAGAACCAGTTTTAAAACAAAAAGAAACACCTTTCGTTCCAATCGAAACTATTCATCTTCAAAAAAATAGTTTTAATATTGTCCCTTTCGATACCGATTATTATGAACTAAGAATTCCATATTCTGTATATCCAAGCAGTGCTACAGAAAAATTTGAGGTTTTACCAATTAATGTTAAAGACAATGATCTTTTGAAACTCTTTGCCGGAAACAGTTTTATGCGTGTTGAAGGAAACGAAATTGTTTTGAAATTTCCAAAGACTATTTACGACAAATTATTTACACGTCTAGCAAAGCAAACAGATGGGCAAATTGTGTTTAAAATCGTTTCACATTCACAATCAATCCCTGGCATTAGTTTTGGAATTGACAGTTTAGTTTATAAACAAACACTTGCTGAATACAAAGGTATTAACAGTATCTTTGTCAATATTCAAGGCCACAGCAACGCTTTAAATGAAAAACTAGAAGAAGCAAAAGCATACTTAAATTCTCGTTATCTATCTCGCGTCTTCTATGATGGAATAACAATTCCTCTTGGTTCCAAAGTCGTTACTGACGAATGTTTATATTCGCGCTTAGTTCAGCTTATTGAATTTGCTGAATTGATTTTACGAAAAAATCAAAGAGATTTTGAATATCAATTTGCTCCTAAGGGAAGTTTTGATAAAGGCAATAGTTATAATTGCTTTTTAAAAGCGACATATGAAAACTTAAAATCAACACTTGTGGCTCTTCAAAGTAATGAACAAACAGTTACAACTGACAATGGTGATAAAGGTAACACAACATTTGTTTTCTATAATCACGATGGTAGTGTTTATCGCAAGTTTTTAGTTCATTATAACGTTGGTATTGAACTACCTAGTATGACCGTTTCGCCACGTTATGAAAACTTTGTGGTAGAACAGTATGATAAGCTCTTTCACTATAGATTCTCACATTTTGTTGCAACGAAACAGCAAACATTTGATGGAACAAGCCCAATGAATTTTACTGGTGTTTTCGATTTTAAAAATACTTTTCCATACTTCGATTTAGAAGGTGCTAAGGTTGTTAACTTTTATCCTCAATACAGTGTTTCACAATCAGGGTTTAAAAAACTGATTGTTGAAGATATTGAAGGCGGTGTTTTAAATACTCAAAACATTAATTTAAAGGATAATATCGAAAGTTACGAACAGCTTGATTTTCTTGAATTTTCGAAAGAAAATACGCTTTCTGGTATCAACTATGTTACACATGAAAACCTAGTGTCTGGGAAACATCTTTTAAGTCTCAAAAGTTTGAAGGAGATATTGCTACTTGAAAAGAAACACCCTGAACGTTCTAATATTAGATTTTCGGTAAAAGAAAAGAAGACCTTTACTAAAACTAAAGAAGAATTAATAAGCGAAGCTGTTCCTTTAGATAATACTAGTAAAGTTGAAAATGGTGCAGCTAGTTTCACATATATCTTTAAGTTTAAAAATGATTTAGAACAAAATACAATTTCTGATTATCTTAAGAATATAACACTTGTTGGAAACAAAGAGTTTGTTCGCGACTACAAAGTTAGAATAACTCCAGTTAATCGCGGATTTTATCTTGTTGACTTTACAATTTATTTTAAATTTGATAGTGTTAAAGATAATAAACCCGATTACATATATTTTAGTTTAAAAGATTTATTTAATCAGACGATTGACGATTCTCAGCTTGTAGCGCTTTTTAAACATACAGCGGCAATACCAACGCCTCCTGTAACTAAAGAAAAACTAGAAATGATTAAAGCGTTGTTTGTAGAAATCATGGCGGCACACGAATACTCACCATTTGAAAATGCCGATTTTGTTCGTTATGGAATAAGAGTTCTTCCAGAAAGTTTTTCAAGAATTTTGCCAAGGGAAATTGAAAATATTGAAAATAAATTAAATGATGGTTCGCTAACCCAGGAAGATATTATCACTTGTGTTCGTGATTTCTTTAGCGTTTATCAGTACATTAGCAACGCTTCGATTACCGGAAGAAACCACGATATTTCACCAGATCTTTTCGATAAATTAAAAAATCTCAAAACGGAAATTGAAGCCTTTAAAGGAACACTTGAAGTGCTATCATATGAAGAAAGTACCGAAATTGGGTTAACCCTTCCACAAACTAAGAACGAAGAGCTCATGAGCCTTGTGAGTAATCTTGATGCACTTATCGCGGCATTTCCAGTCAATCCTCAAAACGGCACAGCGGTAACTGATACTGATTTAAATAATTTGAAAAGCAGTTTCAATAGTATTAAGAACAGTGTTTTAATTCCTAATAGCTTCATTGAAAATACATTAAACGAAATACTTCTTCTCAAGAACGACTGTGAAATAACTTCTACCCCTAGTCTTTTATACACGCTTAAAAAAGGCAAAAAGTATTTAACAGAAGAAGACATGAATCTACTTGATTTAGAAATTGTTAAGCTTCAAAGTGTAAATACCGAGATTGTTAATTTTAATACACTACATGATACAAACCCTGATCTTGCTTCTTTAAAATCACGTTATGAAAGTGTAAAGACTAAACTAACAGAAATTAAAAGCCGTGTTATTATAGGAACCTGGGAAATGCCAAATCTTACGGCTTTAACAATTCTTAGAAATAAACTAGTAGCACTTAAAGAAACAGTTAATGAAACTAATAATGTAAATCCATATCTTTTAGAAACTGGTAAGAAGTTTTTAGAAAAAGCTTTATATTCTGAATTAATCGAAGACATTAATGAAATAAACCATACATTAAATAATGCTAGTACGTTATTCCAAAGCGATATCGATGCGGTGAAAAATCTTAAAGAGCCAAATCTTAAGAAGTACGAAGATCTAGTTGTTTTAGGCGCTAAAAGATTTGTTGAACTTTTTGAAGCCTTCAAAGATTTGAAACAAAACGTTAAAAAATCTGAAGGCTTACCTTCTGAAAAATTACCTGATGGTGAGAAATTTGTAACAAACGAAGACTACGCGCTTTTAGAAAAAGATATTGAAAACTTAAATACTATGATTAGTTCAGAGACTGTTAATAAGGATACAATCGAAGCAGATTTAGCTAAATTTGAAAATGATTTTGATAGTATTAAAAAGCGAATAATCATCGGCAAGAACGATATTGATATTAGTATGCTTAAAGAGTTCTTAATAAAAGTTAAAGCGTTTAAAAGCGAAGTTAAACATTACCGTAAAGATAAAGTTCAAAAAGGCGATCGGTGCCTTTTATCAAAGCACTATAGCGAACTTACAAATATGATTAGTGAGCTTGAAAAGAAAACCGAAGATGATTTTAAAAGTGGTAAAGAATTAACGGAATACTTAGAAGCTAAAAATAAGCGTTTTGAACAAATTAAAGGTTTTGCTTTTATCTATTCTCCAAAACTTAGGATAACGCTTTTAGCTGTTCTAATTCCCCTAGGTTCACTCATTTTAATTTTTACTATAGTAATAATCGTTTTAAAGAAAAAACGAAGTAAAAAGGAACCTCAAAATCTTTAAAGATACATAATCCCCAAAGTTAAGTGATTAACTTTGGGGATATTTTTATAAAATAGGTGAAATACTTTGATTTTTGTTGCAAAATTTTAGGGTATGGGTAATACTTTAAATGTGGAGGAAGGCCAATGAAAAAAGTTTTAAGTTTAGCTCTAGTTTTTGTGTGTAGTGTTTTGTTTTATGGTTGCAAGAAAGCTAAAGATAAGTTTGCCAATAACCATACTGGAGAAATGAAATTTGCTCTGAACGCTGATGGCAAATCTTACTATCTTGATAGTTATGTTGGCCATGATAAATTTGTAGCTATTCCTAAGGAATATCGGGGATTTCCAGTTACGGCGATTGGGCCAGAAGCTTTTAAAAACAACCCAAGAGTTAAAAGAATCTTTATTTCCAATAAGATTACGGAAATTGAAAATAATGCTTTTGTTGAAACTGATAATTTGGAGTCAATTGAATTTGAAGAAGAATCGAAGCTCGAAATCATTGGTAAGTGTGCTTTCTATGGAACGAGTCTTAAAAGCATTGCGATTCCTAAAAGCGTCAAGACAATCAGCGCCGAAGCTTTTATGAATAGTAGTATTGAACTTGTGCAATTTGATCTTTCATCGAGTCTTAAAACTATTGGTGCTGGAGCTTTCACGGGAGCTAAAATCGTTAAGATCGTGATTCCTAAGGAAGTAGAGACAATTGAGGAGCGAGCCTTTACTAATAGTAGCATCAAAACAGTAATGTTTGAAAATGATTCCAAACTAAAAGAAATCTGTAAGTGTGCTTTTCAAGATACACTTTTAGAACGCATTGTTATTCCTGATAGTGTTGTTAAAATTAGTGATAATGCCTTCAATAAGTGTGATATTTTTGTTTATGTATCAAAAGATAAAAAGCCTTCTGGTTGGGAACCTAACTGGAATGCTTATATGTGTGAAAATAATACTTGTGAGTATTCAAATGTTTATTGGTTAGGTGAATGGGATTATGATATTAATGGGATTCCTAAGCCTACTAGATTAGAATAAATAATAATATTGATTCTCAACTTTAAAAACCATTAAGATATCAAAGTCTATGGATTAATCTTGGAAGTACATTTTTATTTTCGGTACAAAATCTGAAGTTAATCACATATAAATTTATAT
>CAUTZD010000020.1:0-12357 GCA_963542825.1 uncultured Acholeplasmataceae bacterium | reverse complement strand
ATCTTCTAAAGAAAAAAGAAGTTAAAGAAACTTTAAGAAAGATTAAAGCGAATAAAGAAAAAGCGAAAGGACAAATTCTTTTTCCTTATTTAAAAAGAAAACGAGAATTTTATAGACAGTATTTATATCAAAAGAATCTTGTTAGACCTAACAAAATTTACCAAGTTTTTACTTTAATTAAACTTAATCTTAGTGACAAAATTAATCTTCGTTTGCTTCGAAATGGCGGGATTCGTTTCATTGTCTTTTATATAGCAGCATTAGCAATCTTTTCCTACGTATCATATTTATGTTTCTCGATTTTCAAAGGTTTTACAGGTCTTGACATCAGCCCAAATAAACCATTCATTCATTTGTTTATTTACTTCGTTTTAATTATATCAGTTATTTCGGCAAGCTTTTCGCTTACAACCAATCTATATGAAGATGTCCATAACCGGATTTTATTACCGCTTCCAGTAACGAGAAGTCAGATATATTTTTCAAAACTTTTTTCAAGTTTAATTCTTGAGTTACGGAAAAGTGGAATCGTTTATTTTGCTATTCTGATGGGATATGGGATGACTTTTAAACTTGTTACTTTTGTGTATTTCATCAAGGTTGTTAGTTTGTGCTTAATCTTTCCGTTCTTTATCATACTATTTGGGCAGTTTTTGTCGATTGTTTTGTTTTTAGTAAAAGTAGGACTCAAAAAAATTCCGTTTGTTAATATACTGCTGGCAATTGGTTTTGTTGCTTTAGCAGTCGTCATTATCAATCATGGAACTGGCTTACTCGTTAGAAAAGGTGAAGCTTCGCTTTACAACCTCTTAATTGGTCTGCATAATTTGTTTAACGATGGGTTCAATAGAGTTACGAAATTTTCGTATTTTTCCCGGCAAATTATTAACTATTTGTTTGCTTACAAAATTAAGGCTTTCATTGCTTTAATTAAGGTTGTTGCTTATTTAACGGTACTGGCGCTCGTGTCTTATGTTAACTCGTTTTTCTACTATAAGATATATGATCTTAACAACCAAAGAGGAACAACTGTTAAAGGTAAAAAATTTATTAATACTTGGCGAGTTTCAAGGCTTCCGATTTTCTTGAGTTATGTAGTTAAAGAGGCTAAGGAGATGCAAAGAGATCCAAGGCTTTTTAACATGACAATGGCGTATTCGGTTTTGATGCCGCTTCTTTTCTATTTTCTTAATCGCTTATTCAAAACACTGACATTATCACCATATGGACATGGAATTGTCTTTTTCGCTCAAATATTTTTGGGGCTTTTGCTTCTTACAACGGCTAATATTATGGCATCAACTGTCATTACAAGAGATGGCGGAGCATCGTATCTTTTAAAGACGAGTCCACGTGATGTTCGTTATTTGGTTTTGGCAAAACTGGGAATTATTTTTATACTCTCATTTGTTATCATCGTGTTCTCACTTTTTCTTAATTTCCGGATTGGCCTATTCTCACTAGCTGAAACCGTTCTCATGCATCTTTTATTCCTTGTTGGAACGTTTATTCACATCATTTGGTCAGCAGAATTTGATATTAAAGACCCACTCGATGACGAGTACCAGGAGACAGGGATTCTTGATGAAAATAAAAATGTTACGCGTTCAATTGGCCTCGGAATCATTTTTTCAATAATTGTCAGTGCTTTTGTTATTCTTTTTTATAAACAACTGAATGTTACGGGCTTATTGATTGCAATCGGTATCTTAATGGTGTTTCTTGTCTACCGGATTGTTCTTGCGTTTTTCAAGATAAATGTGTATATTAGGTGGCAATCATGAATAAGAAATTTATTATTATTACGATTGTTATGTTTACGATGATGATTGTTGGGTTTGTTATTTTTGCGGGGCTTCAGCCGGCAAAAAGCGATGAGCCACAAATTCCAAAATCTCTTGAAATTGATAAGAAAAGCATCGAAAAATATGGGGAAGCGTTTAAAAAAGATAAAGCAGAAAGTGGAAATGGTCACGAACACTGGAACTTGTTCGTTAAAGACGATCCTAAAAAAGACGTATATGAATTTAAGTATAATTTCCAAGTTGAGAAAATCGTAAACCCTAAAGTTACTGCGGAATTTGATGAAAAATATGATGAATATTTCGATATCAAAATCGATGAGAAAAAACGAACAATAGTTTTTAAACTTAAGAAGAAACTCCCAAGAAAAGGAGCCCATGATATCTTTTTTAGAAGTGAGCGCGAAACTTTAGTATATATTAAAATTATTATTAATAATCTCAATTAAGATGGTTAAAGGAGGAAAAATGAAAAAAACCAAAACATTTATTGTCTTTGCCTTGTTACTCTTATTGACAATAACTCTAGGTGGTTGTCGTTTATTCAAAGAATATACGATAACTGGCGACTTGCACGTTCTCGAAAATTTTAACTTTACAATCAAAGATGGTAAAGCTAAAGTCAGAGAAGGTGAAAAGGTTATCTTCAAAGCTAATCCTGACAAACTTGATAAAACGAAGATCTTAAAAGGCTTTGAACTAATTAAGAAAGGTAAAAAAGAAACAACCACAGAAAAGATCCAGGCGGATGGTGAAGCTTATCAAGTAAAAAGCGATATCGAATTCCGCGTTTTGTATGAAGACTACGAATATGTGAGCCTGGCTTACCATGCTCCTGAATATGATGGTCTTTTAAGCTTTACCGAAGCTGAAGGCAACGATCCAAAAATTCTTGCCCCTGTCATTAGAAAAAATGGTGGTGTTACAGAATTTAGGGTTGGTTCCTTAATTAAAGTTACAAAGAACGAGAATCATGAAATTCTTCGTTACCGTGACATTCAATCAATTTCTTTCCAAGAAAAAGTTTTTGAAGAAGGTCAAGTTCACAAAGTAACACAAGTTCCTTTTAAAGTTATTGTTAAAGATAAGGATAATGGAAAAGGTGTTGAACTTCCTGCCACTTCGCGCGAGAAATTACAAAACCTTAATATCGGTATTAGTAAAGTAAACGATAAATATGTTTATTATCCTGGTGATACAATTAAACTTGATTTAGAAAATGCTAAAATCGATTCAACTAAAGAAATTGATAAGATTGTTTTTGGTAGTAAAGAGTATACAGTTACTGACGAAATGAAAGAACTTGGTCACCTCTTTACTGGTGATGTTAGTGAACTAAATATTCAAGTTATTTTAAAACCTGCTAAAACCTATAAACTAGAGTTTACAAATAGGGATTATTACAGAGTTTATGTAAACGGAATGCAAACAATGACTGATGAGGTTTATAAAAATGACATCGTTATGGTTGAGTTTGTGAAGCCACTTTCTCGAGGTGAACGTTTAGAAAAAGTTTTGTTAAACAGCGCCAATGTTTTAAAAGACAGCGACCGCGATGCACAAAAATTCTTATATCAATTTGTTATCGATAAAAAGACGGATGTCTATAAAATAACCGAAGAAATTGTTAATCTTGAAAAGAAAGAAGTGTCATTCTCTGAAGGACTCTATTTAGTTCATAACGGAAACAAAGTTACTACTTCTCCATTCGATGTTTATCCGTATGAGAAGTTTACAATCGAAACTGAAAATAGTAAAATTCCTAGTGGCAAATTTGTTAAAGCTATTAAGGAAAAAGACAGTGTTTTAGTCAATGGTGCAAGTTTTGTTTATAAAGTTAAGGAGAATAGTCCTCAGAAAATTGAGTTAACAGTTGAGTATGATGATCTAGTTAACTTCTACAAACTTAATCTTGTTAATAACTTAGAGAATAAAGACTTATTACTTGTCAATGATGGAACACCACAAGATAAGTACCACAAAGAAGCATCGAAAGAGCTTAAATTTAGTTTAACTGATTCTGATTATGTTTTCACAAAAGTTTTAATTAACGGCAGTGAAAAGAAAGTTGACAGTGAAACTTTCACTGTTAAGTATGAAGGCAGTGATTTAACGGTTGAACTTCAAAAAGAAAGCATCGCTAAAAAGCACCAAGAAGTAGAAATAGCTTCTTACAGCGATGATGTAGTATTTGAAAATGCAAGACTTGGCAAACAAAAGATTCAAGTTGGAACGAAAATTAAAATCAAAGGTAAAACTACTGGAAGTACCAAGGCTTTTTTAACTGATAAGATTTCAGTTAATGGTCAAATGGTAAACTTTGATGAAGAAACAGAAAGCTATGAATATACAGTTCCTGCAAGCGCTACTACTGTTGAAATTGTTGTTTTTTCAACTTCTGTTGTTGTCAAGACAATCGTTAAGATTGATACTCAAGAATTAACCGACGGTGATAATTTGCTCAAAGCCTCTGTTTCTGGAAAAGCGATAACTTTAAGTAAAGATAAGGTTACAGAGTTATATCTTCTTGAGAGCGATGAGTTAACTTTTAATGTAGTTAATCATTATCTAGTAAGCTACCGCCAAGATAGCGCAGTTGAACTTGATTGCCCAACTAATAAATTAAAGGTTCCTGTTAAATTTTATTTGAATCTTAAATTCGTTGACAAAGACTTTAGAAAGGTTAAAGGATTTACACCAGAAGAAGTAAACTTATTAACTTCTGAAAAATTTGAAAGTGCAAAACTGCCATTTACAGGCGAGTTTAAATACGCTTGGAAGGAAAAGTATGGTATCGAACTTAAAAACAATGATTTATATTTTACCGAAGGTTTCCCTAAACGGACAATTTATGCTTATGATGATAAAGAGATCGTTAGTTTCCAGTTGACTGTAAATCTTGATATCGATAAGTACTACTTAGAAACTCAAAATGCAGGTTTTCTAGAAACGATTGATAAATATCAAATTGGACGCTCAAATATCTTTAATCCAATTGCTGAAATTAATTATTTAGTTTTTGAAGATGGAAACATTACAGCAAAATCAAGCAAGGATGTTGAAAGTTTTAAAGGCTTTGTAATCAATTATAAAATCGTTTCTGAAGGCGGCAGTGTTTTAAAAGAGGGTGTTGACTACGATGTAGTTGATGGCTTTAAACTTGATTTCACTAAGTTTAATCGAAATATTTATGGAAAAATCAATATTTCTTTTGAACACAAAGGTGATAAATTTGAAATCAAAAACTGCGAAGTTGTTGATAATGCTTATAACGTTTACACGCAGAGCGAAGTAAAGAGATATTATGAAGATGTTAATACTGAATATATGATTCTTCATCGTAATCTTTTACTTGAATATCAACAATATCAAATCAATCCTGATACACCAGTATTTACCGAAGAGTTCTTAAAGGATGCCGACCCTGGTGCATACGATAAGCTTAAAAAGCACATCGGTGAGCCAATGCTTGCACGTGGTGGAGGTGCCGGTAGTTATTTCAAAAGAGATTTAGAAACAACCCAAGCTAAGGATTTAACTGTTGAAGGAAATGGTTTCAAAATCAACGCTAGTAACACTCCACATTGTGATTTCAAGAAGGGATCACCATATCTACCATCAGCAGTAGCTGACCCAACGGCTGGTATCTTTGCGCTTGATGGCAACTGGAGATATCAAACAGCGATTACAAATTTCAGGAATTTAAAATTTGAAGGTAACTCTTCACTTCCTGATTTAGGAGGAGCAGAAGACGAATCAAACATTCCTGCATGGGCATCATCAGGAATACATGGAATATATACTTATGGTGGACACATAAATGTCTACAACATGCAATTTGACAATTTCGTAATTGGTGTATATTCACGGAAAAACCAGGCGTCAATACGCAAAACGAAAATTGACAATTGCTGGTCTTCTTCAATTCTTTTCTCAGGATTAACATCTGATGTTTACGAACATGACTACGATAGTCTTAAGGAACTCGATTACGTTAACCATATGTGGGTTGGCGATTCTGAACTAGGAAAATGTGGTGGTGCAAATATTCTTTACATCGATCACACAGTTGGTAAACGTGGCGATGGTTATTTAAATCGTCCAGGTTCAGCACATGCTGGTAAAACTAATGCTGAGATTCCTGAAAGCGATCGTTATAACATGCAAATGCCAAACGATGTTAGTTTAGAAGAAGTAAAAAGAAGTACCCCTTCTAAAGAAAAGCATTCTTATTCTTTGGATCCAACGATTACTTTTAAAAACAACAAGTACTTAAATGAAATTGATGGTCAATCATCATTCTATTCTTCAATGGGTCTTGGTCAGGCTAAAACAATCATTAGTGGACTTATCCCAGTGTTCAAACAGTTGAATCAAAATGGCGTTATTAAGTCACATTTGAATAACAACAAGAAAGCTAATTTTGTTGTTTTATTCCAAAATCCTTCAATCCTTGAAGCACACACTAATGATGATCCTAACCAACATCAACATCAAAGACACGATTTAAGACTGGCTGGCGATGAAAAAGGTAGAGTATATCGTCGCCATGACTACCGAACAGTTAATCCATATACAAAAGCAATCGGATTAGCTTCGGGTGGACTTCTTATCGGAGCAGGATATGACGTTAATGGTTTCATTGATGCTTTAAGTGCGGTTCCTGGTGTTAACCTTAATGATCCAAATACACTTCAACAAATGTACGGGGCAGCGCTTGTTTATTCGTTAACAGGTGTTTCACCTAATCCAATGATTACACCGCTTTTACAAGTTGCTGGCGAAGCAACCGATTTATCGAAAAACTATATCGAGCTTATGCCACAAGAGATTGCGGGACAACCGTTCCCAGCAACAGCACTGTTCAAGCTTTTCGATCAAAAGGTTCCTGAATAAAAACAAAGAAAGCTTAGGGTAAAACCTAAGCTTTTTGTTTGGTAAAATATTAGAAATAGTCAAAGTGAAGGTTAAAAATGCGCCAAAGTTGGGGTCAAAAATCAGCCAAAGTGAAGGTTAAAAATGCGCCAAAGTACCAAAAAGAAGTTGCAAAACGGTTTTTTTAAGGTAAAATAATTTCGAAGGGAAAGAAAAAATAATGGAAAATTATAAATCAAGGATTATTGAAAGTACAATAAGTGAGAAACTACGCAGCAAAGGAGCGATTTTAATTGAAGGACCGAAATGGTGTGGGAAAACAACAACTGGAGAATATTTTGCAAAAAGCGTTCTTTACATGAATCATCCTAAAAATAAAATGACAAACCTACTTTTAGCAGATGCTGATCCTACAGCACTTTTAGAAGGAGAAAAACCAAGGTTAATCGATGAGTGGCAAATTGCTCCGAGTCTGTGGGATACTATCCGTTTTGAAGTTGATCATAATAAAATGTTTGGTCAGTTTATTTTAACAGGATCTGCCGTTCCATTTGATCAAAGCCAAATAACCCATACAGGAACAGGGAGATTTTCGTGGATTAAAATGCGCCCCATGAGTTTATTAGAATCCGGAGAATCAAGTGGAGAAGTCAAACTTAGTGACTTATTTAAAAGTCCTGAAAAAATATATGCTAAAAACAATTTATCGCTTAAAGATATCTCATTTTTAATATGTCGCGGTGGGTGGCCACTTGCAACATACTTGACAGGTAAAGAAGCGTTAGGTCAGGCAATTGATTATTACGACGCTGTAGTAAGAAGTGATATATCAAGAGTGGATAATGTTAAAAGGAATCCAGAACTAGTGATGCGCTTGATGCGTTCATATGCGCGAAATCAAGGATCACAGGTCGGAATTCAGACGATTTGTGAAGACATTCAAACTAATGATATTGATAGAATTAGCAGTGAAACAATACGTGATTATATTCAAGCATTAAAGAAAATTTTTGTTATAGAAGATGCTTTGGCATGGAATCCTAATCTTCGTTCAAAGACTGCCATTAGAGCATCTGATACTCGCTATTTTGTGGATCCATCAATTGCTTCGTCAGCTTTGGGTTTTGGGCCTGAAGATTTATTTGAAGATTTTAATACATTTGGATTAATGTTTGAAACGCTTGCAATAAGAGATTTGCGAGTTTACGCAGAATCCTTAGGAGGAACTGTATATCACTATAAAGATAAAAGCAATTTAGAATGTGACGCTGTGGTTCATTTACGAAATGGTAGTTATGGTTTAGTTGAAATCAAACTTGGCGGTGAAAAGCTAATTGAAGAGGGAGCGACATCACTTAAAAAATTATCGAAAAAGATAAATACAGACAAAATGAAGGAGCCATCATTTATGATGGTTTTGACCGCAAATACCGATGTAGCTTATAAAAGAGAAGATGGTGTTTATGTAGTTCCGATTGGCATATTAGGAGTGTAAATCATTTAAACAATAATTATAAAGGAAAATAGACGCAGTAGTAACAGAAACTACTGCGTCTATTTGTATCGTTAAATCTTTTCCTTGAAAAAACAAAACGCCTTTAGTAAAATAATTATGTCAAAGCACAGACATAGTATAACGGTTATTATACGGCTTTCCCAAGGCTGGGATTGGGTTTTGATACTCCTTGTCCGCTCCATTGCGATTATTTTTGCAAGTAATATAAGATGAATAAAGAAAATATAATAATTAAACATCACGGCATAAAAACACAATCTTGGGAATTTCAGTTCCACAATCTTGGGAATTTCAGTTCCACAATCTTGGGAATTATTTGACATGATATAGGCATTATGATATAATACTATTGAAAGAAATTGAAAAGATGTATTATAATAGATTAATTGAAAGTATAATTAAAAAGAAAATCAAGTCATCAGGAGCAGTACTTGTTCAAGGACCTAAGTTTTGTGGAAAAACAACAACGTCCAAATTGTTTTGTAAAAGCATAATACAATTAATCAACAACGACATCATTGAAATAGTTTCGGCTGATCCTAAAATAGCATTAAACGGTGATAAGCCTAGACTTATTGATGAATGGCAAAATGTTCCTGAATTATGGAACTATGTTCGTAATCAAGTAGATTTAGATAATGCTTTTGGCGAGTATATTTTAACTGGTAGTTCTACTCCGATTGATTCAAATAAGATTCATCATTCTGGTGCCGGAAGAATTACACCAATAAAAATGAGTACATTGACTTTGTTTGAATCTAAGGAATCTAAAGGGGTGGTTTCGCTTAAGGAATTATTTGACAATCCAAATTTAGAGATATTTGATTTAAATGATGAATATAGTTTGGCTAATACTGCTTTCTATATTTGTAGAGGCGGGTGGCCTTTATCAATAAATAATAATAAAGAAATATCACTTGAAGTTACACGAAATTATTATGAGGGTTTATTTAATTTTATAAATAGCGAAAATAAAAAATATAAAAGGAAAAAACCCTTAATACTTAAGATGTTTTTAAAAAGTTATGCAAGAAACATTTCAACAGAAGCTTCTTCACAAACAATATTAGAAGATATAATGACTTTGAATAGTCGTGTAATGGATATTAAGACATTTGATTCATATTTAGAAATTGCTAAAGAGTTATTTATTATAGAAGATATTGAAGCATGGACTCCTAATATAAGAAGCAAAGCAGCAATTAGAACTACAGCAACAAGACATTTTGTTGATACATCGATTGCATGTTGTGCATTAAATATTTCGCCATTAGATTTACTTAACGATTCTAAAACATTTGGTTTCTTTTTTGAAGATTTTGCAGTTCATGAATTAAAAGTATATACTGATT
Source organism: uncultured Acholeplasmataceae bacterium (assembly GCA_963542825.1). Lineage (GTDB taxonomy): Bacteria > Bacillota_I > Bacilli_A > ML615J-28 > CAG-698 > CAUTZD01. The sequence goes on along the minus strand of CAUTZD010000020.1, from coordinate 2,812 downwards.
GTTTGGGTGGTGAAATACGACATTACCGCGATAGTAGTGGGTTAGAATGCGATGTTGTAGTACATTTAAAGGATGGAAGATGGGGAGCTATAGAAATCAAACTTGGAAGTGAAAAAGGGATTGATGACGGAGTTAAAAGTCTTAACGATCTAGAAAAGAATATTGATTCAAGTTACACTAAGCCATCGTTTAAAATGATTTTAACAGCCAATGGAAGAGCATATAAGAGAACAGATAACATATATGTAATTCCGATTAATTTATTAAAGTATTAATAGATGAGCAATTATAAAAGGACCAGCAGCGATAAAACTCTGCTGGTTTTTTGTGCTATAAAAAATATAGTTACGACACTTAAAACACAGTTTAATATACGGAAAAATATCGTTCTATTTACCTCTCCATAAAGTGTAACAAATTGGAGGATGAATTTATGAAAAACAAAAAAGTAGTATTACGTTTTTAAATCTTTTCCTTGAAAAAACAAAACGCCTTTAGTAAAATAATTATGTCCAAGTGCAGACATAGTATAACGGTTATTATACGGCCTTCCCAAGGCTGGGATGGGGGTTCGATTCCCCTTGTCTGCTCCAAAAACTGTAAAGAGGTAAATGTATGTCTGAAAATAACCGAAAGAAAACATTAGTTATTTACTACTCAAAGCATCACGGCAACACCAAGAAACTCTTAGATGCTGCAAAAGATGATTTTAATCTTGATCTACATTCCGTTACAAGTGATGTCCCACCTCTAAAACATTATGATAACATAATTCTAGCTTCAGGAATCTATTTTTCGAGATACCACAAACTAGTATTAAGTTTTGTTGAAAAGCATTTGCCTGAATTAAAGGAAAAGAAAATCATTCTAGTAAATACGAGTGGCGTTGGTTCTAAAAGGTTTAACAAAAAATATGGAAAATATTTAGAATCTAAAGGGCTTAATTATTTCGGAGGATTTGAAACTAAAGGGTATGACACCTATGGAATATTTAAATTCTTTGGTGGATTTAATAAAAATAGACCAAACGATAATGATATCGAAAAATTTAAAAAGTTTTTAGAAGAATTATTAAGCTTTTAAATCATCACAAACATCCAGAAAACATCCAGAAAAAATTTAACGAAAAATTCTAGAAGCAGCTAAGGATAGTCCTAACTTTAACGAGAATAGAAGTTATAGTAATTTTAAAGATAACTGAAGAAAATGCTTAGCATAATATTGGAAAACTTTGGTAATAAAACTGATAAAAATATTTAGACCATTTTTGCTAATCGTAGTAAAAAGGTCTTTTTAATTTTATGGGATGGAATAGTAGAAGAGCAAATCTGTAAAATAAAATACAGCAAAAGTGTAAAATAAAAGTGCGCAAATCTGTAAAAAAATACTTGACAAAAGTGTAAAGTGAAGTAGGATTTAGTTGAGGTAAACTATGGAATATAAAAAAAGAATTGCCGACAGCATCCTAAATTTGAAACTTGAATCTTTTGGTGCTACCTTGATTGTGGGTCCAAAAGGATGTGGTAAAACCACAACCGCTAAACAAAAAGCCAAAAGTGTTATTGAGTTTCAAGATGAAGATTATAGGGACAGTTATCTACAAGTAGCTAAAGAAATGCCTTCTAAATTACTAATTGGCGAAACGCCTAGACTTTTTGATGAGTGGCAAGATGCTCCTAAGATTTGGGGGGCAATTAGGAAGGCTGTTGATGATAGAGGACTGCCTGGTCTTTTTATATTGACAGGGTCTACATCACAGTCTGTAGATACACCACACACAGGAACAACAAGAATCTCCACTATGAAAATGTACCCAATGAGTTTATATGAAAGTGGTGAATCTACTGGAGAAGTATCGCTAGGTGATTTATTCGATACAAAAGATATGGGTTTTGTCAAATCAAAATTATTGTTTGATGATTTAATATTTGCGATTTGTCGTGGTGGATGGCCAAGATCACTATTTAACAAAACACCTGAAGCAAAACTTGAAATAGCAAACGATCTCTTTTTTCAAACCTGTCATCAAGATATCAAAAACATTGGTGGATCTAAAAGAAATTCAGGCATAGCAGAAAAAATTTTAAAGTCATATGCTCGAAATATATGTACACTAGCAACAACCGAAACTATTTTTTCCGATGTTTCTTCTACAACCAATATCTCTAAGCCGACTTATTATGAGTATATAGATGCACTAGAAAAGCTCTTTATAATTGAAGATGTACCTGCTTGGAATCCATCTATTCGTTCTAAAAATGCAATTAGATCAGGAAACAAAAGAAATTTAATAGATCCATCAATTGCTGTTGCAGCTCTTGGATTATCTCCTGAATATTTTAATACTGATTTTAAAACTTTAGGTTTTCTCTTCGAATCTTTGTGCATCAGAGATCTAAGAGCTTATTCTGCCAAGGTTAATGGGGAAATATCATATTATCGTGACCGATATGGTTTAGAGGCGGATGCGGTTTTACATTTGCGAGACGGAAGATACGCACTAATAGAATTTAAGCTTGGCACTAGCGAAATAGAAGAAGGCGCTAAGCATTTATGTAAAATCGAAAGACTTATAAAAGAATATAACGAAAAAGAAAAACGAACAGCTCTAAAACTGCCAGATTTGAAAATAATTATTACAGGTTCACAGTACGGTAAAAAACGGGAAGACGGTGTGTTTATAATTCCAATTGGCTCTTTAAAAGATTGAATAACTTGGTCTCCTTTGGGGAGGCTTTTTTACCTTTTTCGCTTTTTAAATTTTGTTTGACAGACCTTAACTTATGTTGTATAATAAACACGCTATGTAAAC
>CAUTZD010000019.1:0-16975 GCA_963542825.1 uncultured Acholeplasmataceae bacterium | reverse complement strand
TGATCCTGTTACAATTAACAAAGGTGAAACCATAACTAAGCCTTCTACTAATCCAACTAAACTAGGACATAATTTTAAGCACTGGAGTACAAAAGTTAACGGACCTGAATTCGATTTCGCAACACCTATCAATAATAGTCTAACTCTTTACGCTGTTTATGAAACTATTCCAAAGGTAACGATTGCCTTCGACCTTCAAGGAGGGTCTGGAACCTTTGATCCTGTTACAATTAACAAAGGTGAAACCATAACTAAGCCTTCTGCTAATCCAGTTAAAGATAATCATACATTCAAACACTGGAGTACAGAAGTAAACGGACCTGAATTTAACTTTAGTTTGCCTATAAGTGATAGCCTAACTCTTTATGCCGTTTATGAAGCCATACCTAAAGTCACAGTAACCTTTGACCTTCAAGGTGGAACTGGAACTTTTGATCCTATTACAATTAACAAAGGTGCGCAACTAGTTAAACCAAGTACTGATCCAGTTAAGTCAGGTTTTGTATTTAAACATTGGAGCACAGAGATTAATGGCTCTGAATTTGATTTTAGTACATCTATCAATGACAGTCTAACTCTTTATGCCGTTTATGAAGCTATACCTAAAGTTACAGTAACATTTGATCTTCAAGGCGGAACTGGAACCTTTGATCCTGTTACAGTAAATAAAGGTGAGACTATAATTAAGCCAACCGCCGACCCAACTAAAGCTGATTATACATTCAAACACTGGAGTACAGAAGTTAACGGAACTGAATTTGATTTTACAAATCCAATCAACGAAAGTTTAACACTTTACGCAGTTTATGAAGCCATCCCCAAAGTAACGGTTACTTTTGATCTTCAAGGTGGTGTAGGTGCCTTTGACCCTGTTACAGTAAATAAAGGTGAGACTATAATTAAGCCTTCTGTTAACCCAACTAAACCAAATCATATCTTTAAGCACTGGAGTAATGAGATTGGTGGTTCTGAATTTAATTTTACAAGTCCTATTAACGAAAGTTTAACACTTTATGCAGTCTACGAGGTCATCCCTAAAGTAACGGTTACCTTCGACCTCCAAGGTGGTTCAGGAACTTTCGATCCTATTACAATTAACAAAGGCGAAACTATAACTAAACCTTCTATCAACCCAACTAGACCAGACTTTGCTTTTAAATACTGGAGTACGGAAGTTAATGGAACGGAATTTAACTTCTCAACAGCAATCAACGATGACCTAATTTTATATGCAGTTTGGGAAGCCATCCCTAAAGTAACAGTAACCTTTGACCTTCAAGGAGGAAATGGAACTTTTAATCCTATAACAGTAAATAAGGGCGAAACGATAACTAAACCATCTACTAATCCAACTAAACTAGGACATAATTTTAAGCACTGGAGTAGTGAAATTGGTGGATCTGAGTTTGATTTTGCAACAGTAGTTAACGATAATCTAACCCTATACGCAGTATGGGAAATAGAAACAAAAACTGTTAACTTCATTACCTATGAAGGCGAAGAGGTAGATGAAACAACGCTTACTGGTGCACCAGTAACCGTTGCATCTCAAACAGTTAACTATGGAACACTCCTTGATAACACTGGAGAAATGTTATTTCTAACGGCTGTTTCTCACACGTTCAAGTACTGGAGTAAAACAAATAACGGTCCTGAATTTAACGTAAGAACCGAAACTATAACTGAAGACCTAACTTTACATGCCGTATGGGAAGCTAAAAAGTATACAGTTACATTTGATACCCAGTATGATGCTATAACAATTCCAAGCCAAACCGTCAAACACGGTAAAGAAGCAACAGATCCAAGAACTATAGGCACCGTTATGAACCGACCAGGATATGCTTTCAAGTTCTTTAGTCTATCAAGCGATGGTTTAAATGGTGAATATAACTTTACGAACAAAGTCACTGAAGATATAACTATTTATGCTGTTTGGGAGAAAGAAGCAGTAAAACAAATGGCTTTGGGGTATAAGCACACTCTTCTTTTAACTAATACCAATAAACTATATGCTTCTGGTAACAACCTATATGGTCAACTTGGACTTGGAAATAAAAACGATCAGAAGACTTTATCAGAAATTAACAGTGATAATTATAATAATAAAACAATTGCCAAAATTTATGCAGGAGGTAGTCATTCCTTCATTTTAACCGAAGATGGTGAAGTTTATGCTTTCGGTAATAATAAAAGCGGTCAGCTTGGTCTTAATGATACTAATGAACGTTTATTGCCTACAAAAATCGATAGTACCCATTATGGAAACAAAAAAATCACACAAATTTCTGCTGGTAGCCTTCATTCCCTTATCTTAACTGAAGATGGTGAAGTTTATGCTTTCGGTAATAATAAAAAAGGTCAGCTTGGTCTTAATGATACTGAAGAGCGTTTGGTTCCCACAAAAATCGATAGTACCCATTATGGAAACAAAAAAATCACACAAATTTCTGCTGGAGATTCTCATTCTCTTATCTTAACTGAAGATGGTGAAGTTTATGCTTTTGGTTATAACGGAAAAGGACAACTCGGTCTTAACAATAAAACAGATCGTTTAGTTCCTACAAAAATCTATAGCACCCATTATGGGAATAAAAAGATCGCACAAATTTTTGCTGGTAGCCTTCATTCTTTTATTCTAACAGAAGATGGCGAAATTTATGCTTTCGGTCTAAACGGAAACGGTCAGCTTGGTCTTAACGATAAAACAGACCGTTTAGTTCCTACAAAAATCGACAGCACCCATTACGGAAACAAAAAAATCACACAAATTTCTCTCGGCGGTCTTCATTCACTTATTCTAACAGAAGATGGAGAAGCTTACGCTTTTGGTTATAACAAAAAAGGTCAGCTCGGTTTAGGATATGTTGAAGAATACCTGATTCCTACAAAAATTAATAGTACTGATAAAATCATCCAAATTGCTGCGGGCGGTTCACATTCAGCATTTTCGGTATTAGGTGGGAAAACATATACCTTTGGACAAAACGATAGTGGCCAGCTTGGTCTTGACAATAACGTTGAATACCACTTCCCAACAGAGATAAACATATAAAATAAAATAACACTAAAACCTCGCCTGCAGACGATACTCTCGTCAAGCGAGGTTTTAATTTTAAAATTTACTTTTATCATTTTTGTTTACTTTTTTGTTAAATAATCATATAATAAAAGGGAAATTTAAATGAGGTTATATTATGATAAAAGAAGGAAAAAAGAAAACCCAGTCATTAACAGTTGTTAAATCAAAAACTGCCAAAAGCATGAAGTCAGGAGGACTTGAGGTTTTAGCAACTCCAGCAATTGTCGCTCATATGGAACAAGTAGCTTATAATCTAATTAAAGACTTAACTGGTGAAGAAAGTGTTGGTGGCTTCATTTTAGTTAAACATGAGCGTCCCTCAAAAATTGGTGATAAAATTAAAACGATGGCACTTATCACTAAAGTTGAAAATAAAAAAATTAGTTTTATTGTTTCAAGCTTTGATAGTAAAGGGATCATCGCTCAAGGAGAACATGTTCGTTTCATCATCGATCCTGTGGGATTCATGAAGAAACTAGAAGGTAGTTTATAAATTATGGAAACGTTAAAAGAAAAGCATCAAAGCTGGATGCCAAAATGGATTGTTAGTATTGGCACTGGTTTTTCACTTCTTTTTATGGGACTACTTTTATTTTCGATATTAGGAAAACATGTAATTAAAGATGAGGTCTTTAGAATAGCGTTAATAGTTATAGCATCTTTAGGTTTAGGGGTTTTTATCTTTTTAACAAGTGCCAGTCTTACAATGCGTAAGAAATTTGCATATCAAAATAAAAACGGTATCGCTCGTAAAATTATTGATAGCTTAGCAGAATACGCAAACCTTGCGAAAGGAGAGAAAGGTCTTGATGTTGGTTGTGGAAGCGGATCGCTTGTTATCGCTTGTGCTAAGAAAAATCCCGAAGCTTTATTTATTGGTATTGACCGCTGGGGTAAAGAATATGAATATAGTAAACAGCTTTGTGAAAATAATGCTAAAGTAAATAACGTAACAAACGTTATTTTTCAAAAAGGTGACGCCACCAAACTTGATTTTCCTAGTGAAACGTTCGATCTTGTCATGAGTAATCTTGTCTATCATAACATTCCAAGAAACCGGCAGGACCTCCTTTTAGAAACTTTAAGAACTTTAAAGAAAGGCGGAACATTTGTCATTCATGACATCATGAATAAACTCTTTTATGGTGATATGACTTCTTTTGTTAATAGATTAAGAGAAATGGGCTATGAAAGCGTTGAATTAATTGATACTGATAAGGGCAAGTTTGTTAATAAATTCTTAGCTGGTTTTATCTTTTTAAAGGGATCTAAACTTTTAGTTGGTAAAAAATAGTTTTTAAAAAGAATAGGTTAAAAAATTAATCTATTCTTTTTAACTCTATGTAAGTTTATTTTTAATGGTTTAAGTAAAACTGTGGTATACTTAGGTAAGTATTTTTATGGCTAACAAAGAAACGAAAATTTTAAATAATATCAATCCAAGTACCCTTCTAACTCGAGTCAAAGAAACGGAAGAAAAGGCAAAGCAAATCATCGCTAAAACAACCGAAAATCTTGAAGAGTTTGAAGAATCTTTGAAGTTGGAACTGAAAGAATTAAAAACCAAAAATCAAAAACTTTTAAAAACTTTTAAAGAGGAAACAAAAGATTTTGTCGAAGCGTTTTCTTTAGAGTACCTAAAGGAAGCTAAGGAAGCTTTAGAGGTGCAATTAAAAAAACTTGAAGACGCTTTTAATAAACAAAAAGAAAAAGCCTTAAAGATATTAATTGGTGACCAAGATGATCGCTAAGATAAATAAAGCTGAAATTGTTTTTTTAAAGACTTCGGAAATTAAAATTTTAAAGCTTCTTCAGGACAACCAAATTTTTATGCCGAAACGAATGAAAGAACTCACGCTTCCGAAAGAAGCAGAAACAATTGAAGAAGCCTTGGAACTTCTTCACGAAAAGAAGACATTTGTTCGTCATGAATTTAAAATAACTAAAGAAGATTTTTTAAAGGACTATAACGAAGAACTAAGTTTATCAAAGCGAATCATCGATTTAAATAGTTTAGAGAATGAGTTAACTCTAAAAGAAGAGGCGCTTAAGAAAGAAAACGAAGATTTAGAAATTTGGAAAGATTTATCAATTAGACTAAGTGACCTCAAAGACCTAAGAAAACTCACAATTCGCAAAGGTCTAGTTAACAGTGACCGTCTTGACCGTTTTGAGGAGATTCTTAATAATGTCTCCTTTGATTGGCAATATTTAGGTAATAATGGGCTTTCTCGTAGCGTTTTAATTGTCGGTGATGTAATTTTCTGGGACAAGGTAAAACAAGATTTAAATAGAGAAAAGTTTAGTGAAATTCCTTTCGACTTGAAAAACGAAATTCCTCTAGAAATTACTCAAAATAATTCTCTTGAGCTTCAGAGAATAAATGTTGAAAAACAAAAGATTAAAGAAGAACTAAAAGGGCTCGAAGCAAAAGTTAATGATTTAAAGCGCAGCCACGATCTCATTTTATCAGAGCACGAACTTAAAATGGTTGATAGTGAGAATTACGATTATTTAGTTTTCTTAGAGGGGTTTGTTCCTGAGAAGCAGAAAGACAAACTTATTAGTATTCTTGATGAGGCTAAAGTGAGCTACGATTTAAGTATTACTGAGCCGTCTGAATCAGAAGAAGTTCCAACGCTTTTATACAACAGCAAAATCATTAAACCATTTGAAGATGTTACTAATATGTTTGGGGTGCCAAGCTACCGAGAACGCGACCCTAACACCTTGATGGCGTTTTGGTATTTTGTGATTTTTGGGCTCATGTTTGGCGATGTCGTTTATGGATTTTTACTGAGCACTCTTGCGTTTTTATTTTTGAAAATCAAAAAACCCAAAGGCGGAACAAGAGCGATGGTTAAGGTTTTTGGTTTCTGCGGCGTCTCTTCAATTATCGTTGGCGCGCTTTATGGAAGCTATCTTGGATTTACGTTTTATCCACTCATCTTCAAAAAAGACTTGATTGCTGAACCGATGACACTTTTCTATTTGTGTATTGGTGTTGGTATTCTCCACATCATGAGTGGACTTATTTTTAAAGGTGTAACTTTATTTAAGAAAGGACAAATTATTGGTGGCTTAAGTGAAGGAATTTCTTGGGCACTAATAATGCTCGGGCTATTTAGCTACCTTCTTAAAATGTATTTTAAGATTCCTTACATTGAGTATGTGACTTATGGGTTTGTTAGCACGGGTCTCATTCTAATCATCGTTTTAGGAGGGCACAGTAAGAAAGGCGTGTTTGGGAAAATCTTTGGCGGTTTTTCTTCGCTAACTGGGCTTGCTTCTTTCATGGGTGATATTCTTAGCTATTCGCGAATCTTAGCACTTGCCTTATCTGGTGCGGTAATTGGATACGTGATGAATTTGCTTGCAGGGATGCTTCAATCATCCATTTTTGGAATCGTTATGTCTAGTTTTATTTATATACTTGGGCATGTTTTTAACATTGTTATGAGTTTACTCTCAGTTTACGTTCATGATGGAAGACTACAGTATATTGAATTTTTTGGAAAATTTTACGAAGGCGAAGGGGAACTTTATAAGCCTCTTCAATACCAATTAAAATATATTGATGATATTATTAAATAACAAAGGAGGAAAGATATTATGAGTATTGGAACAATTATTGCCATTCTTGGAGCTGGGCTTGGAGCAATCCTTGCAGGTGTTGGCTCGGCAGTTGGAGTGCTTCTTGGTGGTAGTTCAGCAGCTGGGGTACTTGGTGAAAAGCCAAAACTATTTGGTAAACTACTTGTACTTGAAGCATTACCAGGAACTCAGGGGATTTATGGATTTATCATCGCCGTTATTGTTGCGGTAAAGCTTCAGTTAATTGGTGGTACGGTTTTACAGTTAACAGTTACTGAAGGCTGGGCATTTTTCCTAGCAACACTTCCTGTTGGAGTGCTTGGACTTTTTTCAGCGCTTCTTCAAGCAAAGATGGTCGTTGCGAGCGTGCAGATGACAGCTGTCAACGAAAAACTTGGCGGTAAGGGAATTTTGATGGCAGCGTTAATTGAAACGTATGCAATCCTTGGTTTCCTTATTAGTATTCTTCTTGTACTAGGACTTAAATAATGAAAGGCGATATTTATCAGTTAGTTCTTGATAAAGCGTTCGAAGATCAAAAAAGGCTTTTTGAAGAAAAGAAAAAAGCCTTAGTTTTTGATTACGAAAAAGAAAAAACGGAAGAAGCTGATAAATACGAAAAAGCGTTAAACACTTTAAAAAGCGAGCGCAACTTTTTAGTTGAAAGTAGGCGTGCTCAAATTAATAGTGAAATTAATAGTGAACTCTTAAAATTTAAAAAGAATCTTTTGAACAGTTTAGTGCTTGAAGGCGTTAGCCTTTTTGAGAAGTTTAAAGAAAAAGAACTTGAAAAATATTTTTTAAAGAGCGCTCATGATCTTACAGGAAATGAAACAATTGTTTCAAGCAATAACTTACTAAAGGAAATTGTTTCGGGTTATAATAAAAGACATAAAACAAATCTTGTATTCTCTCTTGATTCAAAAATTAAAAATGGATTTATTATTGTCAGCAAAACTTTCGATATTGATTGTACATTCAACAGTTTCTTTGAAGAACGCGAGAAACGTTTAGAAGAACAGCTCGCGAAAGTTCTTTTTGGGGAATAGTTATGTTTGATTATGCTTATTTTAATTCGCTCATCATTCTTAAAGAACAGAAAATTGTTTCAGAAAATGAGCTCTTACCGCTTTTAAAGACAAACAGTTTATATAGAAGTTTAAAAGATTTAGGATATGGAGATAACCAAAAAACAGTTGCGGCGATGCTTGAAAGTGAAGCTGAAAAACTTAATGCCTTCATTTTAGAGAAACTCCCTGATAAGGGTTTAATTGATATTTTAAATACTGACTACGAGGCAACTCGGCTCAAAACTATTTTTAAGAATGTTTTGTTTAAGACAACGGTTCCTATTATTTACGAATCAGAAGAAGAAAAGATTTGCGATTTTTTAGAAACAAAAGACATAAAAAAACTCCCAAGAAAGTTAGTGCCGTTTTTTAAGCATTTTGATTTTGATAAGCTTGATCAGTTTAACGTTAATACAAAAGTTGATCAAATCGTTTTTAAAATCGCTTTGAAAAAGACTTTACGCTATCCATTTTTAAGAAAGTGGTTTCGTGAGAAGATTGATTTGACAAACTTACTTACTAACAGGCGTATTGAAAAACTTGGACTTTTAGATTATTTAGAAGAAGACCTTTTTATCGCTGGTGGCAATTTAACTCGGAAAACCAAAAAAGTTCCTGTAAAGTACGAAGAAATATTTGCAAGTAATAATTTAAGTGAAGTAGAAAAACAAATCGACGAATATTTGATTAGTTATTTTCATAAGATGTCAGTAAATCCTTTGGGATATGAAAAGTTTTGTGCATATTTTCTCAAGAAAAAACAAGAAGAGAAAATGATTAAGATTTTGCTTTTAGAGGAAAACGATGGATAAGACGAAGATGGCTCTTATTACTCAGTACGAACGCGGGTTAATTTTTAATACCCTTGGGTTTAAAGTTATTGTTGACTGGGACCTTGATAAAATTGACGAGGAAATTTACAATCTTGTTAGTGATAACTACTTGATTATTTTCCTCGATGATGAACTATTTTTAAAAACGCAAACTATTCGCAATAAATATCAACATGATGTTTATCCACTTTTTACTCCGATTCCTTTAAAAGAAGGAAAGAGTTTAGGGCTTGAACAAATATATGAAAATATTGAAAAGGCCATTGGCTTCAATATTTTTAGAAAGGAAGAAAACGATGGCTGAGACATTTGGAATCATTACAAAAGTATCTGGGCCTTTAATTATGGCGAAAAACATGGGCGACGTTAAAATGTATGATGTCGTTCGGGTATCAGAAAAACGCTTAATTGGTGAAGTTATCGAATTAAGGGGTGATGTTGCTTCAATACAGGTATACGAGGAAACAGCAGGAATTGGCCCTGGTGAAAAAGTTTATAAAACTGGTGAAGCTTTGTCTGTTGAACTAGCCCCTGGTCTTTTGACATCGATTTTTGATGGCATACAAAGACCCTTAGCAAAAATCTATGAAAATAGTGGTTTTCAAATTCCTTTAGGAATCGATGTTGAAAAACTTGATCAAAAGAAAAAATGGGATTTTGTTCCGACAAAAAAAGTCGGAGACGCAGTTGTTAGTGGTGATATCATTGGTTATGTTGAAGAAACCGAAGTCATTAAGCATATGGTGATGATTCCTTTTGGTAAATCTGGGAAAATTACAAAGCTTGAAAAAGGTCCACATACAATCGTTGACACAATTTGCGTTCTTGATAATAAAGAAAAAATTATGATGAAAAGAAGTTGGCCAGTTAGAAAGGGAAGACCATACCAAAATAAACTAACACCAAACAAACCCATGGTTACTGGTCAAAGAATTATTGATACGCTCTTTCCAATTGCAATTGGCGGCGTGGCAGCAATTCCTGGTCCTTTTGGAAGTGGTAAGACAGTTGTTCAGCATCAATTAGCTAAGTGGGCTGATGCTGATTTGATTGTTTATATTGGCTGCGGTGAACGGGGAAATGAAATGACTGATGTTTTGAATGAGTTTCCGAAACTTATCGACCCAAAAACGAAAAAAAGTCTTCTTGAACGGACGGTTCTCATTGCTAACACATCTAATATGCCAGTAGCTGCACGGGAGGCTAGTATATATACAGGAATCACGATTGCGGAGTATTACCGTGACATGGGCTATAAAGTAGCGATTATGGCAGATTCAACTTCACGGTGGGCAGAGGCCCTGCGTGAAATGAGTTCGCGACTTGAAGAGATGCCAGGTGAAGAAGGGTATCCAGCATACCTTTCTAGTAGACTAGCAGAGTTTTATGAACGCGCAGGTATTGTCAAGTGTCTAGGAAGTGATGGTCGTTTAGGAGCAATCACTGCAATTGGTGCAGTATCGCCTCCAGGAGGTGATACAAGTGAGCCCGTCAGCCAAGCGACCTTAAGAATTGTTAAGGTATTCTGGGGGCTTTCTGCCGAACTTGCTTATCGTAGACACTTCCCAGCAATTGACTGGCTTAAAAGTTATTCGCTTTATTCTTCAGCTCTTAAAGGGCACTTTGAGGAACTTGTTCCTGGATGGAACGAGCAGGTTAAAGAAACGTTTATGATTCTTAATAAAGAAAGTGAGCTTGAAGAAATCGTTAGGCTTGTTGGTGTTGATTCGCTTGACTATCAAGACCGGCTACTACTTGAAGCTGCTCGTAAAATCCGGGAGGATTTTCTTCATCAAAACGCTTTTCACGAAGTTGACACGTATACAACACTTTCAAAACAGTATATGATTTTGAAACTCATCATTACCTGGTATCACTTAGGACTCAAAGCGCTTAAGGAAAACATAAGCTTCGAGGAACTTATAAGTATGCCGATACTTGAAGAAGTAGGTAGGCTTAAATATGTTCCCGAAGCCGAATTTATGAAAGAAGCCAAAAGCGTTGAAAGAACTTTAAAAACATATTTACTAGCGAGGGAAGAATAATGGCTAAAGAATATAAAACAATTCGTGAAGTTGTTGGACCATTAATGCTAGTTGATAGTGTTAAGGATGTTAAGTATGATGAGCTTGTTGAAATCAAACAAGCAAATGGTGAGAAACGTATCGGCAAAGTTCTTGAAGTAAACGAAGATAAAGTTTTAGTTCAGTTGTTTGATAGTTCTCAAGGATTAAAAATTGATACGAGTAAAGTTGTCTTTTTAGGGCATGGAACGGAAATCAAACTTGCGAAGAATATTTTAGGGCGGGTATTTGATGGTCTTGGTCGCCCAATTGATAATGGCGGTGAGATTATCCCTGAGAAGGTTATGGATATTAATGGTATCCCAATTAATCCGGTAGCTCGTGATTACCCCGAAGAATTTATTCAAACAGGCATTTCAGCAATTGATGGTTTAAATACGCTTGTCCGCGGACAGAAACTGCCAATTTTTTCTTGTTCAGGCTTACCACATGCTGAGCTTGCTGCTCAAATAGCAAGACAAGCAACCGTCATCAAAGGTAAAGAACCTTTTGCTGTTGTCTTTGCGGCTGTTGGTATTACTTTTGAGGAAGCTAATTTCTTCATTGAAGATTTTAAACGTAGCGGAGCTATTAAGCGAAGTGTTGTCTTTGTTAACCTTGCAAATGATCCGGCAATTGAACGGATTGCGACGCCACGCATGGCAATTACAACTGCTGAATATTTAGCGTTTGAGCTTGGAATGCATGTACTTGTTATTATTACCGATATTACAAATTATGCTGAGGCTTTGCGAGAAATTTCCGCAGCCCGTAAAGAGGTACCCGGAAGACGCGGATACCCAGGATACATGTATACCGATCTTGCAAGCTTATACGAGCGTGCTGGAAGAATCAAAAATAATAAAGGCTCAATCACCCAGATTCCGATTCTAACGATGCCTGAAGACGATAAAACTCATCCAATCCCTGACCTTACAGGATATATTACCGAGGGGCAAATCATTCTTTCACGTGATCTTCACCTAAACGGTGTTAAGCCGCCAATCGATGTTTTACCATCGCTTAGCCGCTTAAAGGATAAAGGAATTGGCGCTTCTAAAACAAGAGAAGATCATGCTGATACAATGAACCAATTATTTTCAGCCTATGCACGCGGTAAAGAAGCGAAAGAACTTTCAACAATTCTTGGAGAAGCAGCGCTTAGTGATCTTGATAAAATCTATGCGAAGTTTGCTACGAGATTCGAAAGCGAATACGTTTCCCAAAGTTTTGATGATAACCGAAGTATTGAAGAAACCCTAACGATTGGCTGGAAGCTTTTAAGCCTTCTTCCCAAAGCTGAGCTCAAGCGTATTGACACTAAATACATCGACAAATACTTAAAGGATTAATTTATGCGTAGCCAAAAAGTAAACGCAACGCGAATGCAGTTAACGCTTTTTAAGAAGCGTTTGAAAATTGCTATGCGTGGTTATAAACTGCTTAAAGATAAGCAAGATGCGATGGTTCAAAAGTTTATGCAGTTTATTAAGGAAAATGAAAGACTTCGTAAAAAAATTGATAAAGCAATCAAAATGGCAGTTTTAGAATTTTCCAAAGCTCAAGTAAAATCATCAAAGCTTGAACTCCTTGAGGCCCTCGCAATCCCTATGGCTGTATCTTATGTTGATGTCGATACAACTTCAGTGATGAATGTTAGCATCCCAAAGATTAGCGTCAAAAGTGATAAAGTTAAGGGGGTAACTTATGGATTTAGTTTTACGCCCGTTGCCTTAGATGAATCGGTAATTATTTTGTCATCGATAGTTGAAGATCTTTTACGCCTTGCTGAAGTTGAGAAAACGTGTTTGGTTCTTGGTAAGGAAATCGAGAAAACCCGCCGAAGAGTTAATGCGATTGAGTTTGTGATGATTCCAGAAATGACAAAACAGATTAAATTAATTACGAACCGTTTAGAAGACAATGAACGTAGCAACATTATTAGACTTATGAAAGCTAAAGAAATTATTTTAAAAAATAGCTAATATAAAAAGGCTTAAGAGTTTCCTCTTAAGCCTTTATTTTTTATTGGTGCGGCTAATGAAATTCGAATTCACACATCTTGCGATACTACCCCCTCAAAGTAGCGCGTCTACCAGTTCCGCCATAGCCGCAGGTTTTATTATCTAAAGTTGAATAAAAAAACTCTAGAAATTTCTAGAGAAGGATTATAAATAATGGAGCGGATAACGAGGATCGAACTCGCATATTCAGCTTGGAAGGCTGACATTCTACCATTGAATTATATCCGCAGATGGTCGGGAAGACAGGATTCGAACCTGCGACATCTTGGTCCCAAACCAAGCACTCTACCAAACTGAGCTACTTCCCGGATTTAATTAAATGGCGCGCCAGAGAGGACTTGAACCCCCAACCTCTTGGTTCGTAGCCAAGCACTCTATCCTGTTGAGCTACTGGCGCAACATGGTGCGGGTGACAGGAATTGAACCTGCACTCAAAAGAACTAGATTCTAAGTCTAGCGCGTCTGCCAGTTCCGCCACACCCGCAATTAACTGCTCCTTTATTATACCTACATTATTCAAAATAGCAAGGAAATTGTTTATAGCGATTAGCCACCAATAATATGCGATTTCGTCTCAATAATTTTAAATAAAAAAAGATGCTTTTAAGCATCTTGAGAAGTACTAGTTTCTTCTAAAATTCTGGCTTTATCAAGCCCGTTTATTTCTTTTTTAAGTGTGAAGAGTCCAAAAATAGTAACAATAAAAACAAATAAGCCAACAACAAGTAAAACAAAAGATCTTTTATTATTAGTCATTTCAGAAATATTTTTTGCATGAACAATGTTAATAATTTGGATGGCAAGAGATACAAGAAATAATATTGATGGTACTATAATAACTAGATAAATTAAAATGTGTGTAGCGATAGCGAGACCTATTCCAGTTGACAAATTGTAATCAGACATTTTACTAATAATGTAAATGATAAGTATAGGTATTAGAAAAAGAGAAGCACTAATTACTACAGAGAACCACAAATAGATATTAGCAACAACAAGTTTTTTTGCTTTATTTAAATTCATATTTATACCCCCAAGAAAGAAATAAAAATGGTCATTTACCATGCAACTATAATGTAAGACAATATATTTGCAGAAAGGAGATATGGTAAACAACCACTATATTAATACCACAAAAAACTATTTTGTGCAAATAAAATTTTCATTTTTTCATTTTTCTTCCCGCGTTTAATTAAATTTTGGTATACTAAGGGTATGAAAAAACAATCAAAAACAGGACAAATTCTTATCTATGTTAATACAGCTATCTATATTCTTATGGTACTTGGCTTTTTAGTTTTACCAGTTATGAAGAGTGTAGGTGAGAGTTTATTTGGTTATTCCTATATTAAAAAGTATTCAGAATTTGAATATAAATTATCAGTAGACCCAGTTACCTTAACGATTTTACTTATTGGTGCGGCTGTCATAATTCCGCTTTTCCGGAAAGAAGAAGGCGGTTTTGGAATTAGTTTCCTTTTCTTGATATCAGGATTTACTAATGTGCTTTTCTTTAGAGACATGATAACAATTAAAGCGACTAGGCAGCCTCTTAAAATATCTTTTAATTATAGTTATGGTTACTTTGTGGTTTTAGGACTAATTGCTATCATTCTTATTATTGAACTTTTAGCAATTAAATTTATCTTAGCAAAACCAAAACCAATTGAAACGATAAGTGAGAAATATTGTGAACGCTGTGAATTTTACTATGATAAGAGTCTTGAGCGGTGCCCAAACTGTTACTGGAAGGAGCGTATAGAAGAAGATGAGAAAAAGTAAAAGAGTTGAGACTATTTTGGGAATATTAGTTTTTTTTCTAGCAATAACTGGAAGTTTTCTGTTTCTCTTTTTACCAGTAGTAGGATATAATGGTGATCCGGTTTTTTCACTTTTAGGAAGCCAACTTGTTTTTGGTACCCAAAATGCATTGTTCCCCGATTCGATTTTAAATTACCCGGCATTTAATAGTAAAGCTTTTCTTGGTTTCTTTATTCCAGTTGCTTGTGCTTTTCTATCGGTTATCTGGAAAAATAAAATTGTATATTTCATTGTTACGGGTTTATTAGTAATTTCCGGAATCTTGATGATTACGATTACCCGTTATATTAAAATTCAAGGAAGTCTTGGAACTCACTACTATCTTTACAACGCTTTTGGTAAGGGGTATAAGATTCAAATAGGGTTAATAATAAGTTCAACGCTTGTCTTGGCAAGTAGTATTCTTTCACTTTTCCACGGGATTTTTAAAAATGTTATTTTTAAAGAGTCCAAAATCACAAGTAACGAGTATAATTATAGTTGAAGGGGGCTTATAGAAAATGGCTAAAAAGAAGAAAAATTCGCAAATTCAATTAATGCTTGGAATAGTTATCTTTGGTATGACGCTAGTTGGAATTACTTTGTTCTTAGTTGGGCAGGTAGCATCTTGGGAAACGATTTTAAAAATCAAGACATCATATACTGGTGTTCAGGTGACTTTTGGGAATAAAGATAAAGGCTTAGCTTTTAATTTTATTCCACTACTTGCACTGATTATAGCTTTGGCTGGCGGTGTTTTAGTTCTTATTTGGCACCATCCAGTTGGATATATTTTAAGTAGTTTATTACTACTAGCATCAGGAATTATGCTTTTCTTAGTGCTTTACTACGTTAAGTATCAAGGAATTATAATTACTGAGACTTTAAAAAAGCTTGAAGCTAAACTCGGTTATGGAGCGATTGTTGGTGGTTCTTTGATGCTTGCTGGTGGCTTACTGTCAGGATTAAAAGCTGTCATCGGTTTTACAAATAAATAATGATATTATGGGAGTAAAACAAAAGCTCCCATTTTTTATTTGTTTGATGTATATTATAACTACTCAAGATAAAGGAAGAAAAAAATGAAAAGAATTCTCACAGTTTTAGTTATGGTGTTAGTACTTATTGTTCTTACAGGATGTAAGGACCGAGTAAGCATTAATCTTGATGAATATCAAAAAATCACGAGCAAAGAAGAATATGATAAAACTTTACTAAGCTTACAGTTGATCCATAGTTCTAATGTTGAAAAAAGATTTTTGTGGACTTTTAATACTGTGGCAGTTTACCAAAAGCAAAATCAAACAACGCATAATTTTGATTTCCAATTTAAAGGTGAATTGACGATGCTTGGCTTTGATATTACAAGAGCACATTACATTGGTAAAATAACCGACAAAAGAACAAACAGCACTCAAAGTTATATAAGAACTGCTGATACTGAAATATATATGGATACAGAATACCTTTATATGAATGTTACAGGCGAAGGAAAATCAAAAACTACTAATGGTAAAATCGAATATAATCGTAAGATAAAACGTGAAAATGTTTACGATGAATTTTATTTTTTAAAAGTCAAAGAGCTTCTGAAAAAAGATTTTAAATCATTTGAACGCTTTTTCACGAAGGGGCTTCTTGGAGAAAATGTCTTTAAAAGTGATAAATTTGAAATGGTTTTATATAAAAGTAAAATTTATGAAAGTCATTATTTACTAGCCTTATCGTTAAAAAACAAGCCCGAGGAAGGTTTTTTCTTTAAGTTTCAAAACAACGATTTTGCTTCATTAAAGATGCGAGTCAATTATAAAATTGATAATGCAAGTATTTTTTTTCAAGGTCAACTTAAACCAACTTCACTAATTACGAAAAAAATGATTCCTGACAACACGAGTAAATGCAAAGAAGTTCTAAAAATTAATAACACTTATTTTGATGACTATACCCAAGAGGGAATTACTGATATTGATACGCTTGATCTTACATAAAATAAATCATATAATTTTAAAAACATGCTTTAGTTTTACCTTGTCTAACTAAGGCGTGTTTTTTATATTGTTACGTTTAAATGAATAATTTTCACGGAAATTTCTTTACACGGTTATAGTCAATAGTATACTATTTTGGCTCGTTTAAAATATTTGCTGAAGCAACCAATAAGCCATCTGGTTGGGAAAAAGATTGGAGTTTTGGTAGTAAACATTTAGTTTATTGGTATAGTGAAACTGAGAACAAAGACGGTAATCATTGGCACTATGTTGATGGTATACCAACTGTATGGGAATAATTATAAGACAAATAATCAATATATTTTACTTAAAAATATAGTTAGAAATATGTACCAACTTCAAAAAAAGTTGGTACATTTTTTTAAATTTTAGAATAAAGTTTCACAATAACAGGTGAGATATTTTTTCACGATAATCATAAATTCAACGATTTTTTACTAAAAATCCTGTGATTATCACGAGACTTTGTCCCAGAAATACTTCTCATAATACTCATTCTC
>CAUTZD010000018.1:0-23049 GCA_963542825.1 uncultured Acholeplasmataceae bacterium | reverse complement strand
TTTGAGACAAAATCACGTGTTAATAGATTGAGACAAAATCTGAAGTTAATCACAGATAATCACAATATTACAAAAAATGTTTGACAGAACTAATAACTACTGGTATACTAATAGAGGATTTCCGGCATGGCTTTCGCTGTGCTTATTAAAAAGTGAATTCATTAACGCCCGGAATTGTGGCGGAATTATTAAAGAAAGGAAGGATTGTATGCCTACTATTAACCAATTGGTTAGATCACCTCGTGTTGATAAGAAGAAGAAAGATAAAACCCCACAACTTGCGGTTAACTACAATACTTTGAAGAAAGTTTACACAACTTCTTTCTCACCACAGAAACGAGGAGTTTGTACGAAAGTATCAACTCTTACACCAAAAAAACCGAACTCAGCGATTCGTAAGTATGCTCGTGTTCGTTTGTCTAATGGTATGGAAGTTTCAGCTTACATCCCTGGAATTGGCCACCGCTTACAAGAACATAGCGTTGTTTTGATTCGCGGAGGAAGAGTAAAGGACTTACCTGGTGTTCGTTACCACATCATCAGAGGAACACTTGATGCTACTGGTGTTGAAAATCGCAAACAAGGCCGTTCAAAATACGGTGCTAAGAAAGACGCATAAACTTTTTAAATAAAATTTTAGGAAAGGAGGTATAACCATGCCACGTAAAGGACATGTACCTAAAAGAGAAGTACTGCCAGATCCCGTGTATAACAGTCCGGTAGTTACTAAACTTATTAATAGTATTATGTTAGACGGAAAGAAAGGCATCGCTCAAACAATAATTTATGATGCTTTTAAACGAATAGAAAAACAAACTGGTAAACCTGCTATGGAAGTATTTAATTTAGCAATTGAAAATATTACTCCGCAACTTGAGGTGCGTGCTCGCCGAATCGGTGGAGCTAACTACCAAGTGCCAACTGAGGTTCGCCAGGAACGAAAGATGACACTCGTATTGCGCTGGCTCACCCAGTATTCTCGTCTAAGAAAAGAGAAAACGATGGAAGAGCGTTTGGCTAACGAAATCATTGATGCATCTAATGGAACCGGTGCTAGCGTTAAGAAACGTGATGATGTTCATCGGATGGCTGAAAGTAACAAAGCTTTTGCCCACTACTCATGGTGATAATTTATGGGACGTGATGTAACGTTAGATAAAACACGAAACATTGGAATTATGGCGCACATTGATGCCGGTAAAACAACAGTTAGTGAGCGAATTCTTTATCGTTCTGGTAAAATCCATAAAATTGGAGAGACTCATGATGGAGCTGCCCAAATGGACTGGATGGAACAAGAAAAAGACCGAGGAATTACAATCACATCTGCAGCAACGACAACTTACTGGAAACAAAACCGCATTAATTTAATCGACACCCCAGGACATGTTGACTTCACTGTTGAAGTTAGTAGAAGTTTAAGGGTTCTTGATGGTGCGGTAACGGTTATCGATGCTCAGGCTGGTGTTGAACCACAAACAGAAACTGTTTGGCATCAAGCGACAGAATACATGGTTCCAAGACTTGTGTTTGTCAATAAAATGGATAAGACAGGAGCTGATTTTCTTTACTCCGTGTCAACACTTAAGAAGCGTTTAGGTGCTAATGCAGTACCACTGCAGTTACCAATTGGTAGTGAATCAAACTTTACCGGAATCATTGATCTTGTTACTTTGAAAGCTTATAGTTATCAAGGTGATGCTGATGAGACCACAGCAGAAATTAGTATTCCTACCAATCTTCAAAAAACTGTTGATACTTTACGAGAGGAACTAATCTCTTCTGTAAGCGATTATGATGAAGAACTGATGATGCTTTATCTCGAAGAAGCAGAAATTAGTGTTGATATTTTAAAACGGGCAATTAGAAAAGCAACTTTATCAGTAAACTTCTTCCCGGTACTTTGTGGAAGTGCTTTTAAGAATAAAGGTGTTAAACTAGTTCTTGATGCAGTTATCGATTATCTTCCATCACCACTTGATGTTGCTTCACTTATTGCAACTAACAAGCGCGGTGAACAAATCGAAATTCATCCTGATGACAACAAACCATTTTCAGCCTTAGCTTTTAAAGTAATGACTGATCCTTTTGTTGGGAAACTCACATTTTTTAGAGTTTATTCAGGACATATTAGTTCAGGAAGTTATGTGTATAACGCAACACGTGATACGAAAGAACGGTTAGGACGAGTTCTGTTAATGCACGCTAATAACCGTACAGAAATTAAAGAGATTTATACTGGTGATATTGCTGCAGCTGTTGGTTTTAAAGATACGACAACTGGTGATAGTTTATGTGAAGTTGGTAAGGACATCGTCCTTGAAAACATCCATTTCCCTGATCCTGTTATTAGTGTAGCAATCGAACCAAAAACGAAACAAGACCAAGAAAAGATGGGTATTGCTCTTGGTAAACTTGCTGAAGAAGATCCAACTTTTAAGACCTATATCAACAAAGAAACAGGTCAAACAATCATCTCTGGAATGGGTGAACTTCACCTCGAGATTATCGTTGACCGGATGCGAAGAGAATTTCATGTTGATTGTAACGTTGGTGCTCCACAAGTTTCTTATCGTGAGACTTTAACTGTACCTGCCGAAATCGAAGGAAAGTTTGTTCGACAATCGGGTGGTCGTGGGCAGTATGGTCATGTTTGGATTAAATTTGAACCAAACCCTGGAAACGGTTTTGAGTTTGTTGATAAAATCGTCGGTGGCGTTGTTCCTAAGGAATATATTAAGCCAATAGAAAAAGGTTTAATCCAAGCAATGGAATCAGGAACCTTAGCAGGCTTCCCAACAATTGATGTCAAGGCTACACTATTTGATGGATCTTATCACGATGTTGACTCAAGCCAAATCGCCTTTGAAGTTGCGGCGGGAATGGCATTTAAGAATACTAAAGAAAAATGTGGTCCAAGCTTACTTGAACCGATGATGAATGTAGAAATTACTGTACCTGATGAATATTTAGGTAATGTCATTGGTGATATTACAAGCAGACGTGGTCGTCTTGAAGGACAGGATGGACATGGTAATGTTCAGCGCGTTAAAGCGGTTGTTCCTCTTGCTGAAATGTTTGGTTATGCAACAGCCTTACGGTCAAATACTCAGGGTCGCGGTAATTACACAATGCAGTTTGCAAAATATGAGCCTTGTCCAAAATCTGTTTCTGAAGAAATCATTAAGAAAATGAATGGATAATGCTTGCAATTTTATAACAATTAGAATATAATACTTTTAGTACCATTAAACAATAAAATAAAAGGAGGATAATAATGGCAAAAGCTAAATTTGAAAGAACAAAGCCTCATGTTAATATTGGTACCATCGGTCACGTCGATCATGGTAAGACAACTTTAACATCAGCTATTACTAAGGTTCTTGCTAAAGCGGGAACTTCAAAACCAATGGATTACGCACAAATTGATGGAACTCCTGAGGAAAAACAAAGAGGTATTACAATTACTTCATCTCACATCGAATACGAAACAGCTGCTCGGCACTACGCTCACGTTGACTGCCCAGGACATGCTGACTATGTAAAAAATATGATTACTGGTGCTGCCCAAATGGACGGTGCTATCCTTGTTATCGCTGCCACTGATGGACCAATGGCCCAAACACGTGAGCACATCTTACTTGCTCGTCAAGTTGGTGTACCACGTATCGTTGTTTTCTTAAACAAATGTGATGCAGTTGATGATCCTGAACTTCTTGAACTTGTAGAAATGGAAGTTCGCGATCTTTTAAAAGAATATGACTTCCCAGGTGATGAAATTCCAATCATCCGTGGATCAGCTTTAAAAGCGATGGAAGGTGACCCAAAATACGAAGAAGCAGTTATTCAATTAATGAAGGCCGTTGATGAGTATATTCCTACACCAAAACGGGAAACTGAAAAAGACTTCCTAATGCCAGTTGAAGATGTATTCACAATCACTGGTCGTGGTACAGTTGCTACAGGACGTGTTGAACGTGGTACAGTTAAGGTTAATGACAACGTTGAAATCGTTGGTATTAAGCCAACGAAAGCAACAGTTGTAACTGGTGTTGAAATGTTCAGAAAACTTCTTGATGTTGCTGAAGCTGGTGATAATATTGGTTTACTTCTTCGTGGTGTAACTCGTGAAGATGTACAACGTGGTCAAGTAATCGCAAAACCAAAATCAGTTACTGCTCATACTGAATTTACTGCGCAAGTTTACGTACTATCTAAAGAAGAAGGTGGACGTCATACTCCATTCTTTACCAACTACCGTCCACAGTTCTATTTCCGGACAACTGATGTTACTGGTATTATTGAACTTCCAAAGGGCGTTGAAATGGTAATGCCTGGTGATAACGCCGAGTTAATCGTTAAGTTAATTCACCCAATCGCTATCGAAAAAGGAACTAAGTTCTCTATTCGTGAAGGTGGAAGAACAGTCGGCGCCGGCTCTGTTGTTTCAATCACAAAATAATTTTGAAGGAAAAGTCTCTGCTTGAAGCAGAGACTTTTTTAATAAGTTATGTTTGAAAAAAAAGCGCTCTTATGGTAAAATATCCATATGTTAGATTGGATAGTTGATACGCATATTCACCTTCAAGATGAAGCTTTTAAAAGTGATTTAGAAGAGGTTATAAAAAGGGCTTCAGAAGCTTCTGTTAAATTTTTAATTACGAACGCTACGAGTTTCAAAGACCTTGACAGCACACTCGAAATAAGTAGTAGATACAGTAATGTCTATGTAGCTTTAGGCATTCATCCAAGTGAAATCAAAGAAGATATTGATTTAACTTCTCTAGAGGTAAAACTCAAAAACCCAAAAGTTGTCGCGATTGGTGAAGTAGGTCTCGATTATTACTGGGATAAAACTTATCAGGAGCTCCAAAAGAAATATTTTGCTCTTCAGGTACTACTTGCTAAAAAATATAATATCCCAGTTATTATTCATGCTCGGGAAGCGATTAAAGATACGCTTCTTATCCTTGAAGAAACGGGTTACTTTAACGCTGTTTTTCACTGCTATTCGGGATCTCTAGAAACGGCTAGGTACCTTGTTAAGCGAGGCGCTAGTTTAGGGATAGGTGGTGTTTTAACGTTTAAAAACGCTGTTAAGTTAAAGGAAGTTGTTAAAGAAATCCCTTTAACTAGTTTAGTTCTTGAAACTGATGCTCCATATTTAGCACCTGTTCCATACCGTGGTAAACGAAATGAGCCAAGCTATTTAAGGGAAGTTGTGAAAACTATTAGCGAATTAAAAGGTGTTTCTATAGAAGATGTTATCAAAACTACAACAAATAATGCTTTAAGAATATTTAAAATAGGAGGAGAAAAATGAAAAAAATATTACGATTATTATTAGTTACTTTAATGGTTTTTACGCTAGCTGGTTGTTCAGTAGTTAAGACTAACAAAGTAACAAACGAAATTCACACCAAGACTTATGAAGTTGGAAAAGTAACACTTGATTCGGTAGAAAAACTTATTACAGAGCTTACCGAAACAAAAGCCCCAGCAGTTTTAACGTTAAAGAACTACCAAAAGAAATCTATTCTTGAGGGACTTAAACTTGCATCTTTTGGTTCTGGTGGTATTTATAGCCGAAAAACAGTTAAGAAAAATGGTGACATCGTTGATGATGCACCTGATAGTGAAACAGAAACTTATTTATACCGCGCTTTCACAAATCGCCATGTCATTAAAGATGCTGATAAAATGCGAGTGTACTTCCCTGATGAAGAAGAAGAAATTGATGCTAAAGTTTTAGGTTATGATGATAAAACTGATATGGCAGTTATTGAGTTTCGGTTTTACAAAAAAATTCAACCACTCGAATTTGCTGATAGTAACAAACTAAAAAAAGGTCAATTTGTTGTAGCAATGGGAACACCTAATATGCTGGAACTGGCAGGAAGTGCAACTTTAGGAATTGTTTCTTCACCAAGAAGGTTTTTATCTGATGATACTGATGGCGATGGAACGTATGATTGGGAAGCTGAATACATTCAGCATGATACTGCCATTAACCCTGGTAACTCTGGTGGACCGCTTTTCAATCTTGAAGGTAAGGTTGTTGGTATGAATACTTTAAAATTTGCCAAAACCGACATCGAAGGTCTTGGTTTTTCAGTACCATCAAGTCTCATGCAGTCATTAATTCCATATCTTGAAAAAGGAGAAAAGCCAGTTCGTTATAAGCTTGGTATTAGCATTCGTAATATTAGAGATATCGATGAAGCAAAGAAAATTGAACTGGGAATTCAAGGATTAAATTATGGAAATTATGTATTTACAGTTGAAAATGGTTCGATTGCTGAAAATGGTGGTTTGAAGCCTGGCGATGTAATTACACATTTTGATGGTGTCAAGATTTTACAAAACTCACATCTTACGGCAATACTAAATTCCAAAAAGAAAAATGATACGGCAACTGTTACGGTTCTCAGAAAAAACAGTCTTGGTGAATTTGAAACGAAGACACTGACATTTAATTTTATTTAAAATGAAATTTTTTAAAGAATTTAAAGCATTCATTAGCCGTGGTAATGTTTTGCAACTAGCAATTGCTTTTGTTATGGGTAGCATTTTCACAGCAATTGTTATGAGCCTTGTTAATGATATTTTTATGCCACTTATAAGTCTTATTGGTGGCAAGGACATTGCTAGCTGGAAAATAATGCTCAAGGAAGTTTTTGTTATTGATAAAAGTGGTAACAAAATTGATCAATCAGTTTACCTTTATTATGGTAGATTTATTCAAGCGATTATTAATTTTCTCGTTATTTCTTTAGTGCTTTTTATCATTATGAAGATAGCTTTGGGAGTTAAAAATTATACTGCCAAAACACTTGAAAACTTTAAGAAGAAAGAAATAGTAAAAGAAGAAAAAGAGATGGTAAAGAAAAAAACGACTGAAGAGCTTCTTGAAGAGATTCGTGATTTACTAAAAAATACTAATGATACTTCAAAAAAATAGAAAGAAGGACATATGGGATTGACGGCAGGAATTGTTGGTTTGCCAAACGTTGGTAAATCTACGTTATTTAATGCTTTAACAAAAAGTAATATTACGGTAGCAAACTATCCGTTTGCCACTATCGAGCCAAACATTGGCATCGTCGAAGTTAATGATTTGCGGCTTTACAAACTGGCTGAGCAAGTACACCCCGAAAAGATTACGAAAGCAATTGTTACTTTTACTGATATTGCAGGTCTTGTTAAAGGTGCAAGTCAAGGGGAAGGTCTTGGCAATAAGTTTTTAGCAAACATCAGAGAAACCGATGCCATTTGTCACGTTGTCAGATGTTTTAATGATAGTAATATTATTCATGTTAATGATAAAGTTGCTCCGATTTCTGATGTTGAAGTTGTTAATCTAGAGCTTGCTTTGGCTGATCTTGAAGTGCTTAATAAGCGTCTTGAAAAGATTGAAAAAAAAGCACAAATGAAGACTGATAAGGAAACTGTAGAGGAGTATGAAGTACTTGTTCGTTGTAAAAGAATTTTGGAAAAAGGCGAAGCTTTACGGGATGGGGGTTTTACCGAGGAAGAAAAATTTATTCTCCGTCCGTTCGGTTTCATTACTTTAAAACCTGTCTTATATATTTTAAACGTTAAGGACGACGATGTTAAAACTGGTAATGAGTATACTAAAGAATTTTTAGCGCATTATAAAAACTCTGATTATATTATTCTTTCAGCGGCTCTAGAACTTGAACTTTTGAATCTCAAAGAAGAAGAGCGTAAAGAATATCTAGAACTTTTAGGTTTAGATATGAGTTTACTTGATAGCTTAATTAAAAAAAGCTATGATATGCTTGGGCTTTTAACTTTCTTCACGGCTGGACCTAAAGAAGTTAGAAGCTGGACTTTTCACAGGGGTGCAAAGGCGCCAGAGTGCGCAGGCGTTATTCATAGTGATTTTGAAAAAGGGTTTATCAAAGCTGAAGTTATCGCTTATAAAGATTTTCTTGAAGCTGGTAGTTTAACAGCGGCTAAGAATAAAGGAAAAATGCGAATCGAAGGTAAAGACTACGAATTTCAAGATGGTGATATTACCCTTTTTAGGTTTAATGTATGATGGAATTTAAAAGTTTAAATGATAAAAACTTAGTTTTTGAGGTTTTTAAAAAGCTTAAAGATAACAAAATAACGATAGCCCTTGCGGAAAGCATGACAGGAGGAATGATTAGTAGTATCCTTGTTGGCTGTGAAGGAGCGAGCGAAGTTTTAAAAGGAAGCGTTGTGTGCTATACTTTGGAAGTTAAACATAATGTTTTGAATGTCAGTGAAAAGACACTTAATACATATAGCGCCGTAAGCGAGGAAACGCTTAGAGAAATGCTTGATGGTGTTGAAAACTTAATTAAGCCACAAATATCTTTAGCGGTTACTGGTTATGCTGATGGTCCCATCGATAAGGGCACAGGATTTATCGGTGTTAAATTTAATAACGACTACACAATCAAAGCTTTTTCTTTTCAAAATATGACAAGAAATGAAGTAAGATACGAAGCGAGCATTTTCGCTTTCAAGCTCCTTTTGGAGGTTTTAAAATAAATTATGGAAAAATTAAAATTTCGCCGTAAGGAAGATAGTATAACTGAAGAAACTAAAATAGAACCAGAAGATACAAGCGAACTAAATGAACTAGTTAAAAAGGTTCAAGAGCGTAAACAAATCCAGTCTTCACTTTTGCTTAAAAGTAAGAGTAAAGACGAGCTAAAAATGAAACAATTAGAACGTGAGCAAATATCAGCAAAAGACAAAGCAACTGTCGAAGTTGAGGATTACTACGAAAGCGAAGTTGATAAACTGACAAGCGAACGTGATAATTTACTTAAAAGGGTTATTCAACTCGAAATCGAAAATGATAATTTATTAAATAAGGTTGATGAACTTGAACTTTTTATTGCTAAGCACAAACGGAAGTTCAAGTAGTTAAAAGGAGGAAAGAAAATGATTGATGACAAAAAACTAAAAGCCTTAGAAAAAAGTTATGAAAAAAACCAAGTAGCGAAAGCTTTAACAAGAGTCCTTGTTAATACGACGCTCAGAGACATTGCTGAAAATCAAACGTTTGTTCAAAGTGACAGCTTTAATTTTTCAGTAGAAGTTAAAACCCAAGAACCAGTAAACCAAAAGAATTCGGGAAGATGCTGGATCTTTTCAGGACTTAACTTTTTACGTGAACATGCTGCCAAAGCATTAAACGCCAAAGAATTTGAATTTAGCCAAAACTATGTAGCTTTCTATGATCATCTTGAAAAGATTAATTTCTTTTTAGATTCAATGGATAACTTTTTAGATTGTCACTTTGATGATCGGACATTTGCGTTTTTATTAAACCGCGGGATTGAAGATGGTGGACAGTGGCAAATGTTTAGAAATGTTGTTGAAAAATATGGTTTAGTACCAAAATCAGCAATGCCTGAAACTGGCAATAGTGGTAATACAGGTTTACTAAATAGTTTAATTAATAAAAGTTTACGAATTTATGTAGCGAAAGCTCGTAAGCTTCATGCCGAAGGTAAGGACCACTTAAGCCTAAAAGAGAAGACGCTTGAAAATCTTTATGTCTTTTTAGCAGCAACTCTTGGAGTGCCACCTAAAAAGTTTGTCTTTGATTTTAAAGATAAAGATGATAAGTTTGTTAATTTTGGGGAGTTTACACCGCTAAGTTTCTTTAAGAAAGTTATTACAATTAACCTTGATGACTATGTTTCGATCATCAACTCACCATCAAGTGACAAGCCGTTTTATGAGCGTTACGAGATTGAGTATTTAGCATCAACCATTGAAGGGAATAAAGTTACGCACCTAAATGTGCCAATGGCGGAAATGAAAGAAGTAATCATTAAACAGCTTGAGAGTGGTGAAACTGTTTGGTTTGGCAGTGATGTATCGTTTGATGGCCGTAGTAAAGATGGAATCTATGATGATCGCCGTTATAACTATGAAGAACTATTTGGTCTTGACTTAACTCTCGATAAGGGTGATGGACTTTTATATCTAGCGTCTGCTATGAATCACGCGATGACGATAGTTGGCGTTAACCTTGTAAACGGCAAACCAACGAAATGGAAGATTCAGAACAGCTGGGGTACTGACATTGGTGCTAAGGGATTTTTCCTTGCTAGTGATAGCTGGTTTGAAAAGTATACTTATCAGGCTCTTGTTAAAAAGGAATATTTATCAAAAGAAGCACAAGATGCTGTAAGTAAAAAACCACGGGTTGTTAAACCTTGGGATCCAATGGGAACACTCGCAAAATAATTTAAGAGAAAATTCTAGTCATTTAGCGGCTAGAATTTTTTTTATTTTGTTTGAGACAAAATCTGAAGTTAATCACAATAAAACTTGGGTTTTAATTCTATGTTTGACTTTCATTTTTCTTGTGGTATAATTAACTAGTTTTTAAGGAGTATCTAATGGTAAATGACGAAGTAAAGACAGAAGCAGTTCAGGAAGCTGAAAAAAATAACGCTTCTGCCGATGAAAAAAAGAATCAATCAGAAGAAAAAAATGACAATTCCTCAGTTGTCGAGGCTAGCAGTGTAGTTGTTTTAGATAACTATATTACTGAAGACTTAATCAAAGAAGTTGCAACTAGCCAAAATGTAAAACCCGAACAAGTAAAAGCGGTTTTAAAACTTGTTGAGGAAGGAGCTACTGTTCCTTTTATTGCTCGGTATCGTAAGGAAGTTACCGGTAATCTTAATGAAGATGAAGTAAGAGCAATAACAAAAGAATGGGAATATGGTAAAAAGCTCCAAGAACGCAAACAAGATGTTATGCGGTTAATTGAAGAACGCGGAAAACTTACGAAGGAACTCGTTGAAGAAATTCAAAAAGCAACTAAATTATCAGAAGTTGAAGATATTTATCGTCCATATAAAGAAAAGAAAAAGACGCGGGCAACTGATGCGAAGAAAAAAGGTTTAGAGCCTCTTGCTCTTTGGCTTTTGTCTTGTCCTATGGAACCAGATCCTAAAGAAGAAGCAAAAAAATATGTTACTCCTAAAGAACAGCTTGAAACGGCCCCTAAAGACACGGTTGTGAAAAACGTTGAAGAAGCTCTTCAGGGAGCTGAGGATATTATTGCGGAAATCATTAGTGATAATGCTCAATATCGTAAATGGATTCGGAGTTATTTTGAACGGCGTTCGGAAATTAAAACCGAAGTTAAAGATCCTAAACTTGATTCTAATAAGAAATACGAGATGTATTATGATTATCAAGAGCCTGTTAAAGATATTAAACCACACCGTGTACTAGCCATTAACCGGGCAGAGAACGAGAAAGTTTTACGCGTTAGCTTAGTTGAGGATTCGGAAGTTGTATATAATTTTATTAACCGGCGGGTTTTAACTAATGAAGCTTCACCGGCTGTTCCTTATATTAAACTAGCAATTGATGATAGTTATAAACGGTTAATTAAGCCTTCAATTGAACGGGAAGTAAGGGCTGAACTTAAAGAAGTGGCTGAAGATGAATCAATTAGAGTGTTCAGTAAAAACCTCAAGAACTATTTATTTACACCACCAATGAAAAACTTACGGATGCTTGGCGTTGACCCAGCATACCGAACTGGTTGTAAGCTCGCTGTTGTTGATGAAAACGGAACGTTTTTAGAAAAAGGCGTAATTTATCCACATCCAAAAAATGAGAAAGAACGTGTTCCTGAAGAACGCCTTCAAGAAGCAGAGCAAAAGGTTGCTAGTTTAATTAAAAAATATAATATCAATTTACTAGCTATTGGTAATGGCACGGCTTCCCGAGAAACCGAAAGTTTTGTTGCTAACCTTTTGAAGAAATACATGGAAATTGATCCTAAGACATTTAAAGACGTTAATTATATTATCGTAAACGAAGCGGGAGCTTCTGTTTATTCAGCAGGAGAAATCGCTCAGCAAGAGTTTCCGGATTTCTCAGTTGAAGAGCGTAGCGCTGTTTCAATTGCAAGACGCGTTCAAGATCCACTCTCAGAACTTATTAAAATTGATCCGAAATCAATTGGCGTTGGACAATATCAGCACGATGTTTCGCAAGCGAAACTTAGCGATAGTTTGGACTTTGTTGTAAGTAGTGCTGTTAACTCCGTTGGTGTTGATTTAAACTCAGCATCCGTTCCCCTTTTACAACGTGTCAGTGGATTGAGCGTTGCTAACGCTAAAGCAATCGTTACTTATCGTAATGAAAACGGAGCGTTTAAGACGCGGGAAGATTTAAAAAATGTCAAGAGTTTAGGAGTTAAGATTCTCGAGCAAGCTGTTGGTTTTTTAAGAATCATCAATGGTAAAGAAAAATTTGATATGACACCGATTCATCCTGAAAGTTATGAAAAAGCAGCATTAGTTCTTAAAAAACTTGGCTTTGCTAAGAAAGACATCGGAACGGAAGAACTTAAAGCTAAAGTCATGGAACTTAAGAAAGACAAAGAAGAGTTTAAAAAGCTTCTTAATAAAACGGAAATTGGTGAATTTACTTTAACCGATATTCTCGATGCTTTAGCTGCTCCTCAGCGTGACCCACGCGATGAGTATCCTGTACCAATTTTACGGAAAGACGTTTTATCGCTTAAAGACATCCAAGTAGGAATGGAACTTGATGGAACGGTTCGTAACGTTATTGATTTTGGCGCTTTCGTTGATTGCGGTGTTAAAGTTGATGGTTTAATCCATACAAGTCAGATGAAAAAGAAATATTCCGAGCATCCAAGCGACGTTTTAAATGTTGGCGATATCGTCCACTGTTATGTTGTTTCTGTTGATTATGAACGGCAGCGCCTTGGATTGTCTTTATTTCCACCAAAGGAGAAATAAAATATTATGAAAGATAAAGTTTTTGCAATCATTCGTGAGACTCTCAATCTAAAAGACGATGTTAAACTAACCGAAGATACGTTGATTCGTGATGATCTTCATGCTGATAGTATCGATTCTATGGAACTAATTGTGGCTATGGAAGATGAGTTTAAATGCCGAGTTGACGATGAAGAGCTAATTAAAATTAAAACAATTGGTGACATTTTAAGATTGCTTGAAAAAAGTTTAAAGAAATAAGAGTATAATAAGTGCACCATTTTATTTAGGTGCACTTATTTAGTAAAATAAAGGATAATTTATGAAAACTTATGAATTAACAACCCATGCTAGTAAAGAATTTATTAATATTGATTCTTTATTAAAAAAGTTTATTGATGAAGAAAAGGTTAAAGATGGGGTAATTATGTGTTATACTCCCCACACAACCTCATCGATAACTATCAACGAAAATGCCGATCCTGATGTTTTAACCGATCTTGTGTTTGCTTTTAATAAACTATCGCCAAAACACAGTGAATATAGGCATGCTGAAGGAAACAGTGATAGTCATTTGTTGTGTTCAATGGTCGGCTGCTCGGAACTTATTATTGTTGAAAACAGTAAACCCGTACTAGGAACTTGGCAAAGTCTTTATTTTTTCGAAGAAGATGGTCCAAGAGTCCGCAAAGTGATTTTTAAAAAGCTTTAATAATGACTAAAGAAACTAGTAAAACAAAATATGGCCTTTTTGCAGGAAGTGTTGGTATCGTTATTAATGTTCTTTTGAGCGCCTTTAAGATTACGTTTGGTTTTTTAACAGGCTTAACTTCAATGGCAACGGACGGAATGAACAATCTTCTTGATTCTTCATCAGCATTTGTTACGGTTTTAAGCTTTTACGTTTCTAAAAAACCAGCAGATGAAAAACACCCATACGGCTACAAAAGAAGTGAATATATTGGTGGTTTAATTATTTCTGTTCTCATTATGATAACAGGAGCCTTACTTTTTAAATCAGCAGTAGAAAAGGTGATAGCTAAAACTACTCCTGAACTTAACTATTTTTTGTTTGTTACTATTGGTCTCGGTGTTAGCATTTTTTTAAAAATTATTCAATCAGTTTTGTATTATTTATTTTATAAAAAAACAAAATCAGATACCTTAAAACTAACAGCTATTGATAGTTTTTTTGATATCTTGATTACAACTGGTGTTTTAGTTTCATTGATTGTTTTTAAGCGTACAAGCGTTAATGTTGATAGTTATTTAGCTTTACTAATTTCACTTATCATTCTGTTTAATGGTGCTAAACTTTTAAAAGCAACAATTTCACCGCTTCTTGGGGAGCGTCCAAAACAGGCTCTAGTTAACGAAATTATGGAGTATTTAAAAAGTTTTAAGGACCGTGATAATGCGTTTTTTGGCTTTCACGATCTAAGCATTCATAGTTATGGAACTGGGAAAACTTTCGTCATCGTTCATCTCGAATTCGATAGCAAAATTCCGGCAATGGCTGCTCATGATTTGATCGATGAAATCGAGATGGGTTTTAAAAAGCGTTTTAACTACGATTTGACAATTCACTACGACCCAATCGATTTAACAAACGATTTTTATTTTGAACTCAAAGATTATATAATGGATAAACTGAAGACGATTAACGAAAACTTTAATCTTCATGAACTCCGTATTTTTCCAAAGCGTAAGCATATAAGGTTTGAAGTAGAGGTGCCAAAAGAAGTTACCTTAAAAGAAAAAGAATTATCTTTGAAGGTTTTAGATTTAATTAGGGAAAAAACAAACGGATATACTGTCGAAATAATTTTCGATTATCATTATCTAAAATAGAAAGAAGGAAGAAAAAATGAATGAATTTGTTTTAAGACGTGAAAAACTTGTAAAGGAACTCAAAGACGATAGCCTTTTAGTTCTTTATAGCGGTCCCCTTTATCATAAGACCGCTGACCAAAATTTACCATTTGCTGTCAACCGGAATTTTTATTATCTTGTGGGACTTGAGCAGGATGATATTTATTATGTTTATGATGGTAAAACGAGGAAAGAAAGCTTATATATTTTCGAGAACACTATTGACTACGTTAAGTGGAATGGCGAAAAACTAAAACCATCTGAAGCGAGCAAAATCTCCGGAATTAAAGATATCCATTATTTAAAGGATTTCTTTTCTGATTTCACAAAGCTTTTAAAAAGTCATAAAACTTTGTATTTAGACTTTGATCCTCATTATCAAGACGAACGATTTTTCGAAGTTTATAAACTGCGTGATTTAGCGAAAGATAATGAAGTTTTAAATATCTATTTAAACATTGTTCATTTGCGGATGATTAAAAGTCCTGAGGAAATTAAAAAACATTTAGAAGCAATCAAAGCTACTAAGGAAGCCTTAGAATATACAATGGCTAATATTCACGATGGGCTTTACGAATACCAAGCAGAGGCGATGTTTAACTATCATTTACGGTTTAACCATAATTTTCCTAATTCTTTTGATACGATTGCCGCTAGTGGAATTAATGGAAGTACGCTTCACTATATTTATAACAGTAAAGTAATGAAAGATGGTGAGCTATTGCTTCTTGATTTAGGATGCCAAAAAGATAACTATATTTCGGATATTTCCCGCTGCTATCCAGTTAATGGTAAGTTTTCACCGCGCCAGCGAGAACTTTACGAGGCCGTTTTAAGAACTAACAAAGCATGCTTTAAGATGCTGAAGCCTGGTGTTACTTGGCGTGAATATAATGAATTTGCTTATAACACTTTGTTTGAAGAAATGAAAAAGCTTGGTCTTGTTAAAAAGCCAGAGGAACTTAAAAACTACTACTGGCATAGTGTTGGTCACTTAATTGGTCTTGATACTCACGATGTAACTGATCGCGAACTACCACTCATGGCAGGAATGGCACTAACAATTGAGCCAGGCATTTACATCAAAGAAGAAGGAATTGGTATTAGAATCGAAGATAACGTCCTCATTACCGAAACGGGCTGCGAGTGGCTCAGTAAAGACATTATTCGTGAAGTCGATGAAATTGAAGCGTATATGAAAGAACATAATAAGTATGTGAAATAATTAAGGAATTTTTATATAGTGAATCCTCAAAGCTTAATAACAGCTTTGAGGGTTCTTTTTTTATCTTTTTTATCTATTTTTAAACGAAAACTCATCTTTAAGAAAATGCTTGCCTTTTACGGGGGGGGGTATAATTTTTATATAAGAAAGGAGGTCGTACATTTGCAAAAAAGCAGCCAAAACAATGGCATCCTCGAGGGTAACATGAAGACTGAACCGGTCGTACATTTGCAAAAAAGCAGCCAAATCAATGACCTTAAAAAAGCAGCAAAAGTTTTTATGATTATTGGATGTGTATTAAGTGGATTTTGTTTTCTTATCTTCTTACTTTGGACAATACCTATGACAACTAATTACTGCAAAAAGATTAAAAATGGCGAAAGCGTAAGTACAGAATTTAAAGTTTGCTCACTTTTGTTCGTAAGTAAGATAGCTGGAATTTTGATGTTAATCGATAATGATTAATTTTAATGAATTGTAAAATTAAATGTAATAGCAAACAGAAAGTTTATACTGTGAGGCAAACCCTTAAGTTTGAACATTTAATAATAGTTTAATGTAATGTAAATTAGGACTGTTGTCTATATTCTAATGGACTCAGTCCTTTTAATTTTACTTTAATTCGTTCTTCGTTATAATAATTTATATAGTTAATTATTGCTTGTTCAAAATATTTAAGTGAAATTAATCACAGTCATATTTTTTGGCTAAAGTTTCGTTTGACAGTTCCATATCACAGTCATGGTAAAAGTTAATAATATCTTATTTTGCCAATTTTATAAAAAATAACCTCCTTAGTTGTTTCTAAACTTTGGGGGTTCACTACATGTTAAAGCTCCTTCTTAGTAAAAATGGAGGTTTTTTATAATATACAAAATGAGGAGGAAAATATGAAAGTATTATTATCAATAGCTTTTTTAGCAATATCTTTATTAAAGGTGGTTCCCGAGAATCCAATCAGAAAGACAGGTCATAAGGGCATTAATTCAATCGAGTTTAAAGAGCCCGGTCACCGTATTATTAAACAGTTAACTGAGGAGGAAAAGAAAGGCTACTTAAAAAGCATCAAGTATAAATTTTTTGGTAGCTCAGGGTTTATTTTAGAAAACGAAGTGGAATGTGAATTTGTTGGTAAACAAATATTCTCTAATAGTAACCGGACAAGTAGCGATTTACCATTTAATTACGACATCGTTACGCTTAAAGGAAGCGAGCGCTTCTTTGGGTTTACTGGTAATGCTACCATTAAGGAAGTGGCGAAACTTAAAAATATCGGACTTGAAAGTTCACAAGGATTAAAATTTGAATACACAAAGAAATCGACAGAATCAGTTAAGGAAACACGTTCTACCAAAATGGTTATTCCACCATTTCGAAAATACACACTTCAAGAACGTGGCAAAGCACTTTTATCAAATGGTGCCATTAAAAAATATGTTTTTGGGATTCCAATGAAAAAGGGAATGTGGGAGGTAGTTATCGTTGAGACTTCTTGGTTTGAACTCGTGGAAGAAAAAGTCGAAGCTTATTCTGGGTCTAATTAGTGCTTTTCTTGTTTTAATAGTTTTTATTACCACGCTTATTATTACTTTAAAAAAACCTAAAAAAATCCTTGTAACAACTGTTCCGAAGTCTTATTCTGTTGAGCTTAACCAAGAGGAGAAACTTTTGGCTTTTAATATTTATACAACCGTAAAGGACAGTTTCTTAACAGATAAGAAGATGGTTAGTATAGCTACTTTAAAATCTCATGATTTAGAGCTTTCCGTTTCTTTAAAACAAATTACGCTACTTGATAAAATTGATTTTAACAAAACCTTCCTTTACGCATACGAAATGGTTTTTACGATTCCGGTTGTTTCTGAAGCTATGAAGCTTAATGATGCTAAGGTAACTCTTAATTACCATAACGACAAAATGGTTACCTATCCTGTTGGAGAAGTATATTTTTATAGTTCACTTCGCGATACTAGTAAACTAACACCAACATTTGTTAAAGGAGTTACTGAATTTAAAAACGGAAAAAACGAACTTGTTGGTATTTACTTAGCTTTCGGAAATTCATCTAAAGTAAGATTAAAAAACATTGAAGTTTTTTCACCATTTTTTAATGTTGGAAAGCTTAAAGAAGTTGAAACGATTAAAAATTTTGATACGCCTTTTGAAGAAATTTATGGGACGCCTTATAGGGAAGAAACACGTTTTTCTGAAACTGAAGTATTAGAAGGTAAAAAATATTTTCTCCCACTTTACTATAAGGGAACACGGCACATCGAGAATTTAACGGTTATTTTTACGTATCTTGAAGAAGGCGTTTTAAAAAGTTCGTCGCTTAAAAACTTTACTTTCTTTAGTGATAAAAATTATGAAATTCCTTTAGAGAATTTGCAGTTCCAAGAGGTTGTAAGATGATTAAACTTGAAAAGGTTACGAAAGTTTATGGTGAGGAAGAAGTCTTAAAAGATGTCACGTATACCTTTAAGGATGGTCTTATTTACCTAATCAAGGGACATAATGGTAGTGGAAAATCGACGCTATTAAAAATCATTTTAGGCCTTGTTAAGCCAACGAGCGGAAAATTACATAAGACGAGCCTGAAAGTTGGTTATATCCCCGAAAAAGGGCTTTTTCCAGCATTTCTTCGGGTTGATGAATTTTTGTATGGGCTCGCTACGCTTGAAGATAACCATTTTCCTTTGCGGGAGGTTGATTTGTTAATTAAGGAATGGAATCTTGATCCTAAGAAGAAAATCATCAATTTATCGAAAGGCAATCAGCAAAAAGTTTTGATTGTACAAGCCCTCATTACAAGAGCAAAGATTTTTATTTTTGATGAAGCACTGAGCGGTCTTGATAAGGAAAGGCAAAAGCAGTTTGTAGAGGCAATTTTAAAACTTAAAAAAGATGATACAGTGATTATTATTTCGAGTCACTACGATAAATATTATCAAGATGTCTCAGATGTCATTCTCGAACTCCAGGAAGGAAATTTAAAAGTGTGCGCATCGCTAGATGGATCTTCAAGCTCCAGTTTGACCGATTAAACAGTTTTATCTTTCTTGTAATTTTAGGCTTATTTTCTTTAATCTTAGTACTAAATGGTTTGAGCTTTAAAAACGATCTTGATCATGGAGAGAACTTCCTTATTTTTAGTCTTTCGCTTACGCGGATTATTTTGACGTTTTTCGTGATTATCCTCGGTGGTGGCAACAGCTATTATAAGAAAAATGGCGTTCTTGTTTTAGTTTATACGCGGGGTGTTAAACGTCTTAAGTATCACCTTTTACAAACAGCTATTGAGCTTTTGACAGTTTTTCTAATTCTTATTACTGTCAGCATGCTTTGTTTTATCTTTTCTTTTTTTCTTTTTAAGCCTTTTGGAATTGTTAAGATGTTTACAGTAGCAACGCTTGAATCTTTTCTCTATCTTTTAGGATACCTAGCCCTTAGTAGTTTTCTTGTGACGGCTTTTAACAATTTGTATATTTTAATTGTTCCTTTCTGTTTGTGCTTTTTATCGCTAAACGTAACAAGCGATACTTTAAAAACTGTTTTAGGTTTTTTCATTCCGGTATTTGATAGCACAAACCTTGTGCTTTTTACTAACCATTTTTATCTAGCTTTTTATCTAGTTTTATTTTATTTTGGTGCCATTTATCTGAAAGTACAAAAAGACATTAAATATTAAAAATAATCTTGACGAAAACGAAATACTGTAGTAATATAAAAGCGAAGTAGAAAGAGAGTGCTCACTCTCACCTGATTAGCTGTTTGTGCTTTTGGGTATTTTAGCTATTGATTATTTTATTTAATAGTATAAATATGTGAGCATTTTTAAATGTTCACTTTTTTATTTTGAAGGAGGATTTAGATTATTAAGTCGTTTAAAGACAGAGAAGAACAACTTGTGACTAGCGATTTTTTCGCACCCGTTGTGCTCGTGATTGCCGAAAATGGCGATAAGCTCGGGGAGATGAAAGTAGCAGACGCTTTAAAAGAAGCTGAGAGACGTAACTATGATTTGGTTTGTGTCGCGCCGAATGCCAAAGTCCCTGTTTGTAAGATGCTCGATTACGCTAAGTTTCGTTATGAGCAACAAAAGAAGAAACGGGAAGCGAAGAAAAATCAAAAAGTTGTTAGTATCAAAGAAATTCGGATATCACCAGTGATTGGTGAGAATGATTATCAGTTTAAACTTAAAAACGCGAAAGAGTTTTTAATGAAGGGGCACAAACTAAAACTTGTGTTAAGTTTTGCTAGGCGGATGCGGATGTTATCAGCGAACGATGGCAACCCTGATACGTTGATGATTGACCGGATGCTTGAAGATTTGAAAGAAATTGCGACAATCGAACAACCCCCAACGCGGGAAGGGCGTAATATATCTAGCATATTAGTGTTAAAGAAATAAGGAGGAAAAGTATGCCAAAAATGAAGACTCACGCTTCCAGTAAAAAACGGTTTCGAGTTACTGGTAGTGGACAATTAAAAGTAAGCCGTCCAGGAACACGCCACTTGGCACCTGGGAAAACTCATAAACAAAAAAGACATTTACGAAAGCAAGAACTAGTTGCAACGAGCGACACTAGACGTATCAAGAAACAACTAGTTAACATTTTATAGGAGAAAGAACATGGCAAGAATTAAAAGAGGAACTGTTGTTAAGAAACGCCACAAACGTGTGCTTAAAAATGCCAAAGGATATTTTGGTTCTAAACATATTTTATTTAAAGTTGCTAAGCAACAAGTGATGAAATCATGGGTTTATGCATATCGTGATCGTAAGCAGAAAAAACGCGAGTTTCGGAAGCTTTGGATTACCCGCATCAATGCTGGAGCTCATGCTAATGAAATTAGTTATAGTCAGCTGATGTGCGGTTTACGGCTCGCAAAAATTACGATTAACCGCAAGATGTTAGCTGAACTTGCTATCTACGAACCAGATACTTTTAAAGAGTTATGTAATACAGCAAAACATCAACTCAAAAACAAAAGGGCTTAATAAGCCCCTTTTTTGGCGAGGTTAACGATGTATAAAGTAACAGTAGAAAATAAAATTTATGAATTCAAAGAGAAAAAGACGCTACTTGAGATTAGGGAACTAACAAAAGCTAAAGGATTTGTGGCAACTGTTAATAACTGTTTGCGGGAACTTGGATATTATGTAAATTATGATTGCCAAGTTACGTTTTTAGGATTTGAAAATTATGACGCTATTAGGGTTTATGAGACGAGTCTTCGTTTCGTGCTCACGATGGCGATTTATAATCTATATCCTAAAGCTACTGTTCGTTTCAATCAGTGTATTTCAAGGTCTCTTGCTTGTCAGGTTGATGGGGTTGGAGTTATCGATCAAATATTTTTAAACAATTTGAATCAAGAGTTGCAGCGCATCATCAAAGCTGATTATCCAATTCATCGCCTCAAGAAAACCAAAGAAGAAGCGATTGAGTTTTACAAAAAACTTGGCGCTAGTGATAAGCTTGATGTTTTGAAGTACCAAAATAGTTCTGACTCGGTAACGATGTACGAATGTAATGGTTTTATTAATTACATGTTTGGTTATATGATTGCTAAGACTGGAGATTTAGTTGATTATCAGCTCATGCTTTTCCATCCAAACTTTTTAGTTCGT
This sequence comes from uncultured Acholeplasmataceae bacterium, assembly GCA_963542825.1. GTDB lineage: Bacteria > Bacillota_I > Bacilli_A > ML615J-28 > CAG-698 > CAUTZD01. Next base: position 1,529 of record CAUTZD010000018.1, on the reverse strand, counting down.
TATCCACGAAGTGAAGAAAACGGCAAAATTCCAATGGTATTTGATAACGCTCCAGCTCTTGGACAGATGATTGATGATGCCAAAGACTGGAGCCGGATGATTGGTGCTAACACCATTCCGGAAATCAACCGCCATATTAAAAAAGATGGAGGAATTGATTTAATTAATATTTGTGAAACGAAGCACAACAACCAGTTCGCAGAACTTGGAAACATTATTAAAGATAATATTAATCGTGTTCGTCTGATTGCGATTGCCGGACCAAGTAGTAGTGGTAAAACGACATTTTCGAATCGTTTACGGATTGAACTTTTAAGCAAAGGTATTAAACCTGTTAAGGTATCGATTGATGATTATTATCTTGATCGCGAACTAGCACCTAAAGATGAATTTGGTGAACCTGATTTAGAACATGTTAATGCTCTTGATATTAAGCTCTTTAACGAGCATCTTTTATCATTAATCCAAGGCAAAGAAGTCGAGATTCCAAGATTTGATTTTAAGATCGGTAAACGTGTTAAAGGACATAAAATTAGAGTCCACAATAATGCACCAATCATCATCGAAGGAATTCATGCCTTAAATGAAAACTTAACGGCATCAATTCCTAAGCATCAAAAGTTTCGAATTTATATCTCACCACTTGCCCAAATTAACATCGACGGTCAAACACCAATTTCCGCAACAGATATTAGACTTTTACGAAGAATCGTTAGAGACAACGCTTTTCGTAAAACTTCGATTGAAGAAACGTTCGATATGTGGCCAAACGTTCGGAAGGGTGAGTTCCGCTGGATCTACCCTTACCAGGAAACAGCAGATTTTGTTTTTAATACAGAACTTACATATGAATTAGCAGTCATGAAAAGATATGCTTATCCTTTGCTTACCGCTATAAATAGTGAAAGTAAGTATTATGTAATGGCATCGAGACTTTTGAAGTTTTTACGCTATTTTCTTGATATTGATCCAAAACTTGTCCCTATTAATTCCCTATTAAAAGAATTTATTGGTGGAAGCTGTTTTGAGGACAAGTAGAAAAATAAAACGCAGTAGTTTTTTAACTACTGCGTTATTTTATTTTAGCAATGAAATGAAATAATTAAAAAGTTTTTGGGAGTTTTCGTCATCAAGCGTCATCTCGGGATGCCACTGAACACCAAATATTGGTAATTCTTTGTGAATAACAGCTTCAATAATACCATCAGAAGAAGAACTAGCAATTGCCTCAAGGCTTTTTGCAAGTTCTTTAATTGCCTGATGATGATAACTATTGACAGTTATTTTCTTTCCCCAGCCAAAGGGATTATTTTTGACAAGCACTTCGTGCTCGTTTCCTTGATGTGTCTTACCAATGTCTTGTAAAAGGCTACCGCCAAGGAAAACATTGAGTGACTGGATACCTCTACATATCCCAAGAAGTGGTTTTTTATGTTTTACAGCATATTCAATAAGTTTTTTATCGCCAAGGTCCATCGGAATATCACAGCCCCTAGAGCCGTTATTTTCTTCTTTATAAAAAGATGGAT
>CAUTZD010000017.1:0-25000 GCA_963542825.1 uncultured Acholeplasmataceae bacterium | reverse complement strand
GTTCTTCAACACTTGTTGGAGCACCAGTTAATGTTACTTCATCAATCACACTGCCACTTAACGTTTCGAATGTGACTTTATGAAAGGCTCTAATTAACAACGGGCGTTAGCCTGTTGTTAATATTAAAAGGCGAAACGAAATATTGCCGATTTAATTCACCTAAGGTATAATGAAATGATGATTGATTTCAAGCATACATTTGCCGAACTAGAACAAAAGAATCTAAAAGAAGAAGATATTTCGCTTTTAGAATCTTTTTTGGTGTCGTGTGAGAAATTTGGTGAGTTTAATTATTATTTTAAAGCGGTAATTATGCTTACCGATTTATATCTTGATTTAAATAATCTAAACAAAGCCCTTGATACAATTAATTTAAACTTTAATAAGCCTCAGCTTAAAAAAGATGAACTATTATTACTATCAACACTTGACCGCATTATTTTTATTTATCTTGAAAAGCGTAATTTCAGCGTTGCTTATAAATATGCTAGTATTAAAAGACAGTATATTAAAGACACCGATTATGAAGATCTTAACCGCTGGAATCTGGAAATGGCAACAATCTATAGTGAACTTGGACAGAAGTCCAAAGCTCGCTCTTCACTTCTTGCAATCATTCAAAATAGTAATTCCAAGAAATACTACATCATTGCTTTATCGAATCTAACAAGACTCTATTTAGATGAAAAAATGCTTGATGATGCTAAAAAGATTTTAAATTTAACTTTGAATCTTAAGCTAAATGAAGAAGACCAAAAGTATATTAGCTATCTATTTGCGAAACTCGCAAATCTTGAAGGGAATAAAGAAGAAGCGAAGGAGTATTATAAACAGTCGCTTGCTTCAGGAATTAATATTGATAATGCTGAGACAGCTATTGATTATCTTGATTTCTTAATAGGAAATAAAGATTTAAAAGAAGCTGAAAGAGTTAACAGTTTAGTTAGTAAAGTTGTCTATGAACATGATAACTATTTTTATAAAAAACATCTAAGTATTTTGCAAGTTAAGCTTGGAAGCTTAAAAGTCAAAAACCAGGAACTCTTACTTGCTATAAAACAACTTGAACTTCGTGATAAAGAGTTTTATGACCGCCAAAATCAAATTCTTCTTGATGCTCTTGAAGAAGAACGGGAGACAAATGAAGCTAGTACCTTAGATAGTCAAACAGAAATGTTGAATAAGCTTGAAAAGAAACTTGGACTTGTTTACCTAACAGCGCAGTCATTAAATGATGTTCTTTTATCTTTTGGTAAACTTTTATATCATGAAGGAATAAAGGTAGATTTTGCACTTTTTCTTTTCCTTTCTGTTTTTCCTTTTTCATTAACAAAAAGCATGATATCTTATGCATTTAAAGAAAATAGGTTATACGAGAAAACTTATAAGGAAAAAGAACTAGATGAATCCCTTTTAAGAAAACTTAAGGAACCACAAATCCAGGAAGAAACAGTTTTGGGGTTTGATACGTCTTTTGTTACTGGACTTAAACTAACAAGCGAAGAAAAAATCTTCATTAAAAGAAAGCTTGACCATAATAGTGTAATAATGGCTTTTCTTATTAAGGGCATGGAAGAGAATACTAGTTTTAATCAAGCTATTGCCAAACTTCTCTTTAGTTCTTTAGAAAACTATGTCGATAGTTTTTTTAAGAATCAAAGTTTAACAATCCTTAACGAACTAAGAGAGAACACAAGATCATGGTATTTGATTTTTGATGAGTTCATTTATCAAAGCGAAAGCTTTAAAATGGTTACAGGAATTGAGGATAACCTTATTAGTAAACTTAAATTTCTCGATACCTTTTCTAAAAACGACCTTTTAAAACAGACTATTGAAATGGTTTATAATAAGACTAAATATACAGAAATAAGAAAGCCCCTTCTTACGAGTTTCATGCCGGTTTACTTAAGTACAGTTTACCCAAAAGTGTTGAAAAAATTAACAAAAGATGAGTTTCTGAAGTCTTTTCCTGAAGGGGTATATTTAATTGTTACAAGACCAGATAACGAATTAGCAAAAGCTAGTATTATCGATAATATATATACTGAAAAAGATTTTGTATATACATATGTTGATAGTAGCACTTTTAAGTATTTGTCTTTAAATTACAAAAATTTCACAGCAGTTAAATACCCAGAAGAAGTTATGAATAAAGAAATCATCATTCCTTTCCTTGACTATTTATTTAAAAGAGGAATTAAAGGTTTTCAAAGGACGGCTCTTGAAGAGTTTTTAAAGGAACAAAATAAATTATGAAGAAAATACCTATTTGGGCGTCAATCATTGTCTTGGTACTGCTTTCAGCTTTGCCTGGGCTTGGTTATTATTTAAATTTCAAAAACAAGCAAGCAAAAATTGTTAATTCAGGCGGACTTCCAGTAATTGATAGTCTAAGGCTTTTAAGCGATGGTGATCTTAAAAGAATAAATGATGACGGGCTAAAAGTCATTTACAAAAAAGGTGTCATTTCTGAAAATGGTCTTGATAAAATTGCGAAAGTTTATGAGTTTAAAGTAGCAAAGGAAACAAAAAAGGGGACAATCTTTTTTGTTTTCGATAACTTTGATTATAAAAATAAATCCAGTAAACCTAATGTTGATATTAAAAGTATTTATAGAGATAGAGCTGTAAAAGAAGAACTTGATAGTCTATTTTGTTTTTATAACGATGGTGTTTATTATGAACTCACAAAAGGTGATAGCAAAAATACTAAGGGTCACTTTTTAAAGTATAGTGAGCTTACAGGATTTGATTTTAAAGATTCTGTTACTGGAACCCGGCAAAAGCGATTTTTAGACACCTTTTACACACTCTTTACAAAAACAGTGATGCAAGAAATTTCTGTGCATACTTTAATTGCTTGTTGTTTCATACCTTTAGTTTTAATTTTCGCTGTTTACTTTTTAAGTAAAACTTTTGAGAGAACATACGCTTTATGGCTTCTGATGGCAATTGGAGCCTTTGTTCAGGTGATTGCTATTTTAGTGTCGACAATTGTGATTATTAAAAAGCCAACGATTAGCGTCTATTTACTATATGTACCTCTATATGGAGGGCTTTATATGCTCACAACATTTGGAATGATGCTGACAAGATATGTTAAGGACCGGAAAAAAGAAAATGAAGCGTCAATATATTAGAGCTTTACGGATGGTAGCAGTTTATGAGGATCTTGTTGGTATAGATATATCTATTCCAAGTGACATTAGAACTGAAGAAATAACAGATGATGAACTTTTAAGTTTGACAGAACCAATTATTAAAAAACGCGAAGACCTTGAAAATATGATTAGACAAAACCTTGATAAATTAAGTATCGATAGGTTAGCGCTTGTTGACCGGGCAATTTTAGTTGTTGGACTCTATGAGAGTTTGCATGAAGGACTAGCTAAAGATATCGTTATTAATGAAGCTATTAATCTTGCTTACACATTTTCCGAAACCAAATTTCATCAAGCTCGTGGCCTAATTAATGCGGTTTTAGACAGGGCGATTAAAAATGATTGAAACAATTACTCCAACGATTCTTAATCGTTATTTAAAAGAGCGTATAACATCTGATCCTTTGCTTTTAAATGTTAGTTTAGAAGGAGAGGTGTCAAGCCTTTCTTATTCAGGCGGACATGCTTACTTTACCCTCAAAGACCAAACAGCAGAAGTCAGGGCAATTATGTTTCAAAGTGTTGTTAGAACAGATGGAGGTTGCCTAAAAAATGGTAACATGATTGTTGTATCGGGAAGTGTTGATATTTATGTGCCTCGGGGTACGTATTCGATAAACGTTAAGAAAGCCAAAGTTAAAGGAATTGGTGAAAGCTATTTAGAGTTTCTAAAAGTTAAGGAGAAACTCACAAAAGAAGGACTGTTTTTAGATAGTCATAAAAAACAAGTTCCTAAATACCCAAGAGCAATCGGAGTTATAACGTCAGTTACTGGTGATGCTGTTAACGATATTAAAACAACAATTAACCTAAGATTCCCGCTTGCTAAAGTGTATTTATATAACGCCTTGGTTCAGGGAAAAGATTCAAGCGACAGTCTTATCAGAATGGTTAAGCTTGCAAATGAAGAAAATTTAGCTGATACTTTGATTATTGGTAGGGGTGGCGGAAGTTATGAAGATCTCATTAGTTTTAACTCAGAAGAACTTGCTAGGACAATTTATGAATCTCATATTCCAATAATATCGGGAGTTGGACATGAAGCTGATTTTACAATCTGTGATTTTGTCTGTGATGCTCGCGGGGCAACGCCAACGGCCGCTGCGGTTCTGGCAACTCCAAATAAAGAAGACATTTTAAAAAACCTCATGTTTATGAAAGCCAATATGAAAGGCTTAGTAAATGATTATCTTGTAAGAAAGGAAAATTATTTCCAAACGGTTTTACGGACGGGCGTTTTTGAAATGGTCCGGCTAAATGTTTTAAAGCTTGAAAATAAACTCAAGGATTACAGTTCACGTATTGCTGTTTTAAATCCGAAAAATATTATTAAAAAACACGAGAACGATCTTACATTTTTTAGTTCAAGATTTACAAAAGCTCTTAGCGCGCTTGAACTAAATTATGAAACCCGTTTAAATAGATTAAAGGATAAACTATTACTTTTAAATCCTGAAGGGATTTTACAAAAAGGTTATACGATTGTTTTTCAAAACGGTAAGGTAGTTAAAAGGAAAACAGAAGTCAGCGAAAATGAAAAACTAACAATTAGATTTTACGATGGAGATTTTGAAAGATAAGGAAATAATAAAATATGGAATTTGAAAAATTAATGAAAGAGCTTGAAGAAGTAGTATTAAAACTTGAATCAGGAAATTTAAATCTTGATGAGACCCTTAAGCTTTACCACAAAGGTCTAGAACTTCAAACCAAACTTCAAAAAATCTTAGAAGAAGCTAAGTTAATTATCGAGAACCGAACTGATAATAAATAGTGTTAACAAAACTTACAATTAAATCTTTAGCAATCATTGATGAAATCACAATTGATTTCACCAACCATTTTTCGGTGATTTCCGGAGCTACGGGTAGCGGTAAAAGTTTAATTGTTGATAGTTTAGGATATTTATTTGGAAAAAAGATGGACCCGAGTTTAATAAAACCATGGTCTTCTAAAATAGTTATTGAAGGTGAACTTAGTTACGAAAGTAAAAAAGTAAAAGCCTTTTTAATAGAACTTGGGCTTGATCCAGAGTTTTTAACGATTAAGCGGGAATATACAGAGGACAAGAAATCAGTTTACCGCATTAATAACACAAAGGTTAGTTTAAAAGATTTAGAAGCGCTTGAAAAAGAACTTTTATTTATCCATAATCAAGGTGATAGTTTTGGGGTGTTTCAAACTGAATACTTTTTGAAAGCCCTAAGAAATGAAGAAATCAAAAGTTTAGAAAAGAAATATCAAGATAAATACTTAAGTTTTAGAGAACTTGAAAAAACTTTAAAACCGAAACTTTTAAAGTTTAATGAATTTAAAGAAAAGGAAGACTACTATACTTTTGTTTTAAAGGAGTATGAAAGGCTTGATATCAAACCCTACGAGTCAGAAGAGTTAAAGGCTAAAATCAAGTTATTTCATAATACTGAACGTATTGAAGAAACACTGAGTAGTGTCAAAAACAAGCTAACCAGCCAAAATATAAACTCGCTTTGGAGCGATGCTGATAAACTTGAGAGTTTAAGCGATATTGATGAAAACTTTGAAAAAGCTTCAGCGCGTCTTCGGTCAGTTCTTTATGAAGTTGATGATTTTCTTAAGGATCCCTTGTTTAGTAAAACTAGTGAAGAACCAGAGGACATCGAGAAGCTTAATGAAAGACTAAGTACAATCAACCAGTTCAAGCGTAAGCATAATCTCCAAACAGATGAAGATGTCATTAAAAGCCATAAAGAGTTAAAAACTTTGGTTGACACAAAAGATGAGTTTTTACTTAACTTCCAAAAGGAAGAGAAAACTCTAGCTCTGAAACGTGAAGAAGTTATGAGTATAGCCAAGGAATTATCAGCAGCAAGAAAAGTTTCAGCTGAAGCTTTGACTAAGAAGCTTTTAGTTTCTTTAAGTGAACTAAATCTTGAACACAGTAAACTAAGGTTTCAGTTTACGGAGAACAAAGAGCCAAAACTTTCCGGAATCGATGATATTAAGGTTTTAGTAACCTTTAACGAAGGAACGCCTTTGAAGGAACTTAGTGAAGTAGCGTCGGGCGGTGAGATGAGTAGGTTCTTACTTGCTTTTGAAACAAGCTTTAATAATAGCGATCTTGACAAGACGGCAATCTTTGATGAGATTGATTCGGGACTTAGTGGTGAAGCAAGTTTTCGCCTCGCCGAGAAGCTTAAAAGCTTTGGTAAAACCAATCAGGTTTTAGCAGTTAGCCATTCACCTCAGGTTGTTAGTCAAGCTGATACCCATCTACTTGTCACGAAAAAGCAGTTAAATAATAACATCAAAGTGACTGTTAAAAAACTAACGAAAGCAGAAAGAATCACGGAAATTGCCCGAATCATTTCTAAAGATCACATTACCGAGGCTTCTTTAATGGCGGCTAAAGAATTACTTGAAAATAAAGTCTCTAAAAGCTGATTAGCTTTTAGAGACTTTTATATTAAAAACAAAAAAAGTTCTAGATAAACTCTAGAACTTAACCTTTAATAAATGCAATAACAATCCAAATAGCAACTGCTAAAGGAACAAGCACTGTTCCTAAAACAATCAAAGTGATAAAAATTTTACCAGTTGTTGTTTTGGCAGGGTTTTTAGTCATTTCAACTTCGATGCCACCATCAGTTCTGGTTCTTTTATTGAAGAATTTCTCTTTCTTTTCTTTTATTTTTTTATCTTTCATATTTATCATATATTCCTTTGCTTTTCTATTATACCATAAATTTAGTTAAAGTGCCAACAATTTCCTAAGCATTTTTGGCTATTTTATGGTATATTTAAGCGATTAAAATCATGGCAGTTATCTTTCACATCGACATCAATAGTTTCTTCGCAACTTGTGAGCTTAAGAAGAACAAGGAGCTTAAAGATTTACCAGTTGTTGTGAGCAGGAAAGATGTATTTTTAAAAAGCATTATTCTCTCGCCTTCCTATAAGGCACGGGAGTATGGCATCAAAACAACCATGAGTTTAAGAGAGGCTTACCGTATTTGTAAAGAACTTGTCGTTTGTGAGCCTGACTATGCTTACTACAAGAAAGTAAGCGAAGAGTTTTTTGATTACCTATATTCCGTTTCTCCGCTTTTAGAACCGATGAGTATCGATGAGGGGTACCTTGATGTTACGGAGCTCAAAGATACAAACTATTTAGAACTTGCTAAAACAATTCAAAATACTTTATTAAATAAGTATAAACTGCCAGTTAGTATTGGTATCGCTCCCAACAAGTTTCTTGCAAAAATGGCAAGTGATTACAAAAAACCTTTAGGAATTACAGTTTTTAGGAAACGTGACATTAAAGACAATTTATGGAAACTACCAATTAAAGCGATGATTGGTGTTGGCAAAAAAACGGAGCCGCTTCTTAAAAATCTTGGGATTTTAACAATTGGTGATTTAGCTTCATTCCCTAACTTTCCAAAGCTTGAGGAAGTTCTTGGCGAGAAAACGGCGTTAGCCCTCTATAGCCACGCTCATGGAGAAGGAGAAAATACTCTCAGCCAAAACGATGACACTGTCAAATCAATCAGTAGGATGCATACCTATCAAACAGGCGTTTTTAGCGAAGAGGTTATTCTCTCAACTTTAAAGGTTCTCTTAAAAGATATCGTTTATGAACTTGAGACGAAAAGCCTTGGTGTGAGAACAATTGGTGTTAGTTTTAAATTTAACAATTTTAAATCGATGTCACGAAGTAAAAATCCAAAAGAAGTAACAAGTGACTATTATGAACTATACAGTTTAGTAGATGACATCTTTAACGAGGTTTTCGCATTAGGAGATGAAGTTCGGGCAATTGGTGTTTTCTGCTCAAGGATAGTTGACTTTAAAGTTAAAAATAGACAAATCTCTTTATTCGAGGACCAAGAGGTTCTCGAAAAAGAAAACCGTATCAAGAAAGTTATTGCGAAAATTAATGATAACTACGATCTTGAAATCATTAATTTGGGGGTTAAGAATGCTCGGAAAAAGCGAAATTTATAAAGTACTGAGAAAGACGGATATTGGCTACCTTTTAACAAGGGACAGTAAAGAATATTTTCTTCACTTCAACGATTCGAATTTTCGTGAACTTACAAAAGGTGATTTAGTCGAAGCTTTTCTGTATCTTGATAAAAAGAAGCGGGAAGCCTTGACACTTTATAAGCCTAAGATGACTGTTGATAACTTTGGGTTTGGAACTGTTGTTAAAGATAATAAAACGCATGCCTTTGTTGACATCGGCATTCGTAAAGATATCTTTTTATCAAAAGACAAGCTTTTTCGTGACCAAAAGTTTAAGGTTGGTGGTAAGGTATTTGGAAAGCTCACTCTTAAAAATGATAATCTTTTGGTAGATCTTGCTAGTAAAGAAGAACTGAAGGCTTTTAAAAAGCCTCTGACAACTGAGTCTTACGGATATGTTTATCGTATCGTTTTAGCGGGCATTAGTTTAGTAACTGAAGATCTTCAAGTTGTCTTTATTCCAAGCCCATTTCTCAAGTCAATCAATTATTTGATTGGCGAGAAAATAAGCTTTAAAAATTTAGAAATAGATGAAGGTGATTTTATCGCCGAAGAAGTAAAGGAAATTGATGATGTTACTATTTTACTTACATACCTTAAAAGTCATCGAAACTCTATTAATCTAACTGACCATACAGATAGTAAAATTATCGAAAGCGAACTAAATATTAGTAAAAGAAGATTCAAGATTGCTCTTGGTAAACTCTACAAAGAGGGACTTGTTGAACTTAAAGAAAATAAAACGATTCTCAAAGAAAGGAATGGGGGCCATGAATAAAATTAAAGGAACTCAAGATTTTATATATAAACGGGCACTTTTATATAATAGAATTATTTTAACGTGCCGTGAGATTAGCACAAAGCGTGGTTTTTTTCCAATCGTTACGCCAACCATTGAAGCTACCGAGGTTTTTTTACGTTCAGTTGGTGAAACAACCGATGTTGTTAAAAAAGAGATGTATACATTTCTTGATAAGGGCAATCGGTCAATTACCTTGCGTCCTGAAGGAACGGCTGGGGTTGTGAGGGCTCTTATTGAAAACAAGATCTACAGTAATAACTTAACCTATAATAAATTTTGTTATGATGGATCGATGTTTCGTTATGAACGCCCGCAGGCAGGGAGATATCGCGAGTTTCATCAGTTTGGTGTTGAATCATTTGGTCCTAAGACGCCTTTAAGAATTTTTGAAGTTATTGAAACAGCTGTCAAAATTTTAGAAGCCTTAGGAATCGAAGACACAACCCTTGAACTTAACTCTTTAGGGGATAGTGAAACAAGGAACGGTTATAAAAATAAACTTGTTGAATATTTTAAGAAATATGAAAGTGAGCTTTGCCTAGACTGTAAAGAACGGCTTTCTAAAAACCCTTTGCGGCTTCTTGATTGTAAAGTGTGCTCAGAAAAGCCTTGGTTTCTAAAGGCTCCAAAAATTTCTGATAGCTTAACTCTAAAAGCTTCAGAACACTTCCAAAAGGTTTGTGCTCTTTTAACGAAAGCAAATATTAAGTATTCTCTAAACCCTAATCTTGTTCGTGGCCTTGATTACTATACGGATACCGTTTTTGAGATTAAAAATAAAGAGGGTTTAGCTTTGTATGGTGGTGGTGAGTTTGACATGCTTGTTAGGGAAATGGGGGGTCCAGATCTTGGCGGAAGCGGCTTTGCAATCGGCGTTGAACGGTTAATGGAAACAGTTAAGGAAAGAGAATCAGAAACTTTTTCTTATACTAAGGTTTTTATTATTACGCTTGATGAGAAATCGCGTGAGCGAGGATTTAAGCTTTTAAATGACCTTAGAAGCCTTTCAGTTAACACTGAACTTAGCTACCAACACTATGACCTCAAAAAGCAGTTTAAAGAATCAGAACACCTAAATCCTAAATATTTAATTATTATTGGTGACGAAGAAGTAAAAGAACGAAAATTTATTTTAAAAGACACAAAGACAAAAGCACAAACAAAACTTGATTACGAAAGCCTTTGTGAAAAACTTAAGGAGAAAAAATAAAATATGCGAACACATACTAATGGGGAGCTTGCACTTAAAAATGTCGGTGAAGAGGTAACACTCACTGGCTGGGTTCAAAAAACCCGTAATCTTGGGGGCTTACTTTTTATCGATTTACGAGACCGCTATGGTGTTACTCAACTCTTAGCTCGTCCTCAAGATAAGATCTATAGTGAAGCTTGTAAACTAAAATCTGAATATGTTATAAAGGTAACGGGAACTGTTAGTGAACGTGAAGCGAAGAACAAAAGTATGCCAACTGGCGATATTGAAATTATTATTGAAAAGCTGACGATTTTATCAACATCTTTAACGCCACCTTTTTTAATTCAAGATGATACCGATGCTTTAGAAGAGTTTCGACTTAAGTATCGCTACCTTGATTTAAGACGGCCAGTCCTTCAACAAAACATCATAATTAGACACAAAATCATGATGGAAGTTCGCAAATATTTTGATAGCCTTGGCTTTTTAGAAATCGAGACACCAACCTTTGGGCGTTCGACTCCTGAAGGTGCACGTGATTATTTAGTACCATCACGAGTTCACCCTGGTAAGTTTTATGCGCTTCCTCAGTCACCTCAGCTTTATAAGCAGCTGTTGATGGTTGCGGGGTTTGATAAATATTTCCAGATTGCGAGATGTTACCGTGATGAAGACTTGCGGGCTGATAGGCAAATGGAATTTACCCAAATCGATGTTGAAATGAGTTTTATCACTGAAGAAGATATTTATAGCGTCATTGAAGGAATGATGGTTAGTTTATTTAAAAAAGTTTTAAATAAGCCACTGGAAGCTCCTTTCAAGCGTTTAAAATACGATGACAGTATGGAACGCTTCGGTACCGATAAGCCTGACACACGTTTTGGAATGGAACTTACTTCGGGAACTCTTACTTTCAAAAAATCAGGAATCGGTTTTATTGAAACAAAAATAAAAGAAGGCGAAACAATCAAAGGTATCGTTTTAGAAAATAAGGCAAACGTTATTACAAGAAAAGATATCACAAGATACGAAGAGATCGTTCGGAAAAATAAAGGTAGCTCCCTTATTTGGTTTAAAAACGATTCGGAAATATCAAGTTCTTTAAATAAGTTTTTAACGCCAGAGTTAAATAAAAAAATTATTAAAGACTTTAACTTGAAACAAAACGATGTTCTATTTTTAGTTCTTGGGCGGCAAAACGAAGTTAATCAAAGCTTAGGGGCTTTACGTAAGTATTTAGGAACTGAGTTCGGTTTAATTGACGAAATGAAAACTGACATTATGTGGATTACTGATTGGCCAAGCTTTGAATACTCGGAAACTGAGAATAAATATGTGGCTTGTCATCATCCCTTTACAAGTTTAAAAGAAGAAAGTAAGAAAGATTTATTAAAGCATCCTGAAAAGTGCTACAGTGTTTGCTATGATCTTGTTCTCAATGGCTATGAACTAGGATCGGGGTCAATTAGAATCCATAACGAAGAAGATCAAAAAGCAATGTTTAAGGCTCTTGGGTTAACTGAAGAAGATCAAAAGGAAAAATTTGGTTTCTTTACAGAAGCTTTAAAATATGGAACACCACCTCATGGGGGAATTGGATTAGGACTTGATCGTTTGGCGATGATTTTTGCGAACGCTAAAAATCTTCGCGATGTTATTGCCTTTCCAAAAAATGCTGCTAGTAAAGATCCAATGAGCGATTCACCAAATGAAGTTAGTAAAGAACAACTGGATCTTCTAAAGATAAAGATTGATGTTTGATCGCACTTTATTGCTTTTTGGTGAGGAACGCTTTCTTTCTTACACTAGTAAGAAAGTTCTTATCGTTGGTCTTGGTGGTGTTGGTGGAGCTGCGGCTGTTAGCCTTGTAAGAAGTGGTGTTAAATTTCTTGGGCTGTGTGACTTTGATAAAGTTGAGCTAAGTAACTTTAACCGGCAAGCAGTAGCATATACTACTACTTTAGGAAAACTTAAAACCGAAGCGTTTCAAGAAATACTTACAAAAATCAATCCAGAAATTAAGTTAAAACTATTTTCAGAGAAAGTAACAACCGATATTTTAGATGAATTTGATTTTGTTATCGAGGCAATTGATGACTTAAAAAGTAAAACCTGTGTCATTAAATATTTAACGGAAAAGAAAATTCCTTTCATCTCTTCGATGGGTGCTATGGGAAAGTTTGATCCAAGCCTTGTAAAGATTACGACTTTAAAGAAAACTAGCGGCGACCCTTTAGCACGAATTTTACGGTATGAACTTAAGGGCTATAATTTTCCGGTAGTTTCAAGCATAGAAGTACCAAACAAAACGAAAGGAACATTTGAACCAGTAACAAAAACTTTTGGGCTACTCTTAGCTAGTTACTGTATTAAGGAGTTGAGCGAATGAAAATTTGGATCCAAATATTAATTGTTATCGCCCTTGTTTGTTTGTTTTTGACGCTTGCCTTAATTAACTTTTTCTATAAGCGTAAAGAATATAAAGACATTAAGAAAAACTGTCATAGTTGTGGGGCGACTGGGTGCGTTTTGCGAAGTAGTGAGGAAGAAGATGACAAAAAAAAGAAATGATTATATTGACTGGGATACCTATTTTATGGGGGTAGCAAGGCTTAGTAGCCTTCGCTCGAAAGACCCAAATACCCAGGTAGGGGCATGTATCGTCAATGAAAATAAACGGATCGTTGGGATTGGCTATAATGGCCTCCCTTTTGGCTTGTCTGATGATAAGATTGATTGGGAACGGGAGGGTAGGTTTTTAGAAACCAAGTATCCTTACGTTGTTCATGCGGAAGCGAACGCCATTTTAAATGCTAATACTTTAGTTCGCAATGCAACAATTTACGTTACCCTTTTTCCATGCCATGAGTGTGCTAAACTAATCATTCAAGCAGGGATTAAAGAACTTGTCTATAGTAAAGAATTTAATCAACTAGATTCGTTTGAAGCATCGATGAGAATGCTAAAGGATGCACAAATCAAAATCCGTAAGATGAGAAATGTTGAGATTAAGGTGAAACAAATTTGAAAAAACTCAAAATTACAAAAGAAGAAAAAATAACTGCTTTAGACTCAGAAACTAAAAAGCAAGAAGAAATAGTAGTTAAAACAGAAGAAACTAAACCAAAAGAACGAACAATCTTTACAGTTACGAAGGAATACTTTAAGTCGTATAGGCACAAAAGTCCGTGGTTTTTTGTGTTTCTTTCTATTTATCTTCTCTTCTATATTTTTATTGTTTTAGTATCAAGTATCACTGTTCCTTATACAAGACTTACTCCAGGCGTCATCGAAGCTGCCGTTAGTCAAAACCAAAACAAAAGCGATTATGTTTTTCAAAAAGATTATTTGAAAGATTATAAATATGCTAACATTTTTACGGTGGCTGTTTATCAAAAGCGTAGGATTAGCGTCATCGATTACTGGCTAACTAAACTTAATAGAGAACACTATGGAGAACTTATTCCTCTTAATGAAACAGGAGGAAACTATTTACCAGACGATGAAGATTTTAAAGAATCACGCCTCATGATGCAAACAAGTCTTGAGGCATCGGTTGTTGTTGCTTTTCGTGAGGCTAGTAAAAAAGATCCAAAAATCATGATTGATTACAGTTTTCTAGGTCTTGAGATTCAGGGCTGTTATAATAAAGAGTTAAATAACTTTCCTCAAGGGCACGTTATTCAAAAGCTTGATGGGGAGCTTTTAACGAGTCTCAAACACTTCAGTAATATTGTTAGTAGTAAAAACAAAAGAGAGTTTGATGTAACGATTCTTGACCCTCAAAAAAATGTAACTTATGAAGCGAAAATTAAGTGCGATACTAATCGTAAGTTCGGTTTATATTTAGCTGAAAAAGTTAAGATTAATAAAACAGTTCCTGAGGTAACGATTAAGAAAAACTTAAGCTCTGGTGGACCAAGCGGCGGGATGATGCAAACGATGGCTTTGTATCAAGCACTTTTACGCTCTGACAAGCTTAACAAAATCCGGATAGCTGGCTCAGGAACAATCTCCCTTGACGGCACTGTTGGTAATATCGGCGGTGTTAAACTAAAGGTCATTACTTGTAGCTATAATAACTGCCAGTATTTCTTATCATCTGGAAACGGTACAAACCCTAACTTTAAGGATGCAGAATCTGAAGCAAAGCGTCTCAAGACGAAAATGATTGTTAAAGAGATTAAAAACTTCAGCGACGTTGTTAAGTTTATTGATGAATTAAGCGAGGGAAAATAAAATGCTTGAATTTCGTAAACTTGGTAAACAAACACTTAAGAAATATGGAATGCTAAGGATTAAGAAATTCCATGATTTTTTAGCATTCCTTTTAGGAATCTTTTTAACAATTGCTTTTATCGTTCCATTTGTTTTGATACTTGTAAGTTTTTATAAGCTTTTTCGAACAAACGTTATTATTAAATCAGTGATCATCGTTATTAGCTGGCTTCTTTTGTGCTTTAGTAACGGCTTATCTAACTATCTAACGATGTTAATTATTAAAGGTTACTACAAAGAAAATCCTGAGGTTAATAGTTTAAAACCTGGTGCTGTCTTTTTTTATCAACTAACAAATATTTGGTTTGCTTTGTTTTCCTTAGTGCTTATGCTTGTGGTGATGTTTCTATGGTAAAAGATAAAATAAAGGCTTTCCTTTTAAAAGAAAAAAAGTTGATCATTAATCTTCTTTATGGACTTCTTATCACTCTTTTCTTTATCTTTCTTGACCAGCTTTTTAAAGCTTTAGTTCATAATTATTTTAAGGTTACTGAAACTGCCGAAGTAATTCCGAAATTTTTTCACATAACTTATCAGCGTAACCGGGGAGCAGCATTTTCGTTTTTAGAAGGCAAACAGTGGCTCTTTATTACAATTGGTGTTATTTTTTCGCTTATCATTTCTTACTTTTTTAAGTACTTCGATTTAAGAAAACGCCTAGGTTTTTCCTTAGCACTTACGATGCTTTTAGCTGGAACTCTTGGTAATTTATTTGACCGAATCTATCATGGCTTCGTTATCGATTTTTACGATTTCACTTTCGGGTCTTATCAGTTCGCAACTTTTAATATTGCCGATAGCCTCTTAACTCTCGGAATTATTATCCTTGTTATTGATTCGTTTATCGGAGAAACGAAAGACTTATGGAAGAAATAGTTGTAACTCGTTCAGAGCGGCTCGATAAGTTTTTAAGTAAGGAGCTTCACCTTAGTAGGCGTGAAGTTAGCCTCATGTTTCAGGAAAATAAGGTTTTCGCTAATGGGCACAAAGCTATTGGTAAGAATACTTACCAAATTGGCGCTTTAATCAATTTTGAACGGCTAAGTGTAAAAGAAACTACGCTTGTTCCTTACGAGTTTAAACTTGATGTTTTGTATGAAGACGATATGATCATCGTCATCAATAAACCTTACGGTTTAGTTGTCCATCCAGGGCATGGAAACACGGATAAAACACTTGTCAATGCACTCATAAAAAGTGTTAAATCACTTTCGGGAATCAATGGTGAGATGCGTCCAGGAATTGTTCACCGCCTCGATAAAACAACATCAGGAGTGATTGTCTGTTGTAAAAACGATGCGAGCCACCGAATGTTATCCAGGGCATTTCAAGAGCGTGAAGTCTTGAAAGAATACGTAGCAATTGTCGAAGGTGAGATTAAAGAACTTGAGGGAGTGATAAATGCCCCCATCAAAAGAAGTAAAAACAGTCCCCAAAAGATGGAAGTTAGTAAGGGCGGTAAGGAAGCGATAACTGAGTTTAAGGTGGTTAAGCGAGTTAATGGTTATACGTATTTAAGTGTAAAACTAATAACCGGAAGAACTCATCAAATTCGTGTTCATCTAAGTTATATTAAACACCCAATCGTTGGCGATAGTTTATATGGATCAAAGACCAAAGCTATGCGAATTATGCTTCACGCTGAAAAAATTGGCTTTGTATTACCGAATACTAACACATATAAAGAATTTGTAGCGCCTATTCCAATAGAGTTTAATGAATTCATTAACAATCATTAAAAAATACTAACACTTTTAAAAGGGTTAGTATTTTTAAATTGAATTATAATTATTTTAAAAAGTTTTTAAAATGGAGTTTAGCAATTTTTTTAAAATCGCTGAATTTTTTTGTTCTCAATTCGGAGATTTTTAAATCGACTGTTTTACCTGCTCCTTTTGGTAAATTAAGGTTAAAAAACGTTTCAATCTTTTTAAATTCCTTTAGCCAAACATAACGGGCGTAAATACTTGCACCAGCTACCGCTAATGATTTACTTTCAGCTTTCGTGAGCCACTTTGTTTTATTAGGATAACTTTGCGCATTTTTTAAATATTTTTGGTAATTAGAAAGCGAAGAAAAAGCATCAATCACAATTTCATCAGCGTCTTTTCCGTAAGCAGCAATTAACTTGTTATGGGATATAGCTTTAAGCTCGTTTAGATTAAACGAATCGTGAAGACTGTTATATTTTAAAGGATCGAGGTATAACGCCTTAACGAAAAATGCTTTTTCAAGTTTTTCACCAATTTTATAAATTTCTTCATCAGTCAGTTTTTTACTATCGGTAATTTTAAGCTTTTTAAGTTTTTCGTAATCATCTGGGTATATTTTAAATAACCCAAAACAAACACCCCCAAAGACATCACCTGTTCCTACTTCATCAGTTCCTAAAACGATTTTCGTTGGATCTGATGTTTTTTTTGCTTCTTTTAGCTCGGGGTTTTTGTTAATGTATACAACTTTTAAAGTTGAGTAAATTGTGATGACTTTTTCATTGTCCTGGTATGAATATAGTGTATATGGTTTGTTTGACTTTTCAAAAGGGAACTTTAAAAGGAAACTTTTAAGTTCGCCAGGCATAAGTTTATAAGTAATGGTTGATTCGGTTTTCTTAAGAATTTTCATACTATTATTATACAAAAGAATATAAATCTTTCGGAATTTAATTTTTTAAGTTTTACGGTATAATGGTAATATGAATAAAGTTGAAATTATTTTAGAATTTGATGCTGTAAAAAATCGTGTGAAAGAAAACGCCAAACTTTCTGATACTTTAAGTTTTATCGATAATTTAAAACCATACAAAACTTTAAAAAAAGCACAAGAAGCTCTTGATTTAACCGATGAAGGAGTAGTAGGTATTTCAAAATATGGTGTACCTTCGTTTTGTTTTAACGTTTCTTTAAAGGAAATATTAGCGCTTGTTAAAAAGGGGCACATATTAAGAGAAGATGAACTTAAACATTTCCATGGATTTTATAAAACCCTTATGATTTTTAAAGAATATGTGTCTTTTTTTAAACGGGAAGAGTTATTACTTTTGAAAGATAATATTTTAAAACTATTTTATGATTCAAAGTTCAATTTAAAACTTCTAACTTTAACAGAAAACGATGGAACAGTTAAAGAAAACGCAACATTAACTCTTAGTAAAATAACGAAAGCAATTGAGACTAAAAAGCGAGAAATTAAAGAAATTTTAAAACGGATGGTTGATAGTAACAGTGAATATTTAGTCCAAAAAGAATTAGTTCTAAAAGATGATCGGTTAGTACTTGCTTTAAAACGTGAACATAAAAACAAAATTAAAGGGATAGTGGTATCTGAATCACAAAGTGGAGAAACAGTGTTTATAGAACCCATTTCTGTAACGAATAAAAACCTTGAACTTTTAAAACTTGAGGGTGAGAGAGAAAGAGAAATACTAAAAATTTTAGTTGAAATCACATCAACTTTAGAGAAAGAATACGATGAGTTTTTAAAAAGTTATCAGGAGTTGGTGTTTTTAGATTTTCTTTTTAGTAAAGCACTGTTCCATAAGGAAACAGGTGGCGAAAGACCCATTCTTAATAGTAATGAAGAAATAAAACTCAAAAACAGTTTTCACCCGCTTTTAAACGTTGAGACGATTGTTAAAAACGACCTAGTTCTTACAAAAGACACCCAAGGGTTAATTATTACAGGACCGAATACAGGGGGAAAAACAATCATTTTAAAGATGCTTGGGCTATTTGCAATCATGGTGAAGTATGGTTTTTTAATTTCTTCCGAACGCGGTTCTTTGATGCCATTTTTTAATAATGTCTTTGCTGATATTGGTGATGAACAATCGATTCATCAAAATCTATCAACATTTTCTGGGCACTTAAAACGGATCATTAATATTACTAATAACATTAAAAAAAACTCGCTCGTACTCCTTGATGAACTTGGGTCAGGAACTGACCCCAAAGAAGGAACTTCTTTAGCGATTGCGATTTTTACGTACTTAATTGAAAAGGGAGCTAAAACAATCATCACTACGCATTATAGTGAATTAAAATCACTTGCTTATACTGTTGTTTCAGTTAAAAACGCTTCGATGGAATTTGATAATAAAACTTTAGCACCAACTTTCAAGATTAAACTTGGGTTCCCTGGGACTTCGAATGCTATCGTTATCGCTAAAAGACTGGGACTTAACGAACAAATCGTTGACCTTGCTGAAAGAAAGATTAACGAAACGAACACTGATAACAATCAACTAATTAATGAGTTAACAGAAAACATTCAAGCACTTGATGAGCAAAAAGAAACATTAACCAAAGAAAAAGAAAAATTAGAAACGCTTAAAAAATCGCTTCTTCATGATTATGAACTTTTAGAACAAAAACGGCAAAAAGAATACTTAGGCTTAATGAAAAATCTTGAAGAGAACTACGAACGAGAGTTAAATGAACTTAAAGAAAGTTATCAGCACCTACTTACGTTAAAAGAAAACATTAAAGAACACGAACTAAGTAAAATTAAACAAGTTATTAATAAACACCGTGAAGCTTCTTCAATCCCGCAAGATGAAGAATTAAACATTAACGACCAAGTGTTTATTGAATCGCTTGGGATATATGGTGTAATTAAGAAGTGTCAAAATAATAGTAAGTATGTCGTTGATAGTGGCAACATGAGTTTAACGCTACCAAAAAACGACCTTAAAAAAGTTAAAGAAACGTCTAATAAAAAAGTAAAGCAATTACAGACTACGAGTAACCATATTGAAATAAAGGGTTCATTAAAAATCGATCTACGCGGACTTCGCTTTGAAGAAGCGAAAGACAAACTTTTAACTTCGCTTGAAGATGCGTATGTTACCCATCTTAAAGAAGTAATAATCGTTCACGGATATGGAACGGGGGCTTTACGAAAACTTGTTTGGGAACTCTTACCCAAACTTAGTTATATTAAAAACTATCGTTATGGTGGTGTAGGTGAAGGGCTAAATGGTGCTACGATTGTTACTTTTGATGAATAATTTTTTGTTTCAATAATATTTTTTTACATTTTTATCTGAAAAAACTTGAATGTAAGAAAAAAAATAGTAGAATGTAATTGAGAGGTAGATTTATGAGCTTTAAAAATACCTTAATTTATTGGTTCCGAAATTTAAAGTATTATGTAAAACATTATCCTCAATCAATTTTATTTATCGTTTTCTCATCGCTTATCATGGGTTTTTTTCCAATTGCTGTTGCTTATTGTGGGAAGAAAGTAATTGAATTAATAACCAATCCAACTGATTTTACAAAAGTTATTTTCGTGATAGCTTTTATAATTAGCTTTAAAATTTCTTTGGAAATTATTAATTTGATAAATAAGTATCTAACAATAAAATTTGCTAACTATATTAATCTGAAAATAAGACAAGAAGTACTTTTTAAAATCCGTAAAATCAGATTGGAAAAATTTTACGAACCAGTTTTTTTAAATTCTTTGTATCGTAGCTCTGCCTTTAATGCCCAAAGCATTCAAAGTAGTTTAAGTGTTTTGCTAAATATAATTGAAATTTTTATTTATCTAATTTTTTCAATTATTATTTTATCAAATTACTCTTACATTTATGCCTTAATAATTATTGTTCTATCATTTTCCAGTAACATTTTAACTGTTTTTATTAAAACTAAAAGAATAAAGCACGATGACAAAAACACAAATCTAATGCGGGAAAAAGCATATTACGAAAACATTTTTAAAGACAAAACAATTTTATCCGATTCCCGAACGAATAATTACACAAATTATTTAAAAGAAAAATATTTTTCTTGTTTAGATGCAATAACCAGCAAAGAAAAAAAATTTTATAAGAACACGTTTCCCTTGATATTTCTTAATTATTTTTTAGCGGTCTTACTAAAAATAATGTCTTATTTATTAATTATTTTGTTAGTCATTTATTTAAACTATGATGTTAGTTTATATTATTTCTTAATTTCAATTGTATTAAAAATTAGTTCTAATATCAAAAATATCACTACTGAATATACTAAACAAATGTCAAATTCGATTTCTAGTTTTTACTTTAACGAGTTATTTTGTAAAACTAATAACTACCTAGAAAAAGAACCAACTACTTTAAAAAAATTTGACATAGAATTTCAAAATGTGAAATTCAAGTATCCTGGTACCGATAAATTTGTCCTAAATAAAATTTCTTTTACACTTAAAGATAAAAATTCTTTAGGGATAGTCGGCGAGAACGGTAGCGGGAAAACAACGATTTTAAAATTGTTGCTCGGGTTATATGAAGATTTCGAAGGAAAGATTCTAATAGGTGGAAAAAATATCAAAGAGTTAAAAAAAGAAGATCTCGCCTCAAATTTCAGTGTAATTTTTCAAGACTTTAATCAATACGCATTATCATATTATGAGAATGTTTTTTTAGGCAACTTGTCATCAGAAATGGACTTAGAAAAAATTGATTGCTTATTCAAAGAAATAGGTCTTGATGAAAGAGTTCAAAAATCATATGCTAAAGGTAATAGTGAATTAACGAAAATTTTATCAAAGGGATCTGAAGAATTATCAATCGGACAATGGCAAAAACTAGCTTTGATAAGAGCATTATATCGGAATTCACAAATTTTTGTTTTGGATGAACCAGTTAGAAACCTCGATGCATCAGTTGAAAAGAATATTTTTGATGTTATCAATAATTTAAAAAAAACAAGAATTGTTGTTTCACATCGTCTTGCCGATATGATTTATATGGATAATATTATAATCATCAAAAATGGAATAATAATTGGTGCTGGTAATCATACTAAATTAATTAAAGAAAATGAGTATTATCAGGAGATGTTTAACGCTCAGGCAAAGAAATTTAAGTGAGAAGTTATAATGAAAATAAAAGAAGTTAGTAAATACATTTTAGAATCGGTAAAAAAAATTGGTATTTTTAAAAGTATTCTAATTTTCTTATTGAATACTATTAAAATTTTTATACCACTTGTTTTAGCTTATTTACTTAAAAATATTGTTGATTCGATTTCAATAAAAGCCGAGATAAAAGATTTTATAGTTCTATTAACAATAGTTTTTTTCCTTTTCTTTATTGAAAAACTAATAACCATTTTAAATGAAGTTTTTACTTTCAGCACCAATTTACTTTTTGAAAACAAGATAAGGAAAAATAATATTGAAAAGATTACAAGGCTTAAATATGAGCATCTTGAGAACCCCTACACGTACCATTTATTTTCTAGTGCAAATTCAAGCACTAATATTCATCCATTAAATATAGTTGCCAGAGCTTCAAATTTTTTCTTATCGTTTTTCTTGTTATTATTATATTTTGTGATAATTTTTCTTTTCAATCCTTATCTAATGATTCTACCAGTTGTTTTTATTGTTTTTGACGTTTTCATCAAAAGGAAAACGGAAAAAATGATGTTTGAGTCAAATTATAATAGAAAAATAATTGATCTTCAAAATAGAGTCAATTATTTCGGATCACTAAGTAATCCCGTTTATTACTTTGAAAATTATACTTATAATACTTCGAAACTTTTCAAAAACAAATTGAATGAAAACAATAAAAAGATGTTCAGAGAAAAATCAAAATTCCTTAAAAAGTTTTTATTGTTTGAAATAATTGAAAAACTCATTTATATTTTGATTATATATTCAAACTACACGTTTATTGCTTATAATACTTTCAATAATGAAATATCTATTGGAAATTTTATCTTTTACAATTCTATCATTGTTTTAATTTTTTCTCTTAGTCTTCAAGGGGTTGATGATTATACTTTTATAAGCGGACATTTGCGCATTAGAGAAATGTTTAATAATTATCATAATTTATCAGAGAGAAAAAAAGTTTATGGAACTAATTTTAATTTAAATAAAAAACATACAATCACTTTTAAAAATGTTTCTTTTAAATACCCAGGCGGTAATGATTTCGTTTTAAAAAATGTAAGTTTTGAAATAAAACCTGATGAAATAGTTGGCATAATCGGGCAAAATGGCTGTGGAAAAACAACCATTATTAAATTGTTGTGTGGACTATATGAAGTAAATTCGGGAGAAATATTTATCGATAATATTTTAATTAATAATATCGATCAAGATAGTTTATCTAATGTAGTTAATGTAATGCAACAACAAATCATCAAATTATCAATGACCATAAAAGATTATGTCACAAACGGTAGGGAATTTAGTGAAGGAAAGTTTATTAATTCTTTAAAAACTTCTGGATTTTATGAAGACTTTATTAAAAACGGTTACGTAACTACAACGATCTTAGGTAAACAGTTTAATGAATCGGGAATCGAATTATCAACAGGGCAATGGCAAAAATTATATATGAGTAGGGTTCTTTATAATAAGAAAAGCATTAATATATTGGATGAACCAACATCATCAATGGATGCTAAAAGCGAAGATAATTTTTTTACAAAAATAAGTAATATTTTCAATAATCAAAATCTAATATTCGTTTCTCATAGATTATCGATCGTTCATTTGTGTGACAAGATTATCTTCTTTGATAATGATGTGGTAGTTTTTGATACTCATGAAAGTTTATTGAAGAATAATGATAACTATAGATTATCTTATAATGCGCAAAAAGAAATGTATTACAATGAGACTAAAAATGGCAACTAACAGCGAAAAAATATTTGAAAAAATACGCAATAATATCATAAAACAAAAAAACAAATTGAGTTTGCCGAGTTTTGTTGTAGTCAAAATCACAGAAGACTGTAATTTAAGATGTGATTATTGTTATACTGAAGGTGGCAAAAATAAAAAAGTAATAGATGTTGAAGATGTTATAAATTTGTTTGATCAAATTTCTTTGGGGAACAGTGGAAAAATTGTTTGTCTATTCCATGGTGGAGAACCACTAATGCACATAAGTGTTATTGAAAAAATTATAAACGAACTTAACAAAAAATATTATTCACCGAGAATATCGTATAGAATTCAAACAAACGGAACTATCGTTAATAAAAAGATAATTGATGTAATAAAAAAGAATAAAATATCAGTGGGTGTTAGTCTAGATGGGTATAAAACATTGAATGATCAGCATAGAAAACAAATTGATGGAGGTGGGACTTTCGACACAATAATGAGGAATATTAATTATTTACGAAACGAAAACATCAAAATAGGAATTTTAAATCTCATTACTAAGTCCAACGTTAATCACATTGAAGAAATATTGAATTTTTACAAAGAAAATAATTTATACAATATTTCATTTTCAATTTTTGCACCATCTGGCTACGGAAAGAGCATTGCAAGTATGTTAATTCCGAACCAAAGTGAATTAGTAAAAAATGTTAAAAAGGAAATATTATGGTTAATTAAGAATAATGAAAATGCTTTAAAAAGCAACGAAGAAACAATAACAGAACGCGAAATTAAATACATGGCTCAAAGAATTTTATTCGAAGGGAAGTGTTCTTATATGTGTAAAAGCATTCCTTGTGGGGCTGGCACTATGCATATATCGTTAGAATCTAATGGCGATATTAACATCTGCGATGCTCTGTATGGAATTGAAAAATGTGTTATTGGAAATATCAAAAATAAAACGTTGATCGAAATACTCAAAAACCCTTTAATAAAAATATTCTCAGAAAGGCATATCACAAATATAAAAAAATGTAGCAAATGTAATTTGAACAAGTATTGTCATGGAGGTTGCCCAGCAGAAAACATAATTTACAATAATAGTTTGGATGGGGTTTCTAGAGAAAGTTACAATTGTAAATTTTTATACGAAATATATGATTTTTTATTGAAGATATATGACGAATCAAAAGAAAAATTGCATTTCTTGTGTTAGCAATGGTGTGGGAAAGGTTAGTATGAAAAAGATAATAGTTAATGATAAAATTGAATTTGAAAAAATAGGGATGAGCGAACAAGATGATGTGATGGCATATAATGGTTTGACCGAAGAAGTCATTTTATTGAACAGCACCGCTTATGAAGTCGTTAAAAAGGTAAAAGAATTTGGTTTTTTGCAAAGTGTAATTAACGAAATTGAGAAAGAATATGATGTCGATGATTCTAATCGGAACGAAATATATGTTGACGTTAAAGCGATTATCAAGGAATTGATTGAAAATAATATTTTGAAATATGATACAGAAAGGAAGTGAAACTATGAAGAAAAAGTGGGTAAAGCCATCCATTATTGGAAAATTATCTGCTGTGGAAGTGATTTCCAATGAAAATCATGGTGATTGGATGTACTGGCACAATGATGGTTCACCGAATTGGAGTCATAGCACTACTCATTAATAAATGAAATTAGGAATTTCATTGGTAAACATAGAGCTCAAAAACAGTTCAGATTATGATAGCTTAATCAAACGAATTAAAAGTTTAATACCTTTTTTTACTGTTTTTGAGCTCCCTTTGTCAAATTTAATTCTTAAAAATCAAGAGTCTTTTAATTTCTTTACGGAGAAGAACAAATTAGAAATTTATTTTCATTCTCGAAAGAAAGAAAAATATTCACAAAGCGAATTATTATTTATTTTATTTTTTTATAA
>CAUTZD010000016.1:0-25718 GCA_963542825.1 uncultured Acholeplasmataceae bacterium | reverse complement strand
AAATTGGAGCTTATAATTGATGTTTTTTTAAGACAAAGTCACGTGTTAATCACATTATTTTCTTCTTTATAAAAAGATGGATCAAGATCTTCACCGCCCGTCACAATAAAACCATCGCAAAGATCAAGAATATGATCATCACTAGGATTATTAAGAGTTAACATGATAGTATTAACGCCATGATTTTGAAAATACGTTAAATAACGTTCATTGATGAACTGTTTACGAACGCTTCCGTCATAGGTGATACGCGGCGTGAAACCAATTAGTGGCACTTTCATTTAGTTTTACCCCGAAGCTTATTAATAATAAACTCTTCAATTTCCGGATGAACATATTTAGAGATGCTTCCACCAAATTGTCCAAGTTCTTTAATTTTCGAGCTTGATAAGAAGAAGTTCGAAGCTGACGGGAAAAGAATGATTGTTTCAAGGTTAGGATTAAGGGAACGATTGAACTGGAAGAGGGTGATTTCGTTTTCATAATCGCTTGCTAGTCTTAAGCCTCTAATGAGAATTTGACAGTTTTTTTCTTTGGCATAATCAGCTACGAGCCCTTGGCAGGAATCAACAGTGACATTTTTAAATTCTTTAGTGACAGTTTTAAGCATCATAACTTTTTCTTCGCAAGTAAAAGTATAATGCTTATTTTTATTATCAGCAACTAGGACTACAACTTCATCAAAAAGTTTACTAGCACGTCTTATGATGTCAGTGTGACCGTTACTTACGGGATCGAAACTTCCAGGATATAAAGCTTTTATTTTCATATATTTTCCTCTTTCCTCGGATTATACCATATTTTTACAAAAAAAGATTCTCTTATAAAAGAGAATCTACGTCGATTAGCCGGTCAACTTCTTCCCAATTGATAATATCTAAAAAGTTTTCAATGTAGTTGATGCGCCGGTTTTGATAGCCGAGATAGTAAGCGTGTTCCCAAACGTCAATGTTCATAATCGGTTTTCCCGTTTTTGGAATATACTGATTAACAGTTTTAACAAGTTCTAGTTTTTCTTTGCCATCACTTACAAGAAAAACCCAGCCACTACCGAAAAGACTTTTAGCATCATTTATAAACTGTGTTTTAAAGTTATCAAAACTTCCAAAGTTTTTGTCGATGAGTTTTTTAATGCGCCCCTCGGGTAAGTTATTTTTTCTTGGCTTTCTTAATATTTGCCAGTAGAGCGTGTGATTAAAGTAGCCACCACCATTATTAACAAGTTTAGTTCTAAAAGCTTCAGGAATTAATTCAGGATTTCTTAAGACCTGTTCTAGATCTAAATCAAAACCTGTTTCATAACACTCATTCGTCATGTTGAGATAATTTTGATGGTGTTTATGATAATGGAAATTAACAGTTTCTTTGCTAATAACCGGTTCAAGATCACTTTCTTCAAAAGGAAGTGGATGTAGTGAATATTTCATAATTTTTCCTCCGCATGTTTATTATCTCTCTAAATGGAGAAAAAGTCAAATCACGTGCTCCCATTTAGGTTTTTGTTTGATATAATTTAGAGGCTGTGGTATAATTTTTTAAGGAAAAAATATGTACCGTAGTGTAATTAATTTAAACAAGCAAAATATTAAAGACCCTAACACGTTAAAAGCAGATGCATGCATCATCGATTTTTTTATGTACTCGCAATTTACAAATGAGGAAAAAAGCTATCTTCAAGTAATTAAAAGTAGTGGATGTGATGTTTATTTTGGCGTTGATGAAAAAGATCTAAAAAATAGTTTGGATAGTTTTAAAAAAGAAGGCAATCGGGTATTTAAGGGGATTAAGCTTTTGAATCCTACGGGGAAACTACTTCGCAAAACTTCAATCTATCTTCGTTCAATTGAGAATTATTTGTCGCTTGTGTTTGGTTATTTTAAAGTATTTCTCATGATTACTAAAAAAGACGTTGCTAAAGATTATGTTAAGCTTGTCGATTATTTTCGGGTTAACTATGTTTGCTTCCAGCCGTTTGTTGACGATGACCAAAAACTTACAAAACTTATTGAGCAGTATCATAAAATTCCTGTGACTTTCGATAAACTAGTTGACAGTAGTGACGATGTTCTTAAATTAAATAATTTCTACAAACTTAATAAAGAAGATATTGAGAAATCAGAAAAACTTATCGATGAGTTTTTACTGGCTTCAAATAAAAAGCGTTATAAAGAATTTTCGCAAACAAACATCAACAGTCACATCGAGAAAGTAGAACTAGCTAAAAAGCTTGGCTTGACTAGTAAAGACGTTGTAGTACCTTACGTAACAATTAACGGTCATGAACGAATTTATAAAGGGCACACAATGCGCTTTTTCTATTCGCTTGGTGATGATATTGGATCAGCTGTTGTTGCAGGCTTTGCTGCTTTAATGTTTTTAGCATTCATGATTTCTTTCTTTCTCATAAATCTTAAGTTTAGTGCTTTAGAAAATGTCAGTGCTCTTGATTTAAAAATTGTCTTTGGCGTCTTTTTAAGCATTGAAGTAGTTTTGAATGTTCTTTTGTGTTTATACCACTCTTTTGGAATGCTTTTACAGGCGAAGGGAATATTTAAAAAACTTGAGGACTTTGTTTTTTACATTTCGGTTGCTAATCTCTTTTTAACGATTATTTTACTTGGTAGTAAACATGGTAACGTTTTGGCAGTTGGATACATGATGATTGCGGTTGTTTTCTATTTCTTAAGTTATATTTTTTCAAAAGCAAAATTCTTGCCGTTCATATTTAATGTTATCTTGTGGTGGCTTTTCTTAATTTTAGCTATCGATTTACAAAGAATTTTGTCTTTGCGTTCGCTTGTTTTTATTGTTTTAGGAAGCTTAATCGGAACGACAGGATTATTTTTTCGGTTCAATTCAAAGAGACCGTTTACACATTTTATTTGGCATCTAAGTTTAATGGGAGCACAATTTTTCGTGCTTCTAGGTTTAATTCTCGGAGTAGTTAGTTAATGGATAATAAATATCAAATTGTTGAACTTAAAAAATTCCTGAATGATTTTGAGATTAGTGTTAATTTTAAACCTTCAGGAAGTGTGAAAATTGAAGTGGGAGATAGTAACGAAACTATCGCCCTCTTTTCCATTTCACTTGATAATTTTGTTCCATATAATGATTTAAGGGTTCTTGCAAACGATATTATCAAAGCTTCTGAAAAAATTCTACCCAAAATTAAACGTAACGTCAGATACAGTTTTAACACGACTTTAAAAAAAGAAGAGCTTCTTAACTTTTACGAAGATATAATTGCTGACAGAATTAGTGTTAGACGCGATATTGCCATTTTAAAAAACCTTAAACCAACACCAACTGATGATGGTCATATTAAGCTGTACGTAGCTGAAGATCTTGAAAATAAAGTATACGAAAAAGAAAAAAATTTCGTTAACAAAGTGTTTTCGATGTTTGGGCTTAGTGATGTTGTTGAAATAAATAGTTCAAACTTTGTGGCTTCGATTGCTGAAAGTATAAACATAAGCAAGAAGAAAGAATTTGAAAAGCCGATATCTGAAGAGAAACGTTTTACTGATATTTCTAAGGACCAAGATAAAAAGACGATTAAACAGCCGAAAAAGCGGCAAATTGATCAGCTGGCACGCCCTTCCGTGCCCCTTAAGGAACTGCCAACAAGCGAAGCAGATTTTCTGAGGTTTGAACAAACTAAGGGTCCTAAATTTACGATTGTTGTCGAAGGCAAAATCATTCAATCGGAAATTGTTGAAATTCCTAAGTATAACTCCAAAATTTTTAAGGGGGTTCTTTTTGACGGCGAAGACTCTTTAAGAGTTTCTAAGTGGCTAAGGGAAGATGGCTCTGATTATGAATATTTTAAAACTAGCTGTAAAGAAGGGACAAGCTTAAAAGTTGTTGGTTATTTAGAATACGACCGCTACAGTTCGGATATCAACTTGCGGATTTATGAATCGCAAATCATTCCTACCGATTCTAAAAACACTAATAATTTTGTTGATAACGAGCCATTCAAACGGGTGGAATTAAGAGCCCATTCAAAAATGACAGATCTTGATAGTGTTCTCGATTATAAAGAATATGTAAAAATGGCAGCTGATGCTGGTTACCAGGCTCTAGCGATTACTGACAAGGAAAATGTTCACATCTTTCCGGAGTTTTACTTTGAGTGTCGTAGAAATCGCATTAAGCCAATTCTTGGTCTTGATGCCTACTATATTGATGATGAAAAGATAAGGATTACAAGAAATAGTTATGATGCCCCACTTGATGATTTAACATATACAGTTTTCGATATTGAAACAACGGGGTTTTCTGCTAAATACGATACGATTATTGAAATCGGTGCTGTCAAGTTTTCTCATGGCAATGTTATCGATAAGTTTTCAGAGTTTATTAATCCTCACCAAATCTTACGAGATAAAATTAAAAAACTAACAAACATTACTCAAGAAGAAGTAGATAACGCTGACGATATTAAACCAGTGTTAAAGCGTTTCAAAGCTTTCATCGAAGGAACAGTTCTTGTTGCTCACAATGCGGAATTTGACCTTTCTTTCTTATACCAAAAGCTTACAGAACTTAAGATGTTTACAAAAGAATTACCATCAATTGATACACTGAGACTTGCTCATTTTCTTTTGCCAAATCAAAAAAAATTTGGACTCGAAGATCTTTGCAAGACTTATGGTGTTGAACTCGAAGGACACCACCGGGCGATTAATGATGCCGTAGCGACTGAAGAAATGTTTCGGGGGCTTTTAAGAGATTTAAAGGACGCAAAGAAGGTCAGTAACTTAAAAGATATAAATTCTTTAATTACTAAAGAAAGAATTTTAGAAATTGAACGCCATCCATATTCCTTAACACTTCTTGTTAAAAATGAAATTGGTAAGCGTAACCTTTATAAAATCGTTACTGATTCAAATCTTTATTTTCGTGAAAAGCGTAGTTATGTATTTAAATCAGAAATAAATAAACACAGCGAAGGAATTTTAGTTGGTTCGGGCGCTAGCGATAGTGAACTCATGAACAACCTTTTTAATGGTTATGAAGGTGATTTTAAAGAACTTTATGATTTTTGCGATTACCTAGAGGTACTGCCACTTGAAGGATATAAAGCGTTTTACCGTGAATACACCGAAGAAGAAAACTATAAATATGCTAAAGACGTTATTAAACGGTTAATTAGTTATAACCAAAAAGCCAACGAAAACTTAAAAGACGAAGAAAAAAAGCTTGTCGTTGCTGTTGGTAATTTATATCATTTGCGACGGAGCGACCGCGAAATTCGTAAAATCTTTTTAAATACTAAACGTGTTGGTGGCGGTGTTCATCCTCTCTATAACGTTGATAATTTTCCGTCAGAACATTTTCGTAATACTGAGGAAATGTTAAAAGAATTCTCATTTTTAGAAGAAGATGTGCGTAATGAAATAGTCATTCGCAATACTCAGAAAATTGCTTCCTTGATTCAGGAATTCGATTTGTTCCCGAAAGAACTCTTGGCTCCACGTGACAATTTTTTAGAGGATCGTGGTGTACCTTCTTTTAACGAAGGTATTAAGAAAAAATCTTACGATCGTTTGCATGAAATATATGGCGATAGAGTACCAAAACTAATTAGTGATCGCCTTGAAAAAGAACTCAATTCGATTATTTCAAATCACTATTCTTCAATCTATTATATTTCGCACCTGCTCGTTGACAAATGTATCAAAGACGGTTCGGTTGTTGGTAGTCGTGGTAGCGTTGGTAGTAGCTATGTTGCTTATTTACTTGGGATAACCGAAGTTAATCCACTCCCTCCTCATTATGTGTGCCCAAGGTGTCACTTCTCGTACATGGAAGGGGACAATACAAATAGGGAACTTGAAGAAAACTTTACGAGTGCCTTTACTGGTCCTGATTTACCAGATGCTTTGTGCCCAGACTGTAAAACAGTTCTTGATGGAATTGGGGTCAATATTCCCTTTGAGACTTTCTTGGGTTTCGAAGGTGATAAAGTTCCCGATATTGATTTGAACTTTTCAGGACAGTATCAACCAATCGCCCATGAGTTTTGTCAGACAATTTTTGGTAAGGACCATAGTTTTCGTAGTGGTACAATCAATGCCGTCGCTCAGAAAACCGCTTATGGTTATGTTAAAAATTATTTGGAATCACATAACATTAATTTACGAAGAGCGGAGATTGACCGAATTGCTAAGGTGCTCGAGGGATCAAAAAAAACAACAGGACAGCATCCGGGAGGAATTGTTGTCATTCGTAAAGATGAAGATATCTTAAAAATACTACCTTTACAGTACCCAGCTGGTAAAGCTGAAGAAGGAATCACAACCCATTTCAGTTATGACCAGTTTAAAGATAATTTGTTAAAGTTCGATGTTCTTGGTCATGATGATCCGACAATGATTAAGTTTTTTGCTGACTATATAAAAGCTCATCCAAAAGAGTTTACTTTTAAGTCGTTTGAAGATATTCCACTTAACGACCCTAAAGTTTTAGAGCTTTTTAGTAGTTTAGACAGTCTTGGTTTAAAACCCGAAGATTTAGAGGAAGAAGTAGGAACGACAGCTCTTCCTGAATTTGGTACACCTTTTGTTAAGAAGATGTTATCAGAAATTCATCCGCGAACATTTGCGGACCTTTTAAAAGTTTCTGGGCTTTCTCATGGTACTGATGTTTGGCTCAACAATGCTCGTGATTTGCTTCTTGGGATATCTAAGAAATTTTCAAATGAAAAAATACCTTTTCAAGAACTTATTGGATGTCGTGATGACATTATGGATTACTTAATTAGAAAAAAACTCGAGAAGCTTGATGCTTTTAACATTATGGAATCGGTTCGTAAAGGAAAAGGTTTGACAACCAGTTATGAGACAATTTTGCGAAAGCATAATGTTAGTGAATGGTATATCGATTCTTGTAAAAAAATCAAATATATGTTCCCAAAAGCTCATGCTTGTGCTTATGTTATTATGGCCTTGCGTATCGGCTGGTTTAAGATATATAAGCCGCTTCTTTTCTACCAGGCATATTTAAGTATTAGAGCTAAGGATTTCGATTACAACAAGATGCTTCTTGATCCGGTTAGTCTTAAAGCTAGTATTAAAGAGCTTGAAGATTCGGTTAAAAGAACTAAAGACAATAAATTTAGTAGCCAAGATAACACTGGAAAAACTAGTGATGATCAGAAGAAAACAACAAAGAAAGAAGAAGATATTATCGATACTTTGCGTGTTGTTTTGGAAATGAAATATCGCGGGTATAATATTAAAGGTGTTGATTTACAAAAGTCACTAGCTAACGACTTTTATATGGAAGAAGAAACTGGTTCCTTAATCATGCCATTTGTGACAATTGCTAAGCTTGGACCATCAACAGCTGAGGGAATTGTTAAACTAAGAGAAACAAGAGGCATTACAAGTATTGACAGCCTAAAAACAGAAGGCCGTGTCAATTCAACGATGATTAAGACATTTAAAGAAATGGGACTTTTAGAAGGACTCAAGGATACAGAACAACTTGGACTTTTTGATTTAGAGGTAAATAATGAATAATAGTTATTATTCACCAGAAAACAACAAGCTAAGTTTTTCCAAAAGATGTTTTAAAAAAAAGATTTCTACAACATATTTTAAAATATTCATGATGATTGTTTTCTTCTTTGTGTTTTTAGGTATAGGAATTGCTTCGGGCTTTTTGTTATCACGCGACGTTAAAATTTATTCAATTATTTTAATCGGCATTGCTATTGCTTTTGATTTAATTCTTGGTTTTGTTATTATTACCCTTTTTCTTGTTCGCTCTGTTAAGATAATAGTTATTAAAGATGGGAAAATTTATAGTAAAGAAACAAAAAAATTCTTTATTGAAAACTATCAAAATAGTTTAGAGGAAAAATTTTATGGTAATATTCAAATATCAAGTATTGCTAAAAGGCGTTTTACCAATTATTATATTTTTCTATTTCACGGTGAAATTCCGCTTGGTTTTACAAAAGTGGAAGACGGGAAAATAACGAAAGTTTTAGAAAAGATACCTGATGCTCATGGAAGGGAAGGCTTTGCCTTTTATAATGAGCAAGAGGAATTTGTTTCTATCAAGTTTTTTAATTAGGAGATTTTTATGAAAGTACGTACAAGATTTGCTCCGAGTCCTACTGGCTTTATGCATGTTGGTAATCTTCGGAGCGCATTATATGCTTATTTATTTGCGAAGAAAAACAAGGGTGATTTTATTTTGCGAATCGAAGATACTGACCTCGAACGTGAAGTTGAAGGGGCAATTGATGTTATTTATGAAACCCTTAAAGAGTCGGGCTTCAAAATCGATGAAGGACCAAACGAAGGTGGAAAGTTTGGACCATACATCCAAAGTGAGCGTAAAAATATATATTTAAAATATGCTGAAGAGTTAATTAAGAAAAAAACAGCTTACTACTGTTTCTGCACTAAAGAAAGACTTGCTAGTTTAAAAAATGATAATGGGATTGCTCGTTATGATAAAAAATGTTTACACCTTAGTGAAGAAGAAGTTAAAGAAAATCTAAAGAACAAAGTTCCTTATGTTATTAGACAGAATATGCCAACCGAAGGAGTATCTTCTTTTACCGATTTAGTGTTTGGAGAAGTTAGCGTTCCAAACAGCGAACTTGAAGATCACATCTTAATAAAATCTGATGGACTTCCAACGTATAACTTTGCTAACGTCATTGATGATCATTTGATGGAAATAAGCCATGTTATGCGTGGCAACGAATATTTGTCATCAACACCTAAATATAATCTTTTATACAAAGCTTTTGGTTGGCAGGAACCAAAATATGTTCATCTAACGCCAATCATGCGTGATGAGACGCATAAGCTTTCAAAAAGACATGGCGATGCCAATTTTATTGATTTTACAACTAAAGGGTATTTACCAGAGGCAATTGTTAACTACATTGCCCTTTTAGGGTGGAGTCCAAAAGGTGAGCAAGAACTTTTTTCACTTGATGAACTTATTAGTAATTTCTCACTCGAAGGACTTTCAAAATCGCCAAGTATTTTTGATGAGCAAAAGATGAAGTGGATTAATTCTGAGTATATTAAGAAACTATCAGATGAAGATTTCTTAAAATATGCTCTACCTTATTTTGAAAAAAGCGTGGTTAATGGGCGTTTTGATCCAAAACTATTTGTACCGATTTTAAAGTCGCGTATTCAAATCTTTTCTGATATTATTGATATGGTAAAATTTGTTGATGAGTTTAACCCGCTTCCTATTGAAAACTATGAAAACCAAAAGTTAAAGCTTGACGGTGCTCTTGCGGTAAAGATTTTAGATAGTGCTATTCTTGGTTTAAATGATGTTACTTTCACTAAGGAATCACTTGATGAATTTGTTAAGCGCCTTGCAGAAACTCTTAAAGTTAAAAGTGGTGCTGTTTATACAGCACTGCGTCTTGGACTCACAAGCTTAATGGTAACTCCTGGCGGGTTTTCAGAGATTAGTTTAATTTTTGGTAAAAAAGAAACAATTAAGCGTCTTAAAGAATCGCTTTTAAAATTAAAAGGAAAGGAATAAGAAGATGGGGAACAAATGGTATTTTACTTCTGAATCGGTTACTGAAGGACATCCCGATAAAGTATGTGATCAAATAGCTGATGCTATTCTTGATGAATTTTTGAAGCGTGATAAACATTCAAAAACTGCCATTGAAGTTTTAGCAACTACAGGTCTTGTGATGGTAACTGGCGAAGTAACGAGCGAAGCTTATGTTGACATCCAAGCAGTTGTTCGTGGAGTTTTGAAAGACGTTGGTTATACACGGGGGAAGATTGGCTTTGATAGTGATAATGTGGCTGTCATTGTTAGTCTTGATGAACAATCACCAGATATTGCCCAAGGAGTAAAAGATGGCGAAGGAGCAGGTGATCAAGGACTTATGTTTGGTTTTGCTTCACAAGATACCGAAGAATTAATGCCGGCACCAATTGTCTATGCTCATAGGCTTACAAAAAGACTTTCAGAAGTAAGGAAAAAAGGAATTTTAAACTTCCTTCGTCCCGATGGCAAGAGTCAAGTAACACTTGAATACGATGGGCTTAAGATTAAGCGTATCGACAACGTTGTTATTAGCTGCCAGCACGATGAAGATGTTAGCCAAAAAGAACTTCACCAAAAAGTAATGGATGAAGTTATTTTGAAAGTCTTACCGCAAAACTTGATTGATGAAAAGACTAAGTTTTTTATTAATCCAACTGGAAGGTTTGTAATTGGTGGACCAAAAGGGGATACCGGCGTTACTGGTAGGAAAATTATTTGTGACACTTATGGCGGTTTTTGTCGGCACGGAGGCGGAGCTTTCAGCGGTAAAGATGCGACAAAAGTTGATCGGAGTGCAGCTTATCTTGCCCGCTATATTGCGGTCAATTTGGTTAAAGCTGGTGTCAGTTCAAATATTGAAATCGGACTTAGTTATGCAATTGGTGTTAAAGAACCAACTTCGATTATGATTAATACGTTTGGGTTAAGTTCTTTCTCTAATGAAGAAATCGAAGAAGCAATCAGACAAGTGTTCTTCCTAACGCCTCAAGAGATTATTGATAACTTTGGAATGCGTGAACCCTTGTTTAGAAGAATAACTAATTATGGTCATTTTGGGCGCCCTGATTTAAAACTTCCTTGGGAAAAGCTTGATAAGGTTTCAGAAATTCAAAAAATATTAAAGATTAAATAGTTCTTTACTTGCCTTAATAAACTTGATTTAAAGTTTATTAAGGCTTTTTGTATTAAGGTATTTTCCGCTAAAATAGCCTTTTTATGGTATAATTGAGGTAGTTATGAAAACGAAAATTATTGTTGATAGTACATTTTCTTTAGAAGAAGAAGTTGTCAAAAAATACAACGTCGATGTTATTCCTTTGTCAATTAATATTGATAACGAAACTTTTAAAGATAACATCGATATAAATGTTGAACAGGTTGTTGATAGTGTTCAAAGTGGAAAAAAAGTTTCAACTTCACAGCCTTCCCCTTTTCTTTTTGAACAGCGGGTTTTACAGGCACAAAAAGACGGATATGATAACTGTATAGTTCTCACGATGTCTTCGACGCTTTCTGGCACTAACCAAGCTGCGCGAATTGGAACCAGCGAGATTGAAAATTATCCATTTTATGTTGTTGATACAAAAACAACATCAGTTGGTGCTTATCAAATATTCGATATTCTGGTAAGGCTAATTGACGAACAGAAAAGCTTTGAAGAAATTTGTAAGATACTTGATAAACTAAGCACGAAAACCAAGCTTATTATTTCGCTTATTGACTTAACCAATCTTGTTAGAAGCGGACGTATTTCTTCGATGAAGGGAACGATTGCTTCGTTTTTCCATGTTAAACCACTCATCGAGTACTATGAAGGTAAAGTTAAGGTTGAATCAAAACTACGGACTGATAACCAGGTATTTGAGTGGATTGCTAAGAAAATCAAAGAGGAGATGGGAAATAAGAAAACAGTTTATGTTTATACTTCACATATTAGAGCAACCGAGCGAATTGTTAAGTTTAATGAGGTATTGAAGAAACATTTGCCAAACGCTATATTCAAAAGCGGTATTACTACATCCGGTGTTATTTCTATTCACACAGCTTTTAATGCAGTTGCTGTCGCGTGGGTAGATCTTGATTAAGATTGAAAAAAGCGGATAAAGAAAGTATAATAAAAGTGCCTAGGAAGCTCGCTTTTGTTATATATGCTGAACCGACATTATAAAATAGAGAGTCGAAGCATCTCGGTGTTGAACGCTTGTTTTTACAAGAATCCTAAAGAGTGTTGAAAGGGACTTTCTCCTTGTGGACGCGGTTTCACAAGACTAACTAACGGCTTTCTGGGTTTTTATTTGAGGAAAAATATGGACAAGGTAATCAAAAAGATACAAACTGAAATAGAAAAATATATTAAAGCTCAAGGGATTTCTTTTAATGAAGAAATTGTTTTTGAGCGAAGCAAGGAATTAAAGTTTGGTGATTATTCCACGAATGTTTCTTTTCGCTTAGCAAAACTTTTACACGCTTCGCCACAAACAATTGCTACAGGTATTAAAGACTGGCTCTTAGAGAAACATCTCGATATTTTAAATATTGAAATTATTGGGGGCTATTTAAATTTCTTTTTCACTCCTGAAACTTATATGAGAGTTTTAGATAGTATAAAAACAGGCGAACTGTTTACGTTTCCAAAGACAAACAAGCGGATTCTAATCGAATCAGTTTCTGCTAATCCAACAGGGCTTTTACACGTTGGTCATGGCCGGGGAGCAGCGTATGGCGATAGTTTAGCAAGGCTTTTAAAACTTGCTGGTAATACCGTAACTACTGAATACTATGTGAATAACGCTGGTAACCAAATCGATAATTTAGCTAAAAGCGTATTGCTTCGCTATCGTGAACTTAATAAAGAAAAAGTAGAGTTTACCGATGAACTGTATCATGGTGAAGAAATCATTGAGGTCGCTAAAAAACTTGACCCCCAAAAGATGAAGACGCTTCATAAAACCGAGTTAATAGACTATATTAAAGAGTTTGCTTCCGAACTTCTGTTAAACGAAATTAAAAAAGATTTATTAAATTTTCATGTAACCTTTGATAATTATTTTTACGAAACTTCACTATATAAAACAGGCAAAGTAAAAGAGGTTCTCGAAAAGCTTAAGAAGACTGGTGATACGTATAAAGAAGAAGGGGCTTTGTTTTTTAAAGCTACTAAATATGGTGATGAAAAAGACAGAGTTCTTGTGAAAAGTGATGGAAGTTATACGTACTTGCTCCCAGATGTTGCTTATCACATCGATAAGCTAGAACGAAACTATGATGAAGTGATTAATGTTTTTGGTGCTGATCACCATGGTTATATGACAAGACTAGTTGGCGCTGTTAAGAGTTTAGGCTATCCTGGTGATAGAATCAAGTTTAAAATTCTTCAAATGGTTAGGATTCTATCAGATGGGGTTGAGATCAAGCAGTCGAAGCGGAGCGGTTTGGCGGTCAGTTTAAGAGAAATTATGGAAGAAGTTAATAGTGATGCCTTACGGTTTCTTTACTGTGAAAAAGCTTTATCAAGTCAAATGGATTTAGATCTTAAAAAGGCTCTCGAGAAAACAAACGAAAACCATGTTTATTATATTCAGTATGCTCATGCGCGAATCTGTTCACTTCTAAAGCAAAAGAACTATGATCTTAAAAAAGTAAAGCCTTCGGTTGCTACTGTTATGGAGTTTCGTGAAGCAAGTCTTTTGATGAATGACCTGCATAGTCTTATTTTAGAAGCTAGTAAAGAAAGGGCGCCATACAAACTTAGTAGTTATTTACTGTCCTTAGCTAACTTTATTCATTCGTACTACGGCAGTACGCGTATTATTACAAGCGATGAAGAAAATTCTAAAGAACGACTTTACATATTAAATAATTTAAAAGAAGTACTTAAAAAAACATTAGAAATATTAGGTGTTAATGCCTTAGAGGAGATGTAAAATGAAAGAATTTTTTAAGAAGTATAATTGGTTATGCGAATTTATTGCTGCTGGAGCTTTGCTTGCTCTAGCGATTGTCTTGCCTTTTGAGAAGGGTGTTGATTTAGTTTATTATTTAGTAGGATCTTTGTTCCTTGTCTTTAGTATTTATAGAGTTTATCCAATTCTTAAACGTGACAAGAAGTGGGTTTTACGAATTGTTTTTATTGTCGAAGCGCTTCTGTTTTTATCGCTTGGATTAACAATTATCGTAGTTGGTAGTAAAGATCCTGAAAAGGCTGAAGAACTTAAAAAGGTTTTAGGATATTTGATTGGTACGGGATTCTTCGTTCGTGGCGCCGTTTTCTTTTTAGGAACGAGTGTATTTACAGAATCAGGAGACTGGATTACTTACTTTTTACATTTAGTTTTATTAACGTTCGGTGTTGTGATTTTCACAAGAGGCGGTTTCTCAGCTAGTGCACTACGTTGGGCGATTTTTGGAATTTTACTCGCAGTTATTATTTTCATCGTTATCTTTGGTGTTCGTCACTTTATGGTTTATAAGAAGAACCTCGATAAGAAAAAACGGATGGAAGTTTTAAAGGAAACCGAGACGGAAGCTGTAGCCGAAGAAAAGAAGAAAGAAAAGATTTCTCACAAAGAAAAGAAAGCTATCGAAGAACCGAAACAACCTGAAATATCGACTACGGAAACGAAGTTAATCGAAGCAGAAATCGTCAGTGAAGACGAACAAAAAGCGGAAGCTGAAGAAAAATAGGGACTTTTCCTCTTTACAAATCTTCTGTTTTTATGTATAATTATTTGATAAGAAGGAAAGATAGATAATGGGACTTTTTAGAAAGAAAAATCGCGAAGTAA
The DNA here is from genome assembly GCA_963542825.1 of uncultured Acholeplasmataceae bacterium. Classification (GTDB taxonomy): domain Bacteria; phylum Bacillota_I; class Bacilli_A; order ML615J-28; family CAG-698; genus CAUTZD01. The sequence goes on along the minus strand of CAUTZD010000016.1, from coordinate 11,370 downwards.
AGCCAACTGGTGAAGGCCACAGTCTTTTAACGGCATACGATCGTATGAAATTTTATGCAGTCGACGAAGCTTTCGATGATGGGGCGATGTTTGAACTTGCTGATTCTGTTCGCAATAACCGACCAATAATCGTCAACTTTGCGAAAGCACCAGTAGAAATTGTTAATTACGCTTTAGCCTTCCTTTCAGGTGTTGTTTACGCTCTTGATGGGAAAGTTATTAAAACTCAAGAGAAAGTATTTTTATTTGCTTCAGGGTCTGATTATGCTGATGGCTCATTAACACAATACGTCGAAGATTCAACTGAAGGTAGCCTTTATTAAAAAGGCCATCCTTTTTTATTATTTTAGGGTGAAAGTATGAAAGACTATAAAGAAACACTTTTAATGCCAAAGACAGATTTTCCGATGAGGGCTGGGCTAAACGAAAAAGAACCAGCGATTTTAAAAGTGTGGAACGAACAGAAATTATATGAAAAAATATTAGAAAAAAATAAAAGCGGTAAGCCTTTCATCATTCACGATGGTCCGCCATTTGCTAATGGTGACATCCATGTTGGTCATGCCTTAAATAAAATCTTGAAAGATTTTATTTTTCGTTATAAAAGTTTAAAAGGGTACTATTCGCCATTTGTTTGGGGCTGGGATACACATGGATTGCCAATTGAATCAGCTCTAATTAAGAAAAAAGGTATCAAGCGCAAAGAACTATCTCCAGCTAGTTTTCGTGAGGAATGCTATAACTATGCTTTAACTGAAGTGGAAAAGCAAAAGCAAGGCTTCATTCGTTTAGGAGTTATGGGAGCTTATAATCCTCCTTATATTACACTTACAAAAGATTATGTTAGTAATCAGCTCCTCGCTTTCAGTAAGCTTGTTGAACGTGGACTAATTTATAAAGGACTTAAACCAATTCTTTGGTCACCATCAAGTGAGTCGGCGCTTGCTCAAGCGGAGATTGTTTATAAAGACAAAGAGGATATTTCTATTTATCTTTTACTTAAAGTTAAAGATCAAAGCTATTCACTCCTTGTTTGGACAACAACTCCATGGACGCTTCCTGCTAACCTTGCTGTATCGATAAATGATAAATTTACATATGTTGTGGTTAGCGATGGAACCGAGAAGTTTATTGTTGTTAAAGACCTTGTTGAAAAACTGTCTAAGAAATTCCAAAAGAAACTTAAGATTCTTAGTGAGGTTTCAAACAGTGACCTTTTACAGGCAAAATATTTTCATCCAGTTTTCGGTGATAAACTATGCCCAGTTATCGCTGGTGATCACGTAACAATCGATACTGGAACAGGTCTTGTTCACACAGCGCCCGGTCATGGTGAAGACGATTTTATCGTTGGGAAAAAATATGGTTTACCAGCTTTTTGTCCAGTTGATGAACGCGGATTTCTAAATAGCGATAGTGGGAAATACGATGGCTTATTTTATAGTGACGCTAATGAAAAGATTATTGACGATCTTGAACTTAACAAATCGCTTTACCACAAAGAGAAAATTGTCCACTCATATCCTCATGATTGGCGTACGGAGAAGCCTGTTATTTTCAGGGCAACAACCCAGTGGTTTTGCAGTATTGAGAAATTAAAACCAACGCTTCTAAAAGAAATTGATAATGCCGTTTGGCATCCTAATTGGGGGAAAGAACGCCTTCAAAACATGATCAAAGAACGCGAAGATTGGTGTATTAGTCGTCAGCGTTTGTGGGGCGTACCAATTCCTGTCTTTTATGCGCAAAACGGTGAAGCAATTCTTGATCATAAAATCATTGAAGAAGTAGCAAAGAAAGTAAAAGAAGAAGGCGAAACTATTTGGTGGAGTAAAGATAGTTCTTATTTCCTTCCTAAAAACTTTAAACACCCTGGTAGTCCTGATGGCATTTTTACTAAGGAAACAGATATTATGGATGTGTGGTTTGATTCCGGAACGAGTTTTTCTTACGTTAAAAACCTTCTCGATTATTTTCCATTTGATTTATATCTTGAAGGAAGTGATCAGTATCGCGGTTGGTTCAATTCAAGTTTAATAATATCAACAGCCCTATTTAATAAGGCTCCTTACAAAAATGTTTTATCACACGGTTTTATTCTCGACGGTGAAGGCAACAAGATGAGTAAATCTAAAGGTAACGCTATTGAGCCAAATAAGGTAGTTAATTCAATTGGTGCTGATGTTTTGCGCTTGTGGGTTGCAAGCGTTGACTATCAGCAAGATTGCCGGATTTCTGACGAACTTTTAAAAATCGAAGGTGAGAATTACCGAAAAATTAGAAACACGCTTCGTTTTCTTTTAGGAAACCTTAATGGCTTTACAAAAAAGGATTATGTAAAACCTAAAAAACGATTTTTAAGTGACCAGTTCGTTTACTTAAAACTCAGAAATTTAGTTAACGAAGTTGATAAGTGTTATGAAAACTTTTTGTTCAGCGATGCTGTTCGGGAAATAAAAAAATTTATTAATTCTTTTCTTTCTAATTATTATCTTGATTACATCAAAGATATTTTGTATATCGATGAAGAAAAAAGTCCTGAGCGTTTGAGTGTGCTGTCAACGCTTTATGATTTATTAACTTCGCTTTTGGTACTTTTAAATCCGGTTATCCCGTTTACGACAGAAGAAGTTTATAAGTATTTAGCCGAGGAAAAAGAAGAATTTATAGTCTTAAAAAATTTTCCAAAGTTTGAGACACTAGATGATGAAGAAACGCTTCTATCTAATTATGAATGGTTTTTATCGCTCCGCGAGGAAATTCTTAAGGAACTAGAACTAAAGCGTAGTGAAGGATTGCTTACTAAGTCAATCACAAGCGATGTTTATTTAAATCTTGAAGAAGAAGAGTGGAAAAGGCTTTCTGATCTTAAATATGATTTTACAAAGCTTTTGATTGTCTCTCGGGTTTTAAAAGGTAAAGAAAAGCGCGTCGAGATTAAAAAACGCGAAGGTGAGACTTGTGAAAGATGCTGGCAAGTTGTTGATAAATTGACTGATGGCGTTTGTGAACGCTGCTATAAAATATTAAAGAAAGGAAATAAATAAAATGTTTTTAAATTTACATTTTTTCCGTAAACATAGTTCTGGTAAGCTTGATTATGAAAAACTAATCAATTATTTTGAAGAGCAAGAAAATTTTAAGGTTTTCCAAACGAGCGAATATGTTGAGATTAAATACTATGATCCGGAGTTTAACTTCTCATATAGATATTTAATTACAAGACAGTGCCGTGTTCAAAGACTTTATGATCTTGATCCGATGTATGGGAACCAAAACTTTATGATGGAGCTACCGCTTTTAATTCCGTCTTTCTTAGCAAAGGAAGCACTAGGCGGCTGTGCTAATCTATGTAAGGTTTTTGATTTTGCTGTTTATAGTGATACTTTCCCTAACGTTCAACCGTTTTTACTTGTTGACATGCTCGTGCATTTTGAAAAAGAGAAAAAACGCTGCGTTTCAGAACAGGGAATGCAAGGAAGAATGCCTTTTAACGCTGATAAACTCAACGTTGTTTGTAAGTATCAACGTAAACGAAATATCCTCGAAGAACTCTACGAAGGAATTCCGACTGGTAAAATCGTTCCTGCTCATGATGAACAGTACGGCTTCTCTGGCATGACAACAACCTGGATTCTTGGAACACCCTTGATTTTCCCTCCTTATACGGATTATTTTGTTATTACAAATAATGACTTAGAAGGACAAGCAACATACGTTTTGAAACGGGATGATTTCTTTAAGGTTTTCCAAAAACGTCTTGTTGAACTACGCTCTGAGCTTCCTGATTTATACATGGTTAAGGGAAGACAAGCTAAGAAAACCAAAAAGGAAGTTAAAAAGATTAAAAAATATTCGATGTCAGAGATTCGTTTCAAACCACTAAGGCTATGTGACGTTATTGAGGAGGAAAGAATATGATAAATAGTAAATTATTTGATCATACACTGCTTAGCGCTACTGCCACTAAAGAAGAAGTCGTTAAACTTTGCGAAGAAGCAAAGAAAAACAACTTTAAAAGTGTATGCGTTAATCCATCCTATATTCCACTTGCAAAAAGTTTATTAAAGGAAAGCGATGTTTTAGTTTGCACAGTTGTTGGTTTTCCTTTGGGAATGATGACATCAAAAGCCAAGCTTCTCGAGACTAAAGATGCTTTGAAACTTGGTGCTGATGAAGTTGATATGGTAATTAACCAAGGAAGACTTAAAGATAAAGATTACGATTATATCTTCAAAGAAATTTACATGCTTAAAAAAGTTTGTGGTAAAAAGTGTTTAAAGGTTATCCTTGAAACTTGTAATTTAACTCCTGAAGAAATTGAAATAGCTACAGAACTTGCAAATAGAGCTAAAGCAGATTTTGTTAAGACATCAACTGGCTTTGCCAGTGGCGGAGCGACAGTAGATGCTATTCAAATCATGAAAAAGGTTGGTAAAGAAAATATCGAAATCAAAGCGTCAGGCGGTGTTAGAACTTTAGCAGACGTTTTAAAGTTTACCGAGGCTGGTGCTACGAGAATTGGCGCTAGTAAAAGCGTCCAAATTATAAAGGAAGTAAAAAATGAATAGTACTCCCCACATTGAGATTACTGATCAAAATTTAATTAGCAAAAAAGTTTTGATGCCCGGTGATCCTTTGCGAGCAGAATATGCAGCTAAAAAATTTCTTAAAGACCCAATAAAAGTAAATAGCGTCCGTAATATGTTTGCTTATACAGGAACATATAAAGGCGAAAAAGTGACAATTTTTGGTTCTGGTATGGGAATGCCATCAATTGGTATTTATTCTTACGAACTATTTAGTAATTATAACGTTGATACAATTATTCGTATCGGCAGTATGGGAAGTTATGTTGAAAAGCTTGATATTTATGATACGCTAATTGTTGATAATGCTTATTCAGAATCAACGTTTGCCAAAGTTGCTTTCGGATACAAAGAAGATTCTATCCCCGGAAATAAAGAAGTTGTAGAAGCTCTTAAAAAAGCAAGCGAAGCGCTTAATGTTAATTCTCAAGTTGGAACTGTTCACTCTTCCGATGTTTTCTATCGCCATGAGGGTGATGTTTTAAAAGAAGTGGCTGAGAGGAAAAAAGCACTCGGCGTCGAGATGGAAAGTTTTGCATTATTCGCTAATGCTAAATATTTAAACAAAAAGGCCGGATGTATTTTAACAGTTAGTGATAGCTTTGTGTCAAACAAAAAAACAACTAGCGAAGAACGCCAAACAAGCTTTAACGCGATGATTGAAGTAGCACTAGAAGCACTACTACTTTTATAATTATAATTTCATTAAAAATAAACCAGTTTGATACTGGTTTATTTTTTGTTGCGAAAAAGCTTTGAAAACTATCATTATTTAAATAAATTAAGAATATATTTACGATATATTTTACTTTTAAATAATAAAATAAATATATTCAAATAATAATTTTGACTGCCTTTTTTCCTGAAAAGAAGAGGATTTTATTATATAATCGTTTTGCCGCTAGGAAGAAAGGAGGAGAAAATGCTAAATAACATCATTTTAGTTGGCAGGTTAACAAAAGATCCTGAAGTTATGAAAACCGAAGGCGAAGTAAGTGTCGCAAATATTACGCTAGCGATTGACAGACCTTTTAGAAGTAGCGATAATGTTTTTGATACAGATTTTATTCCTGTATCGGTTTGGCGTGGATATGCTGATGCTGTTGCTAACTATTGTAAAAAAGGTTCGATAATTGGCGTTAAGGGTCGTGTCCAAAATCGCCCAATTATCATTGCTGAAAAAACAATCCAAACGCTCGAAGTAATTGCTGAGCGTGTAAGTTTCATCAATTTAAAGACAAATAGTGTAAATCAAGAAGAACAAAATGCTTCTATGAAAGAACAAACGAAACCGAAAAAAGAAGCTAAATCAAAAACAAAGACTGAAGAAAAATAAAAGTAATAGCTTCCCTCTATTGCTAAGAAAAACATCTAATGAAATTTTCATTAGATGTTTTTTACAAAGTTAGAGTATATTTAAGTGGTTAAACTTATGAAAAGATTTATTCAAGTTGTAAACATTATTAGTATAGCTATTTTAATTTTATCGCTTTCAATTGCTATTCCTATTTATTTTCGTCCTTTTTACTACTGGCAAATAAAACCGCTTAATATTGAAAAGGCATCTAAACTAAGCTACGAACAAATAAAATATTCTTATAACTGTATTATGAATTATCTGACTTTATTTCAAAAATTTTCGGTTGGTGGACTTAGTTATAGTGAAGGCGGGAAAGAACATTTCAAGGATGTTCGGATTCTTTTTACCGTCAATTTTGTTATGATTTTCGTTTCTTTAACTATCGTTATTTTAATCTTTGTTTTAAGAAAGAAGAAGGGTTATAAAAAAGAAGGAAAATTTAGCGATGCTTTTTATAGTGCGATTAGTTTATTGATAATCTTAGTTTTTCTAGTGTTTTTTGCGATTTTTGATTTCGATACTTTATTTAAAGTTTTTCATAAAATCTTTTTTCCCGGTAAGGCTAACTGGCTTTTTAATCCTGATTATGATCAAATCATCGAGATTCTTCCTGAAAAATTTTTCTTTAATTCGATGATTTTTATTAGTTCAATCTTGATAGTTACTATTTTTGTGATTATTACTATTGATTTAGTAAAACTCAAAAAACATAAGAAATAAAAAAATGGAGCAGGTAACGAGAATCGAACTCGCATCTCAGCCATGGCAAGGCCGTATATTAGCCGTTGTACTATACCTGCACCGCAGACTTAATATACCTAAAAACCCTTAAGTTGTCAAACACTTTTCATCAAAGTGATTGCTATTTATTTTATATTGAGGTAAAATAGTGCGAAATGTGAGGTAATAAAAATGCGAAATACTAATCCTGTTTTTAGCCGTATTTATAAGGAACGAGCAACCCAACAAGAAACTACTCAGGGTCAAGTTCTCGATACCGCTACTTATTTGGGCGTTGGCCTAAAAGTTCTTATGTACGTCCTTTTAACAATTGCTGGAGCGATTGGTGCTGTGGCGATGATTGTAAATAGAGTTGAAACCCTAATGCCAGTACTTATTGCTTCTAGTATTGGTTCCCTAATCTTCTCGATGATTGCTCTATTTTTTCCTACGGCTTCATCGTGGGCAGGGACAATTTACTGTATTATGCAAGGGTTCCTCCTTGGTACGGTAACTTATATTGTCAATAAAGAACTCCCAGGCATTGCCGTTACAGCAATTCTAACAACAGTTTCTGTTGTTTTAGTTGTTGCAATTCTTTTCTCAACAAAGCTTGTTAAAGTAACTAATCGTTTTGTTAACTTTGTGATGATTTTAACATTTTCAGTTATCTTTGCTTTTTTCCTTTCGATGATTCTATCACTTTTCTCTTCATCAATTAGCGAATTTTTTACAAGCCAAAATACCTGGATTGGTTTAGGAATAAGCGTCGTTGTGGCACTTCTTGCTACTTTTTATATCTTTCTTGATCTTGAAAACATTAAATCAATCGTTGAAGGACAGTGTGACAAACGTTATGAGTGGTATGCAGCTTTTGGCTTTGTCTTTACAATCCTTTGGCTTTATGTACGTATTCTTTATATTCTTATAATCATTAGAAGATATACAAGTAGAAATTAGTGAGCTTAAAGGCTCACTTTTTTACTTGAAAAAAGCACCTTAGTTCAGTAAAATAAAGTATGGATTTAAGGGTATTAAAAACAAATAAATATAGGCGCGAGTTAAAACTTCCTTCTAGTAAAGCCGTGCTTCACCGTTTATTTATTAAAACGTTGATCGAAGGTAAAAGAAGAAGCTTTAGAGTGAACGATTTAGGTGAAGATCTTCAAACGACGCTTAGTTTTATTAGTTCTCTTAATAGCGAAGTCATTTATAGAAAAAACAAAGTAACAATAATCCCTCATAAGTTATATTTAAAAGAAGAACTAAACGCTTTTAATTCAGCTAGCACTTTAAGGTTTTTCTTACCGCTTTTACTACACGAATTTAAATCATTTCATATTTTGTGCTCAGAAAAGCTTAAAGAACGGATTTTAAAGGTTGGGTTTCCTTATCAAAATTTAGTGGTAACCTTGACAAAGTCAGGATTATTTTTTGATGGTTGTAAATCTGAAGTATTAGATAACTTCCCTGCTTTAACTTCTCAGTTTTTTTCAGGGTTTTTATTTCTTGACTACTACTTAAAAAGAAAGTTATTACTTAAAAGCTATGATCCTTACGTTTTACTAACCAAAGAAGTATTAAATAGTGCTACGATAAACCAAGAACCTTGTATGTCACATTTAGGATTGTGTCTACCAATCCTCATAAATTCTTCAGTATATGTAAAAGGAAATTTTAAAGAACTTTTACAAGGTGATAAAGAAATCCTTAATTTTTTTTTGATGGTTGGTGGAAAAATAAGAGTAGTAGGGAAGAAAAACTTTTTTGTTCTTGATAGCCCTGATGATTTTATTTTCGATACTACTTGTAATCCTGATCTTTTCTTTCCAGTCCTTTATTTTATTCATAAGTATCACAAAGGGAGAATCTTAATTACTGAGAAATTAAAGTATAAGGAATCAAATAGAATCGAAGCAGGAGTTAACTTTTTTAAAGCGCTTGGTAGTGAATTGAGTATTGACGATCATTTTATCACGTTTAAAAAAACTAGAGAAAATAAGGAAGATAATTTAGAAACGTATGGCGATCATCGTTTAGCGATTCTTTCTTTGTTTTTAGCGTCTCATATCAATAAAGATTACACGATTAAAAATTTTGATTGTGCCTTTAAGAGCAGTCAAAATCTTTTAAAATATTTTAGAAAAATAGGTGGAAAATATGAAGAAATTAATTAGCCTTGAAGCTATCACAGAGCCAGAAACTTTTTATGTGACCGATACTAATGTTTTTAAGCTCTATAGTTATTTATTCACTGATAAAAATACCTATGTACTAGAGGCAAGTGAAGAAAGTAAAAGTTTTGAAGAAACAGAAAAGATTTCTTCGTGGCTTTTTAAAAATGGTGCAACTAAAGCTGCAACTTTAGTGGCAGTTGGCGGGGGCGTTGTTACTGATATTGTTCAGTTTGTTGCTTCAATTTACAATCGCGGAATAAAATGCGTTTTGGTGCCAACAACCTTAATTGCGATGGTTGATGCCTCAATTGGCGGTAAAAACGGGATTAATTTTAACGGTGTCAAAAACAAGCTTGGGACTTTTTATAAGCCTGTTAGATGTGAAGTTCATCCTGAGTTTCTTGAAACGCTTCCGAATACTGAAGTTTTATCAGGTCTTGGTGAAATTTGTAAGGCGCTAGTTATTGCTAAATATTTTTTAAAAAATCCTATCGATTTAGAAAAAAAGCATACCTTGGAACATTTGATTGAAATGGCGATAAAAGTCAAGGAAGAAATCGTTGGCCGTGATCCATATGATACAAAGCTTCGACACATTTTAAATTTCGGTCATACTGCCGGACATATGCTTGAAGTTAAATATCATTTAAAACATGGCCTTGCTGTTGCTAGTGGAATGCTTTACGAATCGGGATCTTTAGTTATTAAGAACTTGTTAGATCTTTACGAAGTTCCTTACCGGTTAGATTGTGATATTGATTTAGATATCGTCGTTTCTGACAAGAAGAACGCAAATGGAATTTTAGAGTACTATGAATTTCAAAATGAAAGTGAATTTAAGTTTACAGAAAGGAAAGTTTTTGATGCAGTTTCTCAATTTAAAGCTAATGCTCTTCGGCTCCAGTCACGGTAAAGGCGTGGGCTTTTTAATTGAAGGGCTCGATCCAGGTTTGAAATTTAACGACCATTTACTTAGACAAATTCTTAATAGTTACTATAAACACAGTTTACGAAAAGAAGAAAAGTATGCTGTGTTGTCAGGAATCAATGAGCAAAATTTAACAGTTGGAAGTAATCTTGTTATCTTTTTTCCAAATGTCGATTTTAAACAGGAAGATTACGAAAGCCTAAAGATTCCTTTCCATGGATACGAAGCTGCCCAGGTTAGATATCAAAGCATGATGGATTTAAAAGGTAGTGGGGAACTTAGCGGACGCTGCTACGCACCAGTTACAGTCTTTCCTAGTTTTCTTGAAGAAAAGCTTCATAAAAGTAAAGTAGTAGTTACGACAAAGATTTTAAAAATCGGCAGCGTTAATAATACTTCCCCTAGTTTTCAAGAAGAAGTTTCAACAATGTTTAAACTTGATGAAAGTAAAACCTATGGAGGAATTGTTCAGGGAATAATCACTGGCGTTCCCAAAGGAATTGGTAGAGAAGGCTTTGGCAAAGTCGATAGTTTAATTTCCCACGCTTTATTTGATATTCCTGGGGTTAAGGGTGTTACTTTTGGTTCTCAGTATGATTTAAAAGGAATTACTGAAAGTACAGAAGTAAAAAAGGACGATATGGGAGGAATTGAGGCTGGCTTAACAAACGGCGAGCCAATCATTGTCAACGTTTATTTTAAACCACCCTTTGGCAAAACCACAAAAGTTGGCCGGCACGACCAAACTATTGTTTTTAAAGGTGAACTAATAATTAAAGGACTTCTCACACTTATTAGTTATGATTTGGTGAAAGAATATGAAAGAATCCATCCGCAAAAAAATTGATAAACTTGACCGTAAACTTTTTAAATATTTAGAAGAAAGATTTACTCTCGTTAAGCCGCTTGGCTTACTTAAAAAAGAACTAAAAGATCCAAGCCGCGAAGAAGAGATTTTAAAGAAAGCCCTAGGTACTAAATATCATAAGGAAATTCAAAACGTTTATAAAACGATTTTCTCAGAAGCTATTAGCGTTCAAAAGCCTAAAAAAGCAATAATTGGTAGTGACATTAGTCATAGTTTGAGTAAAGTAATCTACGAAGATATTTTCCATTTTGATAATTACGAAATTATCAATTCAGAAGATTACAAAGAAGATTTTTTCAAGTACAACTATGAATTTTTAAATATCACAAGCCCTTATAAAAAGGATGCTTTTAAATACGCAATGCTTGTTGATGATAGTAGTGTTATAACAAAAAGTGGTAACTTTTATTACCAAGGAGTTCTTTATAACACAGATTTTTTAGGAGCTTTAGAATTATTTAAAGATCATTTAGATAACAAAAATGTCGTAATTTTTGGTAAGGGTGCTGTTTCTGAACTCTTGATGATGGTTTTTCCCAACGCTAAATGTTTTCCAAGCTTTAGAAATGAACTTAAAGCAAGCGATTTTAGTTTAATTTATGAGGCTGAAGTAGTTATTAATGCGAGTCTTTATGGAAATAATTTTGAAGAAGAGTTTATTGTTGACCTTGAGAAACTCGTAAACTTGAAAGTTGTCATCGAACTTAATTATAAGCTCTACCAAACAG
>CAUTZD010000015.1:0-29518 GCA_963542825.1 uncultured Acholeplasmataceae bacterium | reverse complement strand
TATACCTTACCAAATAATAATTGGCAATAGGTAAAAGTAAAAATAGTTTTTATTTCTTTCTTGCTCTTTAAAAATTTTATGGTATAATACAGTAGATTTTTAAAGGAGGTGGCAGCATAATGGCAAAAGAATGTTACTATACAGGCTTAAAGACAGTTACTGGTAACAATCGTCCCCACTCGCTTCATACAACACGGAGAACTTTTAAAGCCAATCTCCACAAAGTGAAAATTGTTGATGAACAAGGCGAAGTTAAAAATGTTTGGGTTAGCGCAAAAGCAATCCGTAGTGGTCTTGTTAAAAGAGCAAACTAAAGTGTAATTTATTTACACTTTTTTTATTTGGACAAAAAGACAAGCACTTTTTTGTTGTTAGGAACCATCGTACCTTCGTCTTCAACAAGTTCATTTGAAATCGCAAAGACATCATTCATTTGAAGGTTTGCATTAGTAAGAGGATATTTAAAGCCTGTCAAAGACAACTTCAAACCAAACTCAAGCGCAAAGAAGGAAACGTATTTGTATCCTTCTTTTTTTAACTGTTTTTTACTGAAACGCATAATCGAATTAGTGACAAGTATCTTATTGTATTCATCAATCACTTCGATTGGCAAATGTGTATACCAGTAAAGCAGTAAAATATTAGCATGATAGTGATCAAGACGTCTTCCGGTTGCATTATAAATGATGATGCGATCGATGTTTCTGATTTTGTATTTCTCGGAAAACTTCGGTGAAGCGATATATTCTAAAGCAAGCTTTAAATCACTGTCATCCTTTTCCCGTGAAAACGTAATTGTTTCCTTAGCTTTTTTCTCAATCGACTGGTAATTAGCGGAATCAAAATCACCGATTGCTAAATCAAGCGGTAGCTTATTTTTAATGATGATTTGACTGCCACCATCAATTCCTACTAAAAACTCATGATCATTTTTTTGATAAAGCTTTGAAAAACTATCGTGTCCGTTACAAACAATTTTAATTATCATTTTCTTTCTCCCAACTAGTAATAATTTTGTTACGCTTCTTCTCATTAAATAAATACGATCCAACAACTAAAATATCGGCACCTAACTTTTTAGCGGTTTTGTAAGTATCACCATTAATACCACCATCAACAGAAATCAAATAGTGGTTATCTTTTTGACGCTCTTTAAGCCATGCGATTTTAGAATTAGCACTATCTAAATATTTCTGCCCACCAAACCCTGGCTCAACACTCATCACAAGAATCAAGTCAACAAGACTAAGAAACGGTTCAAGTACTTCTATTTTTGTGTTTGGCTTAACGCTTATCCCAACTTTTAATTCTAGTTTATGAGCCTCATTAATAACTTCAAGCGGGTTTTTTACTGCCTCGTAATGGAAAGTTACATAATCGGCTCCAGCTTTTTTAAATGGCTCGAAATATTTTAAAGGTTCATCAATCATTAGATGAATATCAAATAAAGCGTTCGTTAGTTTTTTGAAGTTTTGGATGATAACAGGACCCATCGTGATGTTAGGGACAAAATGACCATCCATAACATCAATATGGATAATCTTTGCTTTTGATATTGTTTTAAACTCTTTCGCCATATTATTATAATTAGCTGAAAGAATCGAAGGAGCTATTTTCATTATTTGAATTCCTTTCTTAAGTTTTCGCGTTTTTTTATTTCTTCAAAAAAGCGTAAATAATTTTGATATCTTTGGTTAAACATTTTACTTGCTTCTGCCGCTTTTTTAACGATGCATCCTGGTTCTTTTAAATGGAGGCAGCCGCTGTATTTACAAACACTTCCAGTAAATTCCCGAAAATAATTTTTAAGTTCTACCGAAGGAAAGGCAAAATCTAAAACACCAAATCCTGGAGTATCAACGATAAAACCATCTTGATACTTAATGAGCTCGGTAGCGGTTGTTGTGTGTTTCCCTCGTCCTAAAGCTTTAGAAATCTCGTTTGTTAAAAGGTTAAGCTCTGGAAGTAGTTTATTAATAAGTGTTGTTTTTCCAGTTCCCGTTTGCCCAACCAAAACATTAATTCCTTCATTTAACACTTCTTTAAGTTTATCGCTCTCCTTTGGTAAAAAGACGAGTTCATAACCAAGACCACGGTAGTAACTAAGTTCACAAGGAACCAAAGCTAAATCTGTCTTAGTAAAACAAAGAAGCGGTTTAATTTTCATATATTCGCTACTAATGATGAGCCTATCAAGAAGGTTATAGTTGAGCATAGGCTCAACAATCGAAGTAACGATAACAACTTTATCGACATTACTAACATCAGGGCGAACAAAAGAATTTTTACGCTCATATACTTTCGTTATTGTGCTGCCAACAATTTCCACACTGTCTCCTGGTTTAATCGTCACGTTCTTAAACCGAAAGACGCCTCGTGGTTTAATAACGACAGTTTCCCCATCTACCAAACATTTATAGTTACCACCAATTGAACTTAACACTAAACCTAGCATTTAAATTTCCCTTTCAGTTGTCCACAAGCGGCGTCGATATCTTGACCAAACTCTTTGCGTATCGTTGCTGTAACTTTTTTACTTAGTAAAAGCTTATGAAATTTGTTGATTTGTTCTTCACTGCTTCTTTGAAGGTTATAGGGGTTTTTGTTAATTGGGATTAAATTAACATAAGCATCGAGTCCCTTGAGAATTTTCACAAGTTCTAAAGCACACGCTTCTGTATCATTCACCTTATCAATTAGTAAATATTCAATTGTAATACGCCGGTTTGTTTCTTTGTAGTATTCATGTAAAGCTTCTAAAAGTTTCTCTAAAGGATATGTTTTTGCAACTGGCATATATTTTTCACGTAGCTTCTGAAAGGGGAAATGAAGGCTAATCGCTAAATTGACTTGAAATGGCTCCTTAGAAAATTTCTTAATCATAGTAGCGACGCCACACGTTGAAACGGAAATATGCCGAGCACCGATCCCCAAACCAAAATCATTATTAATAATTTTAATAAATTCAATGACGTTTTGATAATTTAGAAATGGTTCACCGATACCCATCACAACGACATGCGATACACGCTCGGTTTTTAAATATTTCTCAGCAACAAGAATTTGCCCAACAAGTTCTGAAGGCACCAAGTTTCTTTTGGCTTTGATTAAGCCTGACGCACAAAAAAGACACCCCATATTGCAACCAACTTGGGAAGATACGCACACGCTTTTACCGTAATCGTGTGGCATCAAAACCGTTTCGATAAGTTCTCCGTCACTGAGCCTCAAAAGAAACTTCACAGTCCCATCATTAGCTTTCTCAGTTAGAATAACCTCAGGAAGCGTAAAACAAAATTCTTTAGAAAGCTTTTCTTGACTTAGTTTAGAAACGTTAGTCATAGTGCTAAAAGAATCTACATCTTTTTTGTAAATCCATTCATAGATCTGCCGGGCCCTAAATTTAGTTTCACCAAGATCAAGTAAAAGTTTTTCTAGACCTAGTAAACTGTAATCGTAAATATTTTTCATCTGTTTCTTTTAAGTCTTGCTAAATAGAAATAATTATCTTTCTTGATGACTTTAGTATCAACAAGCTCAAAATTATCATGTTCTTTTAAAAAAGCATCAATTAAATCTTTAGTTTCTTCTTTCAAAAACGAAGAAATTATTAAAGCGATATTTCCGCCTACTTTCGTTAGTAAACAGTTACTAAATAAAATTTCCTTCATAATCATAACAACATCTAAAATACCTTCAGGACTTAGCCGATACTTCCATTCAAAAGTCCTGTTTAAAAAGCCAGTTCCAGTTGATGGAAGATCAAGGACCACTAAATCAAAAGACTCATTTTTAGCGTATATTGCTACTTCTTGAGGTTTGACAATTTGAAAAGAAACATTATCGATGTTATTGTTTTTAAAACGTTTAACAAGCCCATTAATTTTGTATCTATCTATATCTGTAGCAAACACTTTATAGGCTTTTGCACTAATTAGCTTTAACCGTTCTCCTGGTAAACAGCCGTTATAAAGAACTACTTCTTCACCACGGTAGATATAGTCAACGATGTCCCGATTATCAAGATTACCACTATTAAGATAAACATCATGGCTTCGCTTTTTATTTATTAGTTCTTCGACTTCTGATTTTTTAAAATCTTTTAAAAGGTATGCAACAAACCAGCTAGGATAACTGTATTTTTTACTTAGGTAGCTAATTGTATCACTTTCCGTGATGTCGGTGTGTGACTTTTCATAGGCCTTCGTAACAATCCTTTTAAGTTTTTCAAACAGTAGTCTTCCATTAACTAAAAATAGCGGTTTATAGGTGTCAAGTGTTCTATCTAAATCTTTCTTTAAAATAACCGTTTCATAAAGTATTACAAGTCCAAACACCTTAATCCATTTTTTCGTCCTTTTATCGCAAAAAGGTTCAAGATAGAAAAAGATATTGTTGATGTTATCAAGACTTCCTGTTAAAAGGTCTAAAAACAAATCGCGTTCTTCCAAGGAAAAATTAAACCCTTTGAGAGTTTTGGTTGCTTCGTCTTCACAAAACTTATGTTTGTACATAATATTGTAAAGACTATCGAGAGCTAGCCTCCTTGGTAGATCCATATAGCGCCTCCTTGAATTTTATAATGTCTTCATCTTGAATATAATGCGTACCGATATTTACGTGATGCCCATCATCAAACTTATGGAAATCAGTACCACCAGTAACAACGAGATTATATTTTTTAGCTAGAGCTCGGAAACGTGGTTCTTCGCTTAAACGCGAACCATAGCTTGCTTCAATTCCCTTAACTCCCATTTTAACAATCGCTTCTGGGTCGTTTTTAGTAAGAAGTGCTGGGTGTGCGAGAACCGGGAAACCGCCAGCCTCTAAAATCAGCTTAATACCGTCCGCAGTTTTCACTTTAGCAGCTTCGATATAACAAGGACAACCGTTTCCTAAAAACTTCTCAAAAATTGTTTTGTTGTCATATGGATACCCTTGGCGCATAATCTCACGGCTAATTTCACCCCTTGTGACGACGTTACCTTTTCTAAGAAAACTCCGGTCAAGTTTAATTCCTTCTTTTTCTAGTAAATCAAGCATTTTTTCGGACCGAACTCTACGGTCATTTCTTGTCTTTTCAAGAGCTGGAAAAATTTTTCTAGCATCTTCTTTATTTTTAAAATAACCAAGAATGTGAACACTTTCACCACCATTGGCAGTAGAGAGTTCCAATCCAATAATAATTTCGATATCTTTTAAATTGAGATCTTTAGCGTAAAATGACGAATCAAAAGTATCGTGATCAGTTATTGCTAAATGAGTGAGGCCATGCTTCCTTGCTTCGTTTAATAGTTCATCTGGCGTCATTACGCCATCAGATGCTAAAGTATGTGTATGGAAATCACCGCGCATAAAAATTCTCCTTCCGCTTGCTGTTCATTAGTACAACTAGGTAGTATAGTTCAAAACGCAAGTACTTTTCTTTAAATTCGGGATCAAGAAAAAAACTGACATCGTTTAAAATATTCATTACATAAACAATTCGGTTATAAATATCAACCCATTCATTGATTGTCAAGGTAACAATAGTATTTGTCTCATAAAAATATTCTTTTTTAAAAAGTTTAGCTTGGGGTAGTTTTGAAGTCAAAGACTTTCGTATAACCATTTCTATTATTTCCTCAATAAAACTTCCAGTTTCATAAAAAGCATAAATCCCCGCCTCTAAAAAACCACCTTTTTCGGAGATAAATTCTAATATCCGTTTTTTTAAATCAACAATCTCTTCCATCGTTTTTTGGTTTAAGACTCTTGTCAGTGTTAAAGACTGTTTACCATAATATAAGCTTTCAGCATCTTTAACATTTTTCATAATACCAACAAGCGTATACTTTAAAACCATAGCACTATGATAAAACTCATCAAGATTATCTATTGCTTCAAGTTCTCTTTCGGCTTTCAAAAGTTCACCTTCGAAAGTCAGTAACTGGTGTGATATCGCATCAATTCTCGCAGTAGCATCCTCCACATCAGAACTTGAATACTGATAAATTTCTGCTTTAAGAAAGGGAAGTTCTAAACTATCATAGTCAGTTCGTAAAGTTTTAACAACTCGCTTTAGTTCTTCTTTCTTCTCATTTTCTGTTAAACCACTAGGAAAAGTAAACTTTTCTTCCTTTACCGCTTCGGGTTCTAAAGGCGCTTCGTTTTCCGCAAATCCTAGATCAATTTCGTAATTTTTATTATCTTTTTTCATATGTTTCCTTAGCTATTTTATTATACCTGTAAGCTAGTTATAAGTCAAGATAGCATGCATCTAAAAAGATATTATCGAAAAGATTATAATTCAGAATCTGATCGCTACGCTTTTTAAATTCTTTAAAATAGTTATAAATTTTTTGCGTTTCGCTCACTTGTAATTTTGAATCATAATCATATTTTCCAAAACTGCGAATCTGAGATTTGCCAAGGAGTAAAAACTCATCAGCGAATAAATTTAGTCCCTTAGGATCAAGAGCTACTGTATGCTCCTTCGAGAACAAATTAACCCCATAGTACTCACTTTTTGTTTCTAAATCAAAAAGTTCAACGAGCGTCCGGTATATATCGATTTGACTACGGACGCGCGGCTGTGATCCTTTAAATAAACCATCACCGTTAAGACTAGGTACATACATAAAACTAGCAATCCGTTTAATTTCATGGCGGTATTCAAGCTGTGATAATTTTTTTCCTAAAATAACTTCCAAATCTTTTTTAGGAACACCAGTTGCTCCATGATCGCCATTAAAAAAGAAAACAGTGTTTGGCATCTTTTTAGCAAGTTCGTGAAAATCCCGAAAGTATTCGTCGATAGAGTTAAGAAATTCAAGAATTCCTTTAGTTTCGGCATCGAGCTTTTCCATACCAGAAACCTTTAAAGGATTATGGGCACCACCAAAAGGTGCATGGGGAATTAAAGTTACTGGACGAATGAATATAGGAGTGCCAGGATGTTCTTTTTGATTACGCTCATATATTTCATAGCAAATTTGGGGAAGTGCTTGATCATTCAAGCCGCTCGTCATCTCTGAATATCTTCCTGAAACAGTTTCACCAAAGATATTTGTAAACTCTTTTCTATGATACATATTGTATTCAAATCCGTCGTGATATTCAGGATAACTTTTATCAAAATAATAATATTCATCAAACTTATAATAATTTTTAACAATATTAATCTTATTATAAAAATTTTTAGCATCACCTTCAACTACAGCTGTACGATATCCTTTTCCCTTAAAAAGCCTTGGAATACTATCTGTATAGCTATAATCACGATCGTAATAGTTCCAGTATAAAACATCATCACCACGAGGAATCAAGCCGTTAAGAACTGCAAAATCACCGTCCGATGTATGGGCAACGCCAGCGTTGTCATGCATATTTTCAAACACATAACTTTCCTTTAAGAGGGCCTTTAAATTTGGCAAAACATCATCACGGTTAAGTATTGATGTGTCTTCAAGTCCCATCAAATAATGGTTGATACTTTCAAGTTCAACAAGGACTAAGTTTTTCCCTTTAAACATTCCGTTTAAATTCTCTTGTTTTAAGCTATCATCAAGCGTTAAATTCTCAGCATCCTTGACTTTTAAAATCCGGGAAAATTCTTCTTTAAAAACATTTGTATATTTATCCTGGTTTTTGTTGTACTCGTTTAAGTTTGTATGAGAATTCTTTTCTTTTAAAGGGCGTCCCCTCAAAAGGATACCGTAAGTATAACCAGTGTAGTATCCTGATGAATCGGCAATATATTCAGGAACACAAGTATCAAGACCCCAATTTCTCTTGGCATCAGTAATACTGATGCCAGTAGATATCATCAAAAAACCTTGGGAAACAACAAAAAGTGTTAGAAATCCTTTTTTGCCAACAATTCTGTCATTTACAATCATACTGTCAAACAAAAGATAAAACCCTAATAAATTTACAAAAAGTGCTGGACAAAAGACAAGAATTTCGTTTTTCCTGGTAAGGTTATAAAGGACGCTAAGAGCGATATATTTCCCCATTTCACCGGCTGGATTTCGCATAAACGTAAGGTTACCAAGGCTTGCAGTACTGTTATAATATTTATTATAAACAACCATCGCATAAACGCTAAATGCTAACAGAACATTTAGAATCATTGCGTAAATAATGACCCCTCTCCTTTTCTTAAATATGAGTAATCCGAGCATCAAAATGCCGACAACAAAAAGAAGGTTAGAAACGAAGCTTAGAAAGCCGCTAAAGAAACCTAAACGGAAAGGATCGAGGGTATCACTTAAATAAGTTGTTACCGGAAAATAAGCAATTAACGTATTAGCAATGATAAATAAACCCAAAAAAGCGGCATAAACATACAAGTCATGACGCTTTCTTTTTGTAAATATCTGTGTTAAAATATTTTCAATCATTCTAAATATTGTTTGATTTTACCACTTCGAGAGGGGTGGCGTAGTTTACGAAAAGCTTTCGCTTCAATTTGCCGAACCCGCTCGCGTGTTAAGCCAATCGCGTTACCTATATCTTCAAGTGTTCGCTGCTGATTATCCCAAAGACCATAGCGAAGCGCAATTACTTGATATTCTCTTTGCGATAAACTTTCCAAAAGATCATAGAGTTCATCATCAAATTTATTTTGTGACATCTCATCAAATGCATCTTTCGTGTTTGGGTTTGGTACTAAATCACCAAGACTTATATTTTCTTCTTCACCGACTGGTTGATCTAAAGATACTGTATCGTTGGCATATAGTTTTATTTCCCGCACTTTTTCAACAGTTATTTTCATATCTTCAGCAATTTGTTCATCAGTTGGGAGCATACCCTTTTCAGCTTCAATTTTCCGCTCAGATTTCCGCATTTTAGAAATGAGAGTTGAAACGTGAACTGGAACACGAACTGTTCGGGCCTGGTTTTGGATTGCTCTTACGATGTGCTTACGAATCCAGTTCGATGCATAGGTTGAGAATCTATTCCCCATATCGGGGGAAAACTTTTCAACAGCTTTAATAAGTCCTTTATTACCTTCCTGAATCAAATCTTCTTGGGGAAGCCCACGATTCTTATAAGACTTCGTCCACCAAATAGCAAGCCGAAGATTCGCATTAGTAAATTTTTCTTTAGCAATAAGACCAGTATCAACAATCTTTTTAAGCTTCGTTATTTCTGTTTTTGTTAGTTTAAGTTTTTTGTCATCAAGTTTCTCTTGCGCCTTGATGCCTTCTTGAACAGCATTTCCAAGCACAATTTCTTCTTCTGGTGTTAAAAGCGGATACTTTTTAATGTCGTTATTATAAATACTCATAGTATCATCCATCTTAAAATAACGAACATTATCAGCATCAATTGTCGATTCATCAATTTCCTCGACAATCTCCTTACCGTCTTCCCCAACGACACTAACATCACTCATCAAAAAGAAATCGGTAAGTTCGTTATAAAGTTCACTACCTGGTGAACAAACTTCTTCGATTTCGCTCATCTTGACTTTGTGGTTTTCCAAAGCTTTAATTTTTAAGGCTTCAACTTTTTTATTCAATATTTTTCTCCTAAATCGTTTTAATTATACTATACTTTTCCTGAAAAGGGCAAAGGATTTATTAATTAAGTTATAAAAATAACTGTGATTTTACTTGAACGCTATGGTAAATAAAAACTGGGAAAACCCAGTTTCTATTAAGATTATCTATTTTTAATCGATTTAGCACCAAGGAACATTGAAGCACTATCGAGTTCTTCTTCGATTCTGATTAACTGATTGTATTTAGCAATACGGTCAGTCCGTGACATTGAGCCAGTCTTAATCTGTCCAGCATTGACAGCCACTGCTAAATCAGCAATGAATGTATCCTCAGTTTCGCCACTACGATGAGATACAACAGTTGTATAACCAGCACGTTGTGCCATTTGGATAGCATCAAGAGTTTCTGTTAGTGTACCGATTTGGTTAACTTTGATAAGAATAGAATTAGCAACGCCACGTTTAATGCCATCTGCTAAACGCTCGGGATTAGTAACGAAGAGGTCATCACCAACTAACTGGATTTTTTTACCTAAAACATCTGTTAAGTGTTTCCAACCTTCCCAATCATTTTCATCAAGACCATCTTCGATCGAAGCAATTGGATATTTCTCAGTCAAACCTAAATAATAATTAGTAAGCTCTTCGGAAGTAAATTCTTTTCCGCCCTCACCTTGTAAAACGTACTTTTTCTTAGTTTTATCATAAAACTCACTACTAGCAACATCCATTGCTAAAAGCACATCTTTTCCAGGTTTATATCCGGCTTTCTCGATTGCGGTAACGATAACCTTTAAAGCTTCTTCGTTACTCTTAAGATTTGGTGCGAAGCCTCCTTCGTCGCCAACACCAGTGTTAAGACCCATGCCTTTTAAAACGCTTTTAAGGGAATGGAACACTTCTGAACCCATTTGGATTGCTTGCTTAAATGTTTTAGCACCTACTGGCATAATCATAAACTCTTGAAAGTCAACGTTATTATCAGCATGGCTTCCACCATTTAAAATATTCATCATTGGTGTTGGAAGAACCCGGGCATTAACTCCACCAATATAGTTGTACAAAGAAACACCTAAAAGATCAGCCGCAGCTTTAGCCACTGCCATCGATACTCCAAGAAGAGCATTAGCACCAAGTTTTCCTTTGTTCTTAGTTCCATCAAGTTCAATAAGTTTTTGATCAATAATTGTTTGGTCTAAAACACTGTAACCAATTAATTCTTTACTAATCAATTCATTAACGTTTCTGACAGCAGTTAATACTCCCTTACCACCAAAACGTTTAGGATCTTTATCGCGAAGTTCAACAGCTTCGTGTTCTCCTGTCGATGCTCCGCTTGGAACCATCGCCCGCCCAAAAGCTCCAGATTCTGTGTAAACCTCAACTTCGATTGTTGGATTTCCTCGAGAATCGATAACCTCACGAGCAAAAATTTCTTCAATAAATGGCATTTTTCTTCTCCTTTACCTTTTATTAGTAGTGGGTTTAAAACCCTTAGTTATTATACTCCAAATTCCAAAATCTTGATAAAATAGTTTTAAATAGTTTTGATAGTACTTACAAAATGTTTGTGGCGTGCTTTGTAACTATTTTTACTCTGCTTTTTAATTCCTTCTAAAACTTTTTCTATTTCCAAAGAAGTCACGCTTTTTTCTTCTAAAAGTATTTTTGGTAAATCCTCTAAATATAAAACCCCAGGAACAAAGGTCTCGAGATTTTCTTTTGTTAAAACAGGGAAAGCCTCAATTTCTGTTTCTTTTAACTTTAAAAGACTCATAAGTTTTTCTTTATATTCTTTCATTTCGCTTAACGGATTAACAAAATAAAACTTACGTTTCCGAATA
This sequence comes from uncultured Acholeplasmataceae bacterium, assembly GCA_963542825.1. Taxonomy (GTDB): domain Bacteria; phylum Bacillota_I; class Bacilli_A; order ML615J-28; family CAG-698; genus CAUTZD01. The sequence continues at coordinate 18,181 of CAUTZD010000015.1, read as the reverse complement.
ACCTGGCACCACTTATAATCGTTTTCTTTTCCAAGAACAGTTCCGCAAAGATTATAAACATTAAACAAAAATACCTTATCACTTCTTATTACTAAAAAATCAACAAGAAAACTTTTACTATTTTCTTCATAAAATACAAGCTTTTTATATATCTTACGATCATTTAATTTTATTTTTCGAAGTTCTTTATTAACCTTTTTAAAGCCTTTAAAATGATTGTAAGTCTCAGTTCTTAGAAAAATCACAAAAGTAGAAACTATACTAACAAAAAGTGTGAGGCTAAAAAATACAAGGAAAACAAGTTTTATAGCGAAATTAACTTCATAACCAATATTCATTTAAAATCCTCTTGAAACCTTCGTGCTGGATGTTTGAAGCGTTTGTCTTAATTTCCAGTAAATGTTTGTATCTAAAAAAGACAACACCGGATGCATAATCAAGTGAATTACTAACAAGAATTTGATTAGCTATCTCATATGGATTATCACGCCAGCCCTTGCCTCCTGATTCTGTATATTTATAATTACCAATACCTAAATACAGTTTGACTTTTTTGTGTCTTACAACATCGCTCCACCATTTGCTGATGTCATGAAAAGGAGCAACTGTATGATCCATCGCCCAGTAAACCTGAGGGATAATGTAATCGATAATTTCGTTTTTAATCCAGTAAAGGGAGTCGCTTGCTAAAAAGCTATTGTAGTGGCCCCACCCACCCGCAGAGCCATTAGTTATAGGATTGCCTTCACTATCATAAGTAACAACGCCATTACCAATTTTATAAACGCCCGTTGGCGAAATTCCAAACGCAAGCTTTTTGTTTTTAACTATTTCTTCTTCTCCAACAAGATTATAGACTCTTCTAACTAAATCATTGACGTGACCAACGCGGTTTTGTCTCTCTTCTTCAGGAAGCATCATGAATGAGCTAGGATCACCATTTAAAGGAATGTAGAAATAATCATCAAAGTGAATCCCGTCGATATCATATCTTTCGATAATCTCTTTAATAACATCAAGTAAATATTTTTTAACTTCTTCTTTACTTGGGTTTAAGATATAATCGTGTGCACCACTTGTTTTTTCTTTTCCCTGTAAAATATTTTCAATTTTACTAGCAGGATTTTTTGGAACCGCTGAATACATATTTTTGATTTCTTCAGGGGTTTTAGAACTATTATTAACAATCCGGTAAGGATTGAGCCAAGCGTGAAACTTAATGCCGTTTTCGTGGCACCTGAAGATTAAGTAGTTTACATAGTCAAAACCACTCCCAGAAACGCTTGGATTAATATACTTAAGGGGAGCAAGATTCGTCTCATAATAAGCATCGTTGTGAGCTCTAAGATGGAAAAAGATGTTATTGAGTTTCATCGCCTTGATGTTGCTAATCATTTCATCAATTATCGCTTTCGCTTCTTCAGGAGTTTTATAAGTAAAGTTTTGGATATCGCCAGTCATCATGCTAAGCCAGACTCCACGAAGCTCACCTTCATCTTTATGATAGAGCTCGTTTACCATGAGTTTAGCACCATTCTTATACTTAAAATCGTTACCGTCTTTATCTTTTAAATAGGTTAAAAATACAGGATAATAAGTAGTGTCAGCTTGTAAGTTTTCGAGATAGTCTGCCTTGTCTCCACCTGGCGTTTTACTAAAATATTTAAAAACACTACCATCTTTTAAAGGTGTAAGGTCAAGCTTTAAGGGCTTCTCACCTTTTAGAATTTTATAGTCACCGAAAAGATCAGCATTAGTTAACCCGGTTTTATGAAACTTCACCGTAATCTCAACCACTTTTTTCATAAACACTGGAAAAAGCGTCAAATCGTTTTTAAGAGGGGTTTCAAATAAAAACTCAGGTCCTTCTGCTTCTGTACTCCAGTATTTGAAGGTAAATTCCGGTTTTACCGGAGTTTTCGTAGGCTTGTGAATAATTTCACCATCGGTAAGCATGTAGTCTTTAAAGTCCTGTTTATTCTCTACGCCTGTAAGTTCAAAATGAACTTTATGTTTTTCTGGTATAACGGGATTGGGGTCGTTTTCTTTAAACACTGGAAAAAGTGTTAAGTTATTTTTTATAGGCTCATTGAATAAAAATTCCTGTCCATCTTTTTCCGTGCTCCAGTATTTAAAAGTGAAGCCTTCTTTTAAAGGTGTTTTAGCGGGTTTTAAAATAAATTTTCCATCGACAACTTTATAATCAGGAAAGTCCGTTTTATTAACAACATCTGTGACCTCAAAATGAATTTGATGCTTAACAGGGTCTTCAGGATTATTAGCTTCTTTCAAAACAAAATAAGGATATAAGACAAGATCATGGTCAGTTATTTTAACTTGGTTTTTGTAAATGTTACCATTTTCATCTTTGTAACCTAAAAAATCATAGCCTTCTTTTTCAAGTGTTGGCAAATCGACAGTTTCGTTTTGCATAACTTTTTGCGGCTCACCATTAATGATTACAAGATATGTTTTCTTGGTACAACCAGCTACTAATAAAAAGCAAACTAAGATAAATAGTTTTAAAATCTTTTTCATTTTTTTCTCCCTTTTAATTTGATTACTAATTCCTATAATAATTTTATTATATATCCCTTGTTTTGGCAAGTAAATGTAAGAACAAAAGTTTCAATATATCAAAATCTCCTAGAGCTAACTCTAGGAGATTTTTATGTTATTTTTCTAAATAATAATCTTTCTGAAAATTAAGTTCATCATCGAACTCAAAAACATAAGGTTTTCCCGTAGGAATGTTTAAAGAAACAACTTCTTCTTTTGTTAGTCCTTTAAGATGCATAACAATCGCCCGTAAGCTATTACCATGAGCAGCGATAATAATTTTCCGTTTCTTTAAAAGTTCTGGTTTAATCGAACTGTTCCAAATTTTTAAAACCCGTTCGAGCGTATCAACTAAATTTTCTGTTGCGGGAAGTTCAGAAACAGGAACGTCTTTAAAGTTACTATCAAAACGTGGATGACGTGGGTCATCAAGCGTTAATGCTGGTGGACGAGTGTCCGCAGACCGGCGCCATAACTGCACCTGTTCTTGACCATATTTCTCGGCAGTCTCGGCTTTATTAAGACCTTGTAAAGCTCCATAATGGCGCTCATTTAGATGATAATCTTTAATAACTTCGATGTCTTCTAAATGTAAACAATCGAGGATATAACTAAGCGTCCTTTGGGCACGCTTCAAACTCGATGTATAAGCAAGATCAAAAGTAAAGTTATTCTTTTTAAGAATCAAACCAGCTTCCTTGGCTTCCATAACTCCTTTTTCACTTAAATCAACATCGGTCCATCCGGTGAACCGGTTCTCAAGGTTCCACTGGCTCTCGCCGTGGCGTACTAATACTAATTTAATCATTTTTAACCATCCTTTATATTTTTTATTATTTTTTAATACTTAGCGATTTCTAATTCGTGCCTGGTGCTTTGTGCCTCGAGAAATGAGTTCTAGCCGCTTGACGCTACCAAGACGAGAAAAGACATGTTCGAGAAGCTGAAAATCAAATGGCGCGCACGAGAAAACATCAGTGCAAATTGTATTCTTAACTTTGTTATAATGAAGGGCAATATGACTTTCGGCTATCACGATGATTCCTGAGATGTAATCACCTTGCTTAAAAACAGTTGATCGAGAAATACGTTCCATATCAATCTCTTTAACGATATTCTCTAAAAAGTCATATAGAAAATCAAGTGTGAATGGCGCAATCGAATCAATTTCTGCCATGAGGTGCGGACCAAAGTCACGTTTTGGTGTGTAGCAGTCTTCAGGGTTTAAATTTTTCTCACGGTCAGTGATATAGACGTTACTAATTGTTTCGTCATACTGTAAACTCTTTTGAAAAAACTTTGAAACTTTATTGCCGTCAAAATCAGTTGAACTAAAAACATCAACAAAATAACAGCAGCGTCTTGGAAAAGTATGAATCGTTGCGTGCCCGCCTTCAAGCATAACAAATGCAGAAATGCCTTCATCATCTTTTACCTTGCCATAGTAATAAGGGAAAATTTGCGGTGGAGCAACTTGAACAAACTTAAATTCTTTACATAAATCATCTAAAAGGTGCCAAACATACAAAAGATCACTGTCGTTATCGTCCTTAACGCCATATGCATCAAGCATTAAATGTCGCATTATTTATTTACTTCCCTTTCTTTTTCATCCAAAATCCAAAAACTTCATACATCATCTTTAGACTTAACCACGATGTAATGTTATTTTTCTGGTCAAGTTTTGGACTAACTTCAACAATATCCATTGCATGAACGTTAACACGCGTGAAAATTTCTTCTAAGAGTTTAATGATATAATGAGAATCCATTCCAAATCCCTCAGGTGTTCCCGTTCCGGGAGCAAGACTTGGATCGAAAATATCAATATCAAATGATACATACACCAAATCAAGTGGGGTAATGTTTTTAAGGATTTTGTCACAAGCTTCCGTTGGTTTTAATTCTAAAAGATCTTTCGTGTATAAAACAATTAACTCCGGTTGTTTTTTAAATAGTTCAATTTCCGGTTTTTCAAGTCCCCGCATCCCGACAAGAACGATATCTGAATATTTATAGCCCTTATCAATCGCCCGGGCATTAACACAAGCGTGTGATAAGTTACTACCATTATAGAAATCACAAAAATCAGGATGAGCATCAAAGTGAATAATCTTCGGAGTTTTGTTTAAGCTTTTTGCATAATCAAAAAACGCCGCTTCGGTAGCAATCGCTATAGAATGATCACCACCTAAAAAGAAAGTAAATTTCCCATAATTTAAAATTTCTTTACTCTCTTGGTAAATCATTCCTAAATCTTTAGGAGTAATAATGTTGCTTTGAAAAACTTTTAGTTTATCAAGAACAGTTCCATCTTTTGTAACAGCGGGTAGGTGTCTTGATAAATCGCAAATAACTCTTGGAGCAAACCGCGCTCCCTTACCAACTGAACAACCCTTGTCGTAGGCAAAACCTTTAATGATAACATCGCTATCAAGAATGTCATCGGCTAATAAATCTCTAAAATTCATCTCTTTATCTAGTCTCTTTCTAATTCTTCTCAATTATACCCTTTTTTAAAAAATATACATTAAATATTTTAAAGGTTTATTTTTCGTTTTTAAAAGCAGAAAAATAAAAAAAGACTCACAAATTAGAATTAGGATTCCTGTCTTGTGAGTCTTATAAAAGTTTGTTATGTTTTACTGATTTTAACAAAAACTAATAACCTAATCAACTTTTTTTAACTAAAGAAGAATTCAATACTTTCAATAACTAATTGTTTTGCTTCGTTTTCAATCGTCACTGTATTACTAGGTGATGATAAAACAAATTCTTCTTCTTGCCATTCTTTAGCAGCAGCTTTACTAACGCCATTAATTTTAAGTTTTGAAGCATTACTTGCATTAAATCTACGAAATTTAACCTTTATTTTAGCAACGTTATTACTAAATTTAATAGTAAATTTACCTTGCCTTTTACTTGCCCCAAGTTTAAGCATTTTAGGATCATCAGGACTTATTCCCCCAACGCCATTGCCGGCATAAACATCTGAAGTTCCAGTTATTTCTTCAGCTTTAGGACCACTTGTATAACATGTCTCGTTGATTAATTTTTTAAGAGTATCATCGGTTAATTTCTTACCTTTTTCGGTGTTTTTCGTAAAATCAATGAACGTTGAAGCAACTGCACCTGGTTTGATAGTAATTTGATATTCCTTAGTTTCGGAAACAGTTCCGCAAGTGAAAGTAGCCGTAATTTTCAAAATGGTGTCAGAACTAACTTCTAAAACAGTTGCTTGATTGCCACTGATATTGATTAAACTAGAAGGGTCAGTTGGATCGTAAGTATAACTAATAGCAACTTCTGTAAAAGTTGTTCCCGTTGCTGGCAATTGAATAATTTCATTTTTATGAACTTCGGTTGGGAAAGTAAGTTCTTGCTTAGCAACATTAACTTTATCTTGATCAGTAACTGCTTGTTCGTTAAATACTGTAGCATCTAAGCCAACAAATTGAAGAGCATCGCCAAAGTAACCAATGAAGGCACTATCAAACGTATATTTTTTATTAATTACAAGTGTGTCAAGCACCGCTTTTTGCGAAGCTGTGACATAGTTATAAGTCATCGCAAATTTAACACCGTTGATTTCAAACTCTAAATTAGCACGTTTACCAACCGTTACTTCATCTTTTTTCGTTAAGAAAGCATTAGATAATTTCCCTAATTGGCCGAGTAAAGTTTGAACATCATTTGGTTGGGTAACTTCATGGCTTCCCGGAATAACGGCACCAGATTTAATCTTAGCAAGTTTTTCTGGTTGAATATTGTAATATTTTTTGCTCCATTCTCCAAAAACATATACTTCATCCTGAAGGTCCATAGTTTTAGCTAAATCATAATTATCTTTGTTCTTAGATTCATCAAAATGAGCTAGTACACCACCAGTTGATGATACAACATATAATTTATAAGTATTGATAATTTTATTTTGCTTGTTCTTATAAGTTCCGGCTTCTTTGGCAACGACAACACCGCGTCCACTAACTACAGCTTTGTCTTCGGTTGTGTAGTAATTACCAAGTTCACTAGCAAGTTCATAAACTGCTTTTAGTTTATATGCTCTTGCGATAACTTCAGTATTAGGAACAACCTGGTTACTATTTTCTAAATCTTGAACTTCCTTATATTTAACTGCTGGGTTAGTAATTTCTGCCCAGTAAGGAAGATCTTTAAAGTTAGCTGGCTTGTTTTCTTCAGCCCAGTATGTGTGTGGCTCTGTTTCATCTTCAAACACAGTAATTCCGTCAATTGTCTCTTTTAAAGTTATTTGCATGTTGTATTCATAAACTAAAGTAGCAGTCACATTTTCAGTTATATGAAGTTTAATTTGTGAATTTCCATTTAATTCATGAAGAGTTTCATTTAGCTTTAACGCCTTAGCACGTTTATCTGAAGTATTGTTTAAAATATTGAAAGTAACTTCAGATCCAGTTAATACTTCTTGGCTATCGACGCTAACATTTGGATCAGAGATCGTAATTGTTGACATTCTTGTTTCAAATGTAACTTGAACGTTCTTTTCTTGCTCAAAGTGTTCACTATTAATCTTGTAAAGTAGTGAAAGTGCCATTCCATTAAGATCAACAAGTTTAGTGTCAATAGTTTTTCCTTGAGCTTCAAGAGCCGTTTTAAGTCTTTCGGCTACTCCTGAAGCATCGCTTGCATGATTAAGATCAAGAGCGTTGATTAAAGCTGTAAATAACTTATTAGCCTGAGAAGTTAATGAAGTCTCTCCAGGCATATAAACATAGTCTTTATATAAAGTGCTAGAATTGAAGATAACAAATTTAACAGTATGAGTTGTTTCGTCATATTCAAGTTTTAAAACATTTGCAAGTTCAACTTCACTAGGAACGAGATCTTTTAGCTGATTGAAAACGGCTGTTAAAAGTTCTCCAATCTTATTAGTATCATTTTTAAATGTTAAGAGAACGTTATGATCTTGAAGTTCGCCATAAGTCGTTGTAGCAAATACTTTAATATTTATTTCAGTACTATCAAGAAGCGTTAAAGGAATTTGATCATTAGCTAAAGCACTGATAGCACTAACCTTAGCTTTAATTTTTGAAATCACTTCTTTAAGAAGTGTTTCTGCTGTTAAACTAGCAACATCTAAATCGGTTCCATCTTCAATTTTGATTTTTTCAACCTTAGAAGCTTTGATGGCATTAATTAAATTAATGATATAAGTCTTAAGATCACTATAATTAATTATACCAGCGTTGAAAACAAATTGACCAGTAGTTGTTGTTTCGTTTGGATTAACAAATAAAGTCATTTTGAAATCAGGCTTATTAATCTCTGACTTAACTAAGTTGCCAGCGTTGAAATCAGCACCAGCGATTTTATCAAGTAAATCTTCGGCTGCTTCTTTTGCCGCTTCTTCAGCATTCCATCCACGAACAAACTTAATGTCTACTTTTCCAAATTTCTTATGTCCATAAGATGTAAGAGCGGTTAAATTTAAAGTAATTTGCTTATTATTAAAATCACTAACTTTGGAAGTCTCGATATCAAGGCTTGGATCGATAGCTTTAAATTTATTGAGAAGTAGTGTGAGAAGTTCCTTATCAGTATAACTACTGATTGGTTTTTCTGTTCCTCCTTCTCTAATATTTAATCCTTCTACTCGCAACTGGGCAAGGAATAATAAAACTTTTGGATTATAGCCTTTAGTAGGATCTCCATCAACATAGATGTAGTTTTTTAAAGTATCAATTTCATTTTGACTTGCAATTTCGATTCGTTCATGAGGAAGAAGATTAAGCTTAGCTGTTGTTGAATCAATCTCATCTTTTTTAGTCTGAAGATTATTGAAAATTGTTACTAAATTGTTAAGTACGGCTTCTTCTGGTACAACAAATTTAAGATAAAGTTTAACATTTTCCTTGCGGATTTTGGTTGGCTCATAAGGCACTGTAAATAATTCATCTTCGAAAATACCAACATAATCAAATCCAGGTTTTGTCGAAGCAGTAATTTCACCAATTGCTTTTCCCCATTTGACAGACTGTGGATATAATCCAGAAATTGGCGAACCGCCATTACTATGAACCTCGACTGAAAGCACTTTTAGTTTATAATGACGGACAAGTTTCAACCCTTCAGCAGCGCTACCTTGTAAAATGTTGCCAGTATTAGTAGTATCAAACTCGTATCCTTCACGATCCTTTAGGGCAATCTCAGTAAGTTTTCCTTCTTCGACTTCAATTTGTTCAACTACAGGGTCTGTTATTTCTTCATAGTGCCATTCACAAGTAACTTTGACTTTCTTTATAAACGGAACAACCATATCTTTATTAGTAATGAGGAAAGTGTTGGCACTTTCGTCAGTAGTAATTTTACTCTTATGAAGAACAACGTTTTGAACATCGAAAGTTCTGTTTTTATTAGCTTCAATGAATGCTTCAATTTCTTCATGTCCCTCTTGCTTAATAGCGACGCTTAAATAAATAAGCTCACCGTCAAGAGTAGCAGGATAACGTTTATAACTAGTACTTGAAACTAAACCATCAAATTCACCAGAAGCATTAAGCTTAAATTTTAACCCTTGATTTTCGGTTTTAACTAACAAGTTATAAGATTTCGCTAAATTAGCTTTAGTAAGAACGGTAGCATTTGGAAGAGTTCCTGCTTCAATACTTTGGGCTTCCATATTTTCAACAGTCGGTGTATCCCAATCACCAAGAACTTTAGCTTTTAAAACAACCTTATCCCCAACTTTTCCGGTAGTACTACCTTTAACAATGGCAGCTTTATCTACTCGAACATGAATTCCACCAGTGTTATCTTGCACAAAAGCACTATGACTAGTCATTTGGGTAATCACACCTTCAAATAAAACAACTGTATCTGCTGGTTTAGTTGCTACAACATTAATCTTTTCTTGTTTAAGTTCAGGTTCTGGTGTAGGATTTTCTGCTTGTTTTTTAACTTCAACCGTGAATGTTCTGAAAGCCGTTTCTTTGACACCATCGACTTTCAAAAGAACTGTTAAAGTGAAACTTTGGTCAAGAGTTCCCCGAACAACGGTTACGGTATAATTTTCCTGCTCATTTAATGCGCCGATTTTGTATACACCTTCGTTTGCCGATGTATAACTTACGACGTGATCATGGTTACTATCTAAATACTTGGGAAGAGATGTTATTTCGGTAACATCCGCATACGCCGGGATTTTCTTTAGTAACTCATCCATTCGCTTTTGGGCTTTTGATTTACAACCAGCTAAAACGAGTGCTAGTGTTGCAAACAAAAGAAAAGCAAATACGTGTTTAAAAAGTTTTCTCATTTAGTCCTCCTTTAAATTTTGAAAATCTTTTAAATTTTGTTAGTTAGCAAGAAAATAAAAAAAGCCCTCTGTCAAATAAATTTGGCTAGGACCATTTTTCTTTGCTAGCTAACTTTCCTAGCAAAATAATTTACCATACATTTTAAGATTTTGCAAACGTTTTATGACTTTTTTAAAGGTTTTTAAAGGAAAAAAGAAAATAAAAAATTATGACCTAAACTAAATAACTAGTTTAGGTCATAAGAATAACTTTACTTATTTTCGAGTTCGAGATTAGCTTCGGCAATTCCTGTTCCTGCAGGAATCAATCCACCAATAACGATATTTTCTTTAAGTCCTTCGAGGGAGTCTTTCTTACCACACATTGCTGCTTCTGTAAGCACCCTTGTTGTTTCCTGGAAGCTTGCCGCTGACAAGAACGAATCGCTTCTTAACGAAGCCCGAGTGATACCAAGAAGGAGTGGTTTCACAACCGGTGGGCGTTTATTATCGTGAATAGCCTTACAGATAATATCAGGAAGCTGGCTCTTTGTGATGTAACTACCTACTAGGTGATCAGTATCACCAGAATCGATAACGATAACTTTTTGGGTCATCTGTTTAATGATGATTTCGATGTGTTTATCGCTGATGCCAACGTTTTGGCTTCGGTATACTTTTTGAACTTCCCGTAGAATATAGTTTTCAACAGCCTCAAGTGTTTGTACTTCAACAAGTTCCTTTGGATGAATTAACCCTTCAGTTAATGGATCACCAGCGTGAACATAACTTCCTTCTTCAAGACTCTTAACCGTCTTTTGGTTAATATAAGACTGGTAATGACAAACTTCAACATCACCAAGACGGTTGTTCTTTTTAAGAACGCGAACATCTTCTTTGTTGTACTGGTGCCGTACATCGATACTAATGCGGTTTTGTTGGTCGCGCTCAATGTCAGTAACGACGCCATCAACTGAAGAAATTATGGCTTTGGCTTTTGGAGCACGCGCTTCGAAAAGCTCTTGGATTCTTGGAAGACCTTGGGTAATGTCTTCTTCACCGGCAACACCACCAGAGTGGAAAGTACGCATCGTTAACTGTGTACCTGGTTCACCAATTGACTGGGCAGCGATAATACCAACAACTTCACCAATCTCAACAACTTCTCCTGTTGAAAGATCAGAACCATAACATTTAACACAGACGCCATTTTTAGCATCGCATGTAAATAGCGTTCTAATTGACATTTCTTTAATACCAGCATTAACGATTTCCTCAGCGATTTTTTCAGTGATAAACTGTCCTTTTTTAACAATTGGCGTTTTACTATTTTTAATATAAACGTCCTGATTAGAGAACCGTCCGCTGATACGATCAAGAAGTGGTTCGATAACAGTACCATCATCATCAACAATCGTTGAAACGATTCTTCCTTTATCAGTTCCACAGTCGTGTTCACGAATGACAACATCTTGACTAACGTCAACTAAACGCCGTGTTAAATATCCTGATTCAGCTGTTTTGAGAGCGGTATCAGTTGATCCCTTACGAGAACCATGGCTACTCATAAAGAACTCAGCCATCGTCAAACCTTCTCTAAAAGAACTTCTAACAGGAACACTGATAACACCACCATTTGGCTTGTTCATAAGACCACGAATACCGAGGAGCTGTACAAAGTTACCAACGTTACCGCGGGCTCCTGAGTCGCTCATGATATAGATATGATTTGTTAAGTATTTATGACGTACTTCTTCGGAGATATCGTTTTCCAGTTGTTTCTTAGTATTGAGCCAAACTTTTTGAATTTCCTTATCTTTCTGTTTAGAATCAAGGTAGCCATGACGGAAATGGGTTTCGATGTTACTAACCTTTTTATCAGCCTGCGCCATCGCCTCTTTCTTCGAATCAATAATATCAATATCAAAGATTGAAACGGTAATACCAGAAACTGTCGAATACTTGAATCCTAAATCTTTCATTTTATCAAGAGTTTTTGATGTTTCTGCTAGCTTATATTTCTTAAATACCTCAGAGATAATCAAACTCAAAAACTTCTTCGTAAATGGATGGGGAATTGTTTTTGGTGCATATCTTTCTTCAAGCTTTTCTTTGAGGGTTTTTAGCAAATAACTTGAAAGGTTTTCTTCTGATTCTTGTTCTCTAATCTTATTAGGATCAAAGATATCAAGAAACTTTTCCGATAAAATAAGCTTAATATGTTTATTATCGATTGGGAATTTCTTAATCGTTGTTTTAAAGAATTCCTGATCAAACTGTTTAAGATTATAATATTTCTTAATTAGTTTTAAAACCTTTTGGGTTTCACTGACAGCTTCGTCACTTATTTCGTAGTCATATTTCCATTCGTTAATAAACCGTTTAGGATCACGACCAGGTTTTAAAATAAACTTATCATCAACTTCATCAGTTAAATTAAACCGTGTCGCTTCGTTAACGAAAGGCATCTTATCTACTTCAAGTTCAGGATTATCGCCTTCCACTACTGGGAAAATCGTATTAAAGATAATTTTACCAGGAGTTGTTAAGAGGTATGAGTTCTCTTGGCGTCTCCGGAAACGGCAGTTTTCTAGTGACTGTGTTGGAATAAAAATACGCGTTGACAAAGCAATTTCTTTGTTTTCTAAAGCAATCATTACTTCGTCAGGATTTTTAAAGAAGCGACCGTTTCTTGGATCATCTTTCTTTTCAATTGTTAAATAATAATTACCAAGCACCATATCTTGGGATGGTGTAACGATTGGTTTACCATCTTTGGGCGCTAGAATGTTTTTACTAGCGAGCATTAAAAGGCGCGCTTCGGTTTGCGATTCGATAGAAATCGGCACGTGAACCGCCATTTGGTCGCCATCAAAGTCCGCATTAAAAGCTGGTGTTACAAGTGGATGTAAACGAATCGCTTTACCTTCAACAAGTTTTGGCTCGAACGCCTGAATTCCTAGACGGTGAAGCGTTGGCGCCCGGTTTAATAAAACTGGATGTTCGACAACAATCTTTTCAAGTTGTTCCATGGCTTCAGGATCATGATCTTCGACCATGTTTCTGGCTGCTTTAACGGTTTTTTCAAGGTTTTTATCATTTCCTTCGAGTGCTTGTTTTTTACTCTCCTGAATAATATTATGGATAATAAATGGCTTAAAAAGAATGAGTGCCATTTCCCGAGGAATTCCGCACTGATACATCTTAAGATCTGGTCCTACAGCAATAACAGAACGACCAGAAAAGTCAACCCGCTTTCCGAGAAGATTTTGACGAAACCGTCCTTGTTTACCACGCAAAGTATCAGAAAGACTCTTAAGAATACGGTTGTTTTGTTTGTTTGGTGTTTTTTGCTTAGAGTTGTCAATTAAACACCAAACAGCTTGCTGAACAATCCGCATCTCATTTTTTAAGATTGCTGGCGTTGAGAAATCTTTCTTGAAAGCTTTTAAACGATTGTTTCTAAATAGTACTTGTTTGTATAAATCATTTAAATCGGTTGTTGCGAACCTGCCACCATCAAGTTGCACCATCGGACGTAAGTCTGGTGGTAAAACTGGGATAACGTCAAGTACCATCCATTCGGGTTTATTCCCTGATTCAATAAAGGCAACAATCACATTTAGGCGTTTAATTAAACGCTCGCGGCGCATTTTGGTAGCACCAACGAGTTCACTTTTTATAAGTTCAGCGGTTTTCTCAAGATCGATTTCTTGGAGCATCCGTTTGATAGCCCGGCCACCAGTTTCAGCAACGAAACTTGAACTACCATATTTTTCACGATATTCTGCATATTCCTGTTCAGAAATAATTTTGCGGTTTTTAATTTCGCTGACACTACCACTGTCAAAAACAACAAAACATTGAAAGTTAGCAACTGTTTCAAGATCACCTTGGCGAATATCAAGAAGCGTCGCAATTTTTGATGGTGTTGTTCTTAAAAACCATGGATGAATAACCGGCTCAGAAAGTTCAATGTGACCAAGACGTTCACGACGAACTTTGCTCGAAACGATTTCGACACCACACTTTTCACAAACAGTACCTTGATCTTTGGTCTTCTTCTTTCCACATCCACATTGATAATCTTTCATTGGACCGAAAATACGTTCACAAAAAAGTCCCCCAACCGTTGGAAGATAGCTTCGGTAGTTGATTGTCTCACTATCCTTAACTTCGCCATGACTCCAGCCTCGAATTTCATCAGGTGAAGCAATGCCTAATTGAATATACTTATATTTTTTATTCATTATTTAACGCTCCCTTCAATAAAATCCTGGACATCTTTACTATCATCTATCGAAATTGGTTCATCATTTTTGTCATATCTTGTCGACATAATCTCTTTTTGTTCTTCAGATGTTTTGCCACGCTTTTGTTTTTTCCGGTCGATTTCCAAATCTTCAACAATCGAATGGTTAGCAACATCTTTGCCATCTTTATCGATGAGTTTAACGCTTAAACCTAAAGACTGCATTTCCTTAACAAGAACACGGAACGATTCAGGAACACCAGGTTCTGGAATTTCTTCACCATCAACAATCGATGTATATAAACGATTCCTTCCAACCATATCATCAGATTTTAACGTTAGCATCTCACGTAAAGTATAGCTTGCACCATAAGCTTCAAGCGCCCAAACTTCCATTTCACCAAATTTCTGACCACCGTTTTGGGCTTTACCACCAAGGGGCTGCTGTGTTACTAAAGAATATGGTCCTTCACTACGAGCATGAAGTTTATCATCAACCATATGGGCAAGTTTGATCATGTACATCACACCAACATTGATTCGGTTATCAAATGGTTCACCGGTTCTTCCATCGTAGAGAACATTTTTACCATCTGGTTCCATCTTGGCTTCCTTCATGATTTCAACAAGATCATCGTTTTCAACACCATCAAACGCTGGAGTAGCAATATAAGCACCAAGCTTTTTGGCAGCATATCCTAAGTGGACCTCTAAAACCTGACCGATGTTTAACCGCGAAGGAATACCTTGGGGGTTAAGCATAATATCGATTGGCGTACCATCTTCTAAGTATGGCATATCTTCTTGTGGTAAAATTTTCGAAATAACGCCCTTATTACCATGGCGTCCACTCATCTTATCACCCTCAGAAATCTTCCGTTTCTGAACGATAAAAACACGAACTTTTTCTTTAACATCTGGACCTAAATTATATTTCTTTTGTCCAGTTTCGGTTTTCTCATCACGTTTAAAATGATCAACGCGGTGAACGATTCCTCCACCACCATGTGGTACTTCAAGGGAAGTATTACGTACTTCCTTAGAGTTATTAGAGAACAAAGAACGACTTAAAAGTTCTTCAGGAGTTGGATCAACTTGACCTTTTGGTGTTGTCTTACCAACTAAAATATCATTTTCTTTAACTTCAACACCGATACGAACGATACCATTTTCATCAAGTTTAGCAAGTTTATGCTTAGGGGCATGCTCAATTTCATTAGTTAACTCTTCGTCACCAATCTTGGTTTTCCGAACTTCAATTTCGTATTTTTCAATATGGATAGAAGTATAAACATCATCTTGAACAAGCCGTTCACTCATGATGACGGCATCTTCGTAGTTATAACCATCCCAGGTCATGAACGCTACTAAAACGTTTCGTCCTAAAGCAAGCTCACCACGGTCCATTGAAGGTCCGTCAGCAAGTGTATCACCTTTTAAAACTTTCTCACCAACTGTAACGATTGGTTTTTGGTTAATTGAGGTTGAAGCGTTTGAACGCTCAAACTTAATTAATTCATAACTATTTAAAAAGCCTTTTTTACTCTTAACAACAATTTTTTTACTATCAGCATACTGTACTGTACCATCTTCTTGACAAACAACGGCTGCTCCACTATCCTTAGCAGCTTTAGTTTCGTTACCAGTTCCAACATATGGAGCCTCAGGAGCGATTAGAGGAATCGCCTGCCGCTGCATATTGGCGCCCATCAAAGCACGAGTTGCATCATCGTGTTCAAGAAACGGAATACAGCTTGTTGTTACAGAAATGATTTGTTGCGGTGAAACGTCAACATACTCAATTTCTTCTTTTGGATATTCGGAAGTATCACCAAGGTACCGTGCCACGACACGGTCTTCAATAACTTCCCGATTTTCATTAATTTTCATGTTAGCTTGAGCAATTTTATGGAGTTCTTCGATGTCGGCTGTAAAGTATTCGATGTCGTTTGTGACAACCATCTTATCACCTTTTTTCTGAACACGGAAATATGGAGTTTCAATAAAGCCGTATTTATTGACACGAGCGTAGCAAGCAAGCGAAGTGATAAGACCGATGTTTTGACCTTCGGATGTCTCAATCGGACAAATCCGACCATAGTGTGTTGCATGAACATCACGAACCTCAAAGCCAGCCCGTTCCCTACTTAAGCCACCACTACCTAAAGCTGATAGACGGCGTTTATGGGTAAGCTCAGATAATGGGTTAATTTGATCCATAAACTGTGACAACTGACTACTACCAAAGAAATCACGTAAAACACTTCCCAAAGTTTTGGTATTAATAAACTGCTGAGAAGCAAATGTTTCGATGTCAACGCTTGATGAAGTGAGTTTATCACGAATCGCCTTTTCCATTTTTGCAAGACCCTTCCGAAACTCATCTTGTAAAAGTTCGCCAACGAGCCGCAAACGTCTGTTGCCAAGATGATCAATATCATCAGTATAACCAATGCCATCATAGAGATTGATAAAATAACTGACGGCAGCAAAAATATCACCATTAGTTAAAACTTTGCTACTTTCAAGTTGGTTATTACCAACAATTTTAATAACCCGGTCATCTTCACTATTTTTAAATTTAATCGCAATTTTTTCAAGAGTTACTGTTTGATTACGTTTCTTCTCAAACTCATAGAGAACTGTACCCATCTCTTCTTTAAAATTAGGGTCTAAAACTTGTTTATCGAAAGTCTTAACAACTACATTTTCGTATAAATCAGGAGTAATAACATCACCTTTTTTAACCAAAATTTCCTTAGTCTTTGGAGCTTGTAAATCAAGCGTTAGAGGAATATTGATAATTGATTTTAAAAATTCAAGATCGGATTTTGAGGCTTTGACTAAAACAGAATTATCTTCAGCATAAAGAAGATTTTCGTAAACTTCTTCAACACGTAAAAGTTCACGGTTTTTTCTAAGTTCTTCAATTGCTTCCATTGTAACATCATGGCCTTCACGAACGATATATGTACCACGCTTCGTTTTAACGTCTTGGGCAAACACTGCTTGCATGTTGTTTTTAACAACAAACTCAAGCCGAGCTAAGCAATCAAGCTTTCGATTAATTTTATAACGACCAACCTGAGCAAGATCATAACGCCGAGGATCAAAAAAGAGTCCTGCTAAATGATTTTTAATATCTTGAGTTGCGGGAGCTGATTCGTTTGGACGAAGTGTTTTATAAACAGCCTTCAAACCATCATCAGTTCCAAATGAATCATCATCATCTAAAGTATTGAGCATATAGCTGCTCTCACCAAACATATCGGTAATTTCTTTACGTTTATTTAAACCAATAGCACGCAAAAAAGTAGTGAGCGGAAGCTTCTTCTTCCGGTCAACTTTAATATGCCATACATCCTTTTTACTAGCTTCGAACTGAACCCAAGCACCCCGCGTTGGAATAATTTGTCCCGAGTAAGATTCGTATCCGCTCTTCTTATCTTTTTCGTAAGAATAAAAAGCACCTGCGGAACGAATAATTTGAGTTACAACAACACGCTCCGCACCATTGATAACAAACGTTCCCCATGGCGTCATCATTGGAAACTCGCCTAAAAACACCTTTTGCTCTAATACTTGTTTTTTGTCTCCTGGCTTACCAAACCGCATCGTTACATTAACATTTAACGCTGAAGCATATGTTGCATCATTTTTCTTTGCTTCGACAATTGATTGGTCAGGAGTCGAAAATTCATAGCCATTAAAATACATCTCATATCTTCCTGATGTATCAGTAATTGGCGAGTACTCCTTAAATAAAGATTTTAAGCCTTCTTCTTTGAACCATTTAAATGAGTCTTTTTGTATAGAAATAAGATCGGGAAGCTCAACATTCATAATTGAACGTGAATAGTTTCTACGCTCTCGTTCCTTTCCACATTTAATAATCTTATAGTTCACCTACATCCCCCTTTTCATTAAATGTAGTCCGTATATTCAGAAACTATAAAGCCCTCCACTATACAAGACAATACTTGTGTAATTCTACTACAGCTTTTCAAAAAAGGCAAAGGTTTTTTATTTACTAATTTTACATGTGTGATTAACTTCAGATTTTGTCTCAATCTATTAACACGTGATTTTGTCTCAAA
>CAUTZD010000014.1:0-31032 GCA_963542825.1 uncultured Acholeplasmataceae bacterium | reverse complement strand
TGAGAATGAGTATTATGAGAAGTATTTCTGGGACAAAGTCTCGTGATAATCACAGCCTTGTAGATAAAAAAGCTGCCTACCTGAGGTAGGCAGCTATATTAATTACGAGCGAACACGAATGACGCCGTACTTTTTATCTTTTCTTGTATAGATAAGATTTACATCATTAGTTTTAACATTTCGGAAAACAAAGAAATCATGATCAAGTAGTTCCATTTGCAAAATTGCTTCGCGCTCAGTCATTGGTTCAAGATCAAATTCTTTCGTTTTAACGATTGAATTAGCTAAGTCTTCCATCTCAAGTTCTTTGGCATCAAGTTCCACTTTCATGTTATATATTTCTTTACCTAAAGAATTTTGTTGCTTCTGACGATTAGAGATACGTCCGTTATGTTTTTTAATTTGTGTCGATAATTTATCAATTGAGAGATCGATAGCTTCGGCAATATCAGGAGCAGTAGTTTCGCTTCGAAGTAATAGCCTCTTCGTAGGAATCGTAATCTCAACGATGAAATAACTTGGATATTTTTCACAAACAAGTGTAGCTTCAGGAACTGATTTATCCGTAAACAAACGTTCAAGCCTCTTTAGTTTTTCTTCTGCGTAACGCTTAACGTCAGGAGTTGGAGAATACTTATTTTTCCCTTTTATTTTTACAATCATACATTTCACCTCGGTACCTAATTATACTATATTATCCAACAATTAGGTAAATGTTTTTAAAACCAAAAGCAAAAATTTCTGGATAATGTTCATAAATAGGCTCATGATCAAGCCATAAAATGACCCCATTTTCCGCATGTAAAATGAGTTCTAGAAGAATGATAAACGCCCTCGGAGCAAAAGCTTTTTCAAGCGTTGTCTCTTTAAAAAACGGACACAAACTTAAGTAAAACACCGTTACCAAAACACCATCTACATAAAACGTTTCGTCCGTGTATTTTTCCTCGCACCCATCGCAACTAAACACTTCAAAAAGATTATTAAAGGTTCTTCTTGTTTTCTTGTTACACATCACCTTATATATTAAAAGATTAACCTAAGTTTTACTTAATGACAATATTAACTAATTTATTTTTAACAACAATTGTCTTAAGAATTTCTTTATTTTCAAGTTGGCTAACAATTTTTGGTAACTTAATAACAAGCTTCTTAAGATCAGCATCAGGCATATCTTTCAAAGCCTCAACCTTGTCACGAACTTTACCATTGATTGAAACAACAATTAAAACCTTATCACCAGCAATTTTGTTTTCATCAAACACTGGCCAAGGTTTATTAACAAGCATTTCTTTGTTTCCAAGAAGTTCGTTTAACTCTTCGGTAATATGCGGAGCAAGCGGATTTAAAAGCACCAAAAAGCCTTCTAGGTATGTCTTTTTAATTTTCTTTACTTTAAAACATTCGTTAATAAATATCATCATTTGGCTGATTGCCGTGTTGAAACTATAACTATAGTAGTCTTCTGTGACTTTCTTGACCATCGAGTTATATATCTTATCAAGGCTTGTGTCTTTATCATCAATTATCTTAACTTCTGTATAAAACCGCCATACCCTTTCAAGGAAACGATAAGGCCCCTCGATACCATCAGTTTGCCAAGGCTTACTAGCTTCAAGCGGTCCTAAAAACATTTCGTAAAGTCTGAGAGTATCGGCTCCATACTTAGAAACGATATCATCAGGATTGACGCCGTTATTCATACTCTTACTCATCTTGTTGCCATCTTTTCCAAGAATCATTCCTTGGTTGAAAAGTTTTTGGAACGGTTCCTGAGAGGGAACAATTTTTTCATCAAACAAAACCTTGTGCCAAAATCTTGCATACAAAAGATGAAGTACTGCGTGCTCGGTACCGCCAATATATAAATCAACTGGTAACCAAGCTTTGAGGCGTTTTTGAGCTTTAACAGATTCAGGATCTAAAAAAACATCACCATCTTTTAATAAATACCCAAAATAATACCAGCAGCTTCCTGACCACTGTGGCATCGTATTCGTTTCTCTACGGACACGTTTTCCGTTTCGTTCAGTATAAAGCCAGTCAGTAGCTAGAGCAAGTGGTGATTCACCGTTTTTCGAAAGCTTGATTTTTGTGAGTTTTGGCAGTGTCAGTGGAAGTTCGTTTTTACTAAGAACCTCAATACTTCCATTCTCATCGAAAACAACAGGAAACGGTTCACCCCAGTAGCGTTGACGCGAAAAGATCCAGTCGCGTAACCGGTAGTTTACTTTTGGGTAACCAAGATTATTTTCAGTTAAATATTCAAGCATTTTAGAAGTTGCTTCTTCTTTATTTAAATTATCAAGAAAACTAGAATTGATGTGCTTACTATCGCCAGTAAATGGAATCTTCTCTCCTGCTAACACCTGTTTTACTGGTAAACCATATTTACTAGCAAATAAAAAGTCACGTTCGTCGTGAGCAGGAACTGCCATGATGGCTCCTGTTCCATATGAATTTAAAACATAGTCAGCTACATAAATTGGGATGTTTTCACCAGTTAAAGGGTTAATCGCGTCGTAATTTAAATAAACACCCGTCTTATCTTTTTGAAGATCAGTTCGCTCTAGATCAGTTTTAGCCTTAGCATCTTTTTGATACTTTACTACTTCTTTTGGAAGTTTTAATTTTGTAAGCAAAGGATGCTCTGGGGCGACAACACAGTATGTAGCTCCAAAAATCGTGTCAGGGCGAGTCGTAAATACTTGAAGTTCTTCTTCAGTGTTTTTGACTTTAAATTTGATGATAGCTCCTGTTGACTTACCAATCCAGTTTCTTTGCATGTTCTTGATGGCTTCAGGCCAATCAAGACTATCAAGACCCTCTAAAAGTTTATCAGCATATTCGGTTATTTTTAAAACCCACTGTTTCATCGGTTTCTTAACAACTGGATAACCACCACGCTCAGAAATCATTTTACCATTTTCAAGAAGTACTTCTTCATTAGCAAGAACCGTTCCTAGTTTTTCACACCAGTTAACTTCAATTGAAGCAATATACGCTAAACCGCGTTCGTAAAGTTTTGTAAAAATCCATTGAGTCCATTTGTAATAGTTTGGGTCGCTCGTTCTTAGTTCCTGTTTCCAATCGATACTAAGTCCAACTGATCTTATTTGGCTTTTAAAAATTTCGATGTTTCTTAAACTAAACTCATCAGGATCGTTACCAGTTTCGATAGCGTACTGCTCAGCAGGAAGTCCAAACGCATCCCAGCCCATCGGAAAAAAGACATTTTCTTGTAAATGCCGATGGTGACGAGCAATCACGTCAGTTGCCACATAGCCTAAAATATGACCAACATGTAGTCCTTGTCCTGAAGGGTAAGGAAACATTGTCAGTGCATAGTAATTATTTTTTTCTTGGTCAAGATTAGTGGCAAAAGCTTTTTTAGTTTTCCACTTCTCTTGCCACTTTTTCTCAATCTCAATAAAGTTATATTCCATTTTACTCTTCTCCTTTCAGTTTACCAAAAATAATCGCAAACTTGAGTTTGTTGTAATTAATGAATAAAAATAATAGATTAATAATTGATAACCAACTGATTGCAAAGCTAATAATTAGAAAACGGTAAAAGAAGTATGGTAACAGTAAGTAGATTGCACAAGTAATTATTTCCCTAATTTTAATGAGCCTCTGACAGCGAACAACAAGAAAAATAACAATAAAAACCGTTAAAAGTAGCTGAGAAGTAAACCTTCTTACAACCATCAAAGCTGTACGCTTAAAAACTTCGAAACCAATATTTTTTTTAAGAATGCTATCGTAGCTATTAAAAACATATTCCCACGTTGGCGAAGAAAAAGATGAAAGTTCGTCTAAATTAAGATTCGGATTTGTAAATAAATCCTTATAGTTATACTCCCATTCTTTAAAACCGCCTTCTAAATACTTGATTGTTTTACTGCCAATGTAGACAGTTTTAGTACTCGTAAAGAAGGAAAACGTATCCTTTTCCTTTAGCTCGCCAATAACAACCTTCGTATCAAAATTTTCAATATCGTAAACGAGCGCTTCGAAATTTTCTGGAAATTTAATCTCACCATCTACTAGTTTTAGACCAATTGGTTTATTAGTATTGAAAGCAAGTTTAATGTTATACTTCTTCTTTTCTGATAAACTAATTGATTTATCAGCAGTACGAATAATCCCAGGAAGGCAAATAAAAAGTAATGTTAATAAAACAATTAAAAGCGGTCGCCAAAAGCGGTCACGTTTATAATTAACGAGCTCCTGAGGAGCAAAAAAAGCAGCGGTAATACGACTATACATTATTTAATCACCATGAACATAAGGGTTGTAATTCCATAATAAACCAAAACAGCAATAATGTCGTTGATTGTTGTGATAAATGGACCAGAGGCAACAGCAGGATCGATTTTAATTTTTTTGAAAACAATTGGAATGAGTGAACCAAAAAATGAAGACATTCCCATTGCCATGAGCATTGAAAAACTCACAACGCCAGCCGTCTTTGTATATTCAGTAATCGTTCCCACAAGATTATTTTGAAAGATTGGTTTACGAATAATTAGGAAAAGAAGGACTACTCCAAATGATAAGATTCCTAAAAAGAGACCATTTAGAAAACCAACCTTGATTTCTTTACTAACCGTCTTATGAAGAATCTTCTTATCATCTTCAACTGTAAGTACCCTAATTGTCACCGCAAGTGACTGGGTGCCAACATTACCCGCCATATCAAGAATTGTTGATTGGAACAAAATAATAACTGGGAAAAGCGTAAAGACTTGCTCGAATGAAGAAATCAAAAGAGAAATCAAAAGTCCTAAAATAAGGAGAGTTACAAGCCACGGAATCCGCTTCCAAACGGATTTAAAAACTGGCTCTTCTAAATCTTCAGCTTTTGACAAACCACCAAGTTTTGCATAATCTTCACTAAATTCTTCACCAAGAGATTCGATAATATCATCACTCGTAATTGAACCAACAACTTGACCATGCTGATTGATAACGGGAATTGAATCGGGAACATAGTCTCTCAGTTCATTAACGTTTTCGGAAATCAAAGAAGTTGCAAGAATTGTTGGGTACTGCTTCTTGATGATTGAATCAAGAGGATCTTCTTTTCTCGCTCTAATTAAGTCTCTTAACTGGATTGCTCCATAAAAAGTATCATCATCGTTTAGTACATAAATGACGCCAACATTGTCATGGTCTCCTGCTTCTTTAATTACTTCTTTCATTGCTTCGGGAACCGTGCTATTTTTTTTGATTGCGATAAAGTTAGTTGTCATATGACTACCAATTTGTTCATCATCATAAGAAGAAATCAGTTTAATGTCATCAACGATTTCTCCTTCCATCCGTTTTAAGATTTCTGATTTATCTTCTTCAGATACCTCATCAAGGACATCAACCGCATCGTCAGCATCCATTTGTTCGATAAGGTCTGCGGCTTTTTCATAATCGAGTTCCTTGACGTAGTTTTCAACATCATCATCGATGTAAGAAAAAACATCAGATGATAGTTCATTACCGAGTATTTCATAAACCATCAACCGTTTTTCTTTAGGAAGGCTAACTAAGGCATCAGCAATATCGTTCTCATGGAACATCAAAAGTTGCTGCTTTTTTTGGTCGTTTGTCAGCTTTTCGTCATTAATAATCGCCGTGATTTTTAAGACATTTTCGTTTTCCATAAGCCCTCCTTGCACTTTTCTATTTTACCATAATTTTATTATTTATGGTATAGTATTTGGGATGTTAGAAATAATTTTGATAAGACATGGTAATACCGAATATAACGATTTAGGGCTCGTTCAGGGGCGAATCGACAACCCCCTTTCTGAGATAGGTATAAAAAATACCAAAAAGACAAGTACCAATTTTTGGAAGAAAAACCGTGGGTTTGACAAAGCTTATGCAAGCCCTTTATTAAGAGCCCGGCAAACAGCCGAGATATTTTTAAAAAACAAAATGGACTATCAAATAATTGATGGTTTGACAGAACGCTCCTTTGGCGAAATGGAAGGAAAAAGTATCAGAAGTTTTCCTTTCACAACAGCATTCTTTTCCGAAAAACATTTCGACATCGAAACTAATAATCTACTAGAATCCCGCGTTTATGACTCTTTGATGCATATTATTGAAGAAAATTACGAAAGCAAAAGAATTATAATTTTTGCTCATTCGCACACTATTAAAGCTGTTTGTAGTAAGCTTGATCCTCATACCTACGACTACCAAATGAAGTTATATAATCTTCATGGTGTTAAGCTAACTTACACAGATAACAAATTCACAATCGATGAAGTAAACATCGAGTACTAAAAAAGCTGACAATAAAGTCAGCTTTTTATTTTCGGTAAAGATTTTCAATGACCTCTGAAAAGGCTTCGGTTGTCATATCCTTATATTCTTCATAAGTAAATGTTTTAAGAAGAAAAATCTCTGGATGTATCTTTTTAAAACGAAAGCGATTCCAAATTGCTTTTTTAAAGTTAACAAGTTTCACAACATTTACGTCTGCCTGAGCTTGATGTGCAATCTTTAAAGCACCTGGTTTGAAAGGCAAAATCGCTTCTTCGGTTTTGTTGCGAGTCCCTTCAGGAAAGATTCCAAGGTTTCGGTTTCCCATCTTTTCTTTGGCTTCTTGAAGAGCTCTTACTGACTGTCTAAGATCATCGCGATCAATACAAACGCTTCCGGCTTTCACAATTAGTCTTCCAGCAAAAGGCCAGTTAACAATTTCCTTTTTCATGATGTAAAAAGGCGACTGAAAACGAAAATAACTTTCAAGAGCCAATGGATCAAGAAGTGAGCGGTGGTTGAAAATAAACACTCCCTTACAGTTTTTAATATTTGTATGAGCCTTTGGAATGATCCGCATTTTAAAGTCAACAAAATACGCATACTCAGTTATCAAATAACGAGCAAACCGTGACGGCTTTTTTAGACGCTTCTTTGATAAACTATAGTTACAGATAACAAGAAATAGAAAATACAGTATATCGATAACAATTAATAGCCCGATTATATATAACGGAATCGTCCAGTAAAAAAGCTTTTTAAGGCACATATACTCAAAAAAGTATATGATAAGCCCTGTCCCTAAAAGTGAAAAAAGATAACCAACAATTACTAAACTCACATTTTCCTCCGGTAAACCCTAAAACTTAAGATCCCACTTTTTGTCTCGTTAACCAATATAAAGTCTTTTAAAAAACTTAAGTCTAAATAAACATCACCTTCGTGCTCGCGGTCAATATAAGTTAAATAAATTTCTTCAACATAACTTACAAACTTTTCGTAAATTGTCTTACCACCTATTAGAAACACTTCTTCTTTTACGTTTCTTAAGTAGCTATTAAGATCGTATATAATCTCAACACCATCATAATGAAAATCATGGTTAAAAGTTGCAACGACGTTTTTCCTGTTAGGGAGTGGTTTCTTGTTTAGCCCGATGATTGAATTAAACGTATTCTCGCCCATAACTACTGTCTTGTTTAGGGTTATTTTTTTGAAATATTCTAGATCTTCTTTATAGTGCCAAGGAAGAGCATTTTTTCTACCGATCAAGTTATTTCTATCGACCGCTAGAATCATCTTGATCATACTGATACCTTACCCTTAATCATTGGATGAGGATCATAATCAACAAGTTCAAAGTCTTCATACTTGAAATCAAAAATCGTTTTTTGATTACCTTTAATTAGAAGTTTAGGAAGTTTTCTTGGCTCACGTTCTAGCTGCGTATGAACTTGCTCTAAATGGTTTAAATAAATATGAGCATCACCTATCGTGTGAATAAATTCATAAGGAACAAGATTAGTTACTTTGGCAACCATCATTAAAAGCATACTATAAGAAGCAATATTAAAAGGAACACCAAGAAACGCATCAGCACTTCTTTGATACAAGTGTAGTGACAGTTTTCCATCATTCACATAAAACTGAAACATCATGTGACATGGCGGTAAAGCCATCTCCGAAATTAGTGGCGGATTCCAGCTCGAAACAATGAGTCTACGTGAAGTCGGATTGTTTTTGATTTCATCAATCACCCAGCTTAGTTGATCAACTGAAGTTTTCTTACCTTCAAAATGACGCCACTGTCTTCCATAAACAGGACCTAAATCGCCATACTTTTTCCTAAAAACTTTATCAGATTTAATTTTTTCGATAAACTCTTCCATCGTTTCACCATGATAATCAGGTGACTTTTTAAATTTTTCGTAAGGCCACTCGTTCCAAATTCTAACACCATTTTCGACTAAATAGCCAATGTTTGTATCACCTTTAATAAACCACAAAAGTTCGTGAAGGATTGATTTCAAATGAACTTTCTTAGTTGTTAAAAGTGGAAATCCTTCCGTCAAATTATAGCGATTTTGATAACCAAAAATAGAAATCGTTCCGGTTTTCGTGCGATCATCTTTTTTCGTTCCTTTCGTTAAAATTGTTTGTAAAAAATCTAAATATTGTCGCATTCTTTTTTCTCCTTTTCTAGAAAATCTTCACCCTTTAAAACTTCTTTTGTTGAAAGTTCTGGATAACCAAGTTTATCCAAAACATAGTAACAACCAATTCCGACAGTCACCGCTAAATTAAGCGTCCTGACGTTTGCTTTCATCGGAATCCTAATGAGTTCACCAGGATGATCGCGTAAAATATTTTTATCAATCCCTGTTGTTTCTTTACCAAATACTAAATAATAGTCAATTCCTTTTTTAATCTCCATTGCTTTCGGAGAAGCTTTAGCGTATCTTGTAAAGAAATAAAATTGTCCTTTGTTTTTATGGGCGCTATAAAAATCATCCCATGATTTATAAGTGTCGTATTTTACTTCGGAAATATAATTCACGCCACTACGCTTTAAGCTCTTCTCATCAAGCTTAAAACCAAGTGGTTCAATCAGATGCAAAAAGCTATCCGTTGCAATTGCTGTCCGCATAATATTACCCGTATTTTGGGGAATCAAGGGTTCAAATAATACAATATGAATCATAACGCTTTTTTAAAAAATAAGGGTGACTTTCACCCTTATTATCCTTTAACAGCTTTAGTAATCATGATCGTAATGATAAGTGCGACGATGATTGCTAGCAAAATGAACAGTGTATATCTTAATCCGTTAGGAGCTCCATCGAGAAGCACAATTAACATGAAAAAGATCGCAACAAGTATTGCTATCCAGGCGATATATTCGAAGATGTTGATTAATCTTCCTTTACCAGTAAAGACACCAACAAGAACTAAAAAGTCCGCCGCATAGACAACAATCAAGAAAGCGAAAGCCACAATACAACTAACGATTGCAATCATCTTTAATGTATCGTGTGAGTTACTTCTTTTGCTCATTATTATCCTCCTATTCACTAGTTACCATTTTACCATATAATTTTCTTTTGACAAGTTCCTTTTTAATATTTTTACCAATTTTTATTTTTTAGGTATAATAATCTTAATTGGTGGAGGAAAATGATGAAAGTTCTCGGATTAATCATGGAAGCTAACCCCTTTCATACAGGTCACGAATATTATATTAAAAAAGCTATAGAGCTTGTTAAACCAAATTATGTTGTTTGCCTTATGAGTGGCAACTATACGATGAGGGGAGAAGTCAGTATTATCAACAAATGGGATAAAGCAAAAATCGCAATAGAACTTGGTTGCGACCTAGTGCTTGATTTTCCAACATATTTGACAATTAATAGTCGTGATGAATTTAGTCAAAACGCCGTCAAGATTCTCGATAAATTCGGCATCACCCACATCGCATGTGGAGTCGAAACAAACGACCTTCAGCTTTTAAAGAAATTTGCTGTAATGGAAATGAGCGAGAAATTTCAAACTGAAATTAAAAATTACCTCGATGAAGGTCTTAACTACAAAACGAGTGCTAAACGTGTCATGATTAAACACTTTCCTGATAGCATTAGTGAATACAGTCTCCCAAATAATACCTTAGCGATTGGTTACCTAAAAGGCATTAAAAAAGCCGAAAGAAAAATAACGCCAGTACTCATCGAGCGAATCTTCTCTTCCCACTTCGCAACTAGTTTAACCGATGTTCATAGTAGCAGTTCTGCGATTAGGAGAAGTATTTCTCGTGGTAATATTCCAAGCGATTATCTTTTAGATCTTAATATTAACTATCTTAAAGAAGACACTTTAAACACCGAGCTTTACTCAATATTTCAGTATGCCGTTTCCCAAAGCTCACCAGAGGACTTAAAGAAAATAAAAGGTGTTAATGATGGCCTTGAAAACCGGGTCAAGAAAATGATCAGCTCAAAAAGCTACGATGAATTTCTCGAAACTTGTGAAACGAAGCGTTACCCTAAAAACTACTTGAAAAGAGTTATTATTAACACCGTTGGCAAAGTTTATAAAGATAATGGTTATACAACTGATTATCTAAGAATCCTCAAGATGAATGCTAAAGGAATTTCGTATTTAAACTCTCTAAATGAAGAAACTAAAAAGCTTATCTTTTATTCGATGAAAGAAAAGAAAACGCGGGAAGTTGAACACGAACTTGAGATGACAAAACTTTATGGTATCATCACAAAAAACCCTAAGATTTACGAAAAAGAATTTAACATCGGAGAAGTGAATGAACGAAAATAAAATTATCGATAGTTTACAATCTGTTATCAATCCTTTAACTAGTAAAAACCTAACCGAAGACGGTAGTCTTGAAGAAGTAAAATATGACAGCAAAACTGATGTTTGCTATCTTGTAATATCTGTTGTAAATCTTAGTGACCCGTTACTACACGACCTTAAAAAAATGATAGCTAAAGTCATTAAAATAAATTTAAAGATTAGTGGTGTCAAAATCAAGTTTGTTTCAAAACCAGTTCTCACTTTTTCTCCAACTAAATTTATTTTCTTTTTAGGGGCTAAAGGAGGAGTTGGTACTTCTTCTTTAATCGTTAAACTTGGGAAATATCTTCAAAAAGACAACAAGCGGATTGGACTGATTGATCTTGATTTTCAAACGCCAGCTCTCGTTCATTATCTTGGTGGTAATAATGAAGATGTTAGTTTCTTCGAAGACAAAATTATCCCTAACTTAATTGAAGGGTTTGAAATTATGAGCACAGCCTTTTTTGAAGACCCAAAAACAGCTGTTATCTGGCAATACCAAATGACAATGACGATGATTGAAAATATCTTCTACCGGGTAAGTTTTTCTCAAGACCTTGATTATATCTTAATTGATCTTGGTTCTAACCAAGGAGAAAAATTAAAAAAGTGCCTCGAAATAATTAAGAACGGCCATTTTATCATCGTTACCGAAAATAGTGAAATTGGTGAGTTATGCCTAGAAAAGCGAAGGAAAGCTCTCGAGCTTCTTGAGGGAAAACTGTTAGGTGTTGTCACTAGAGAAACACCTGTTGAAAACATTGTAAAACTTATAAAATAAAAAATGGATCACAAAGATCCATTTTTTATTCTTCCTGAATTTTTAGCCACAACATTCTTCACAAGTGCATTCTTCATCACTAAAATATGCTCCTAAAACTTCGTCGATATAATCCCAAGCTTTTGTATCTTCCTCAGGAATATCCTCAAGTTCACCGATACCGCCATCCTCTTCTTCAAGATATTTCATGACGACTACTGCTGGTTCTTCTTCGCCTTCGATCTCAATTTCCAAAGCTACATAGTTTTCTTTATTGTCTTTACTTGGAAATGTGAAAAGAATCGTTCCTTCTTGACTTGACCCATCATCAAAAGTTAGGGTAATTTTATTTTCTTCCATCACTTTTTTTAATCCTTTCTAAAAAATATTTAAGTATAAACTGTGCCGCAATCTTGTCAACTATTTCTTTACGTTTTTCTTTAGTGACATTCATTTCCCAGATGACTTCGAGTGCTTTCTCTGTGGTATTACGTTCATCAACTAAGTGAACAACAAAGCCATTTTCGGTTAGAAGCTTTTGAAACTCTAGGGAATACTTTGCCTGCTCACCGACTGTATCATCACTATTTAAAGGTAGTCCTAAAGCAATTTCAAATTCTTCGTATTCTTCTTTTAAACTAATCACTTTAAGAAGTGCGTCCTCTAGTGACGTTATTCTAAACGTAACTTTTGGTGTGGCAACAGTACCGTCAAGACTACTAACACTTACTCCCAAAGTTTTCTTTCCAAGATCGAGTCCAATATATCTCAACTTTTAGCTCCTAATAGCACTTTAACTTTTAGGATTGCTTCAGGAAGTTTTTCGCTTTCTTTACCACCGCCCTGAGCAAAATCGTCGCGTCCACCGCCAGACCCTAAACATATCTTAGCCATTTCTTTAACGATCACGGATGCACTATCTTTAGTCGTTGATTTCACAAAAAACTGGAGGCGCCCATTAATATTTCCAGCATAAACAGTAACCCCAGGCTTTATTTGATCGCTCACTCGGTCAACTAGGTCTTTAACTTGGTCTTGCGAAGCGAAATCGTCAGTAATAACAACAAGCGTTCCGAGTTTTATCTTTTCTTTAGTAAGTAAGTACTTTTTCTCATCAATCATTTCTTCCTGAGCTTTATAGCTAAGAAGCAGTTTTTCTTCATTTTTAATCACTTTTAAAAGCTCTTCTTTCTCAGCCTTTAAGTTAATTAAATAGCGGTATGACTTAACAAATTTAGTACAAGGTACTTCAACAGCTTTGATGTTTTTAAAACTTTTTAAAGCTTCAAGAGTAGCCAAGCGTTTCTCACGTAAAGAACTGATTTCTTGTTTCAAAACCTTAGCATTATCTTCAAGGTTTTCAAAAATACCATCACTAGTTGCAGCTTCGATTCGGTAAATTCCACTACCTTTCGTTTCGCATTTCGAGATTGCAAAACTATCGATATCTAAAGTGTTTTGGACATGGGTTCCTCCACAAAGTTCTTTAGAAAAACCAATTGTTACCATCCGGACACTGTCCCCATATTTTTCATCAAACATCGCTTGGGCACCCATTTTAACTGCTTCGTCATAACTTGTTTCGATGACTTTTGTTTGGCTATGCTCTGATATTTCTAAATTAACAAGATCTTCAACAGCTAATAGTTCTTCACTTGTTAAACTCTTAAAATTATTAAAATCAAAACGCAAGTATTTCTCTTCTACCAGGCTTCCTTGCTGGTGAACGTGACTTCCTAAAATGCGCCGTAAAGCTTCGTTGAGAAGGTGCGTTGCTGAATGGTTTTTCATGATTGCTTCGCGTCTATTTTTATCAACGCAAAGTTTAACCTGATCGTCAAGCTTAATTTCACTGATACTATTAACTACTAAAGCATGCTGAAGATTTGGAAACTTAAAGCCCTCCGTAATAAGATAGTCTTTACCATTAAAAGATAAAGTACCGTGATCAGTATTTTGTCCACCTGACTGAACATAAAAAGGATTAATATCGAAAAGTAAAACTAAACTACCTTTTCCTTTTTTTAAGCTTTTCCCATCTTTAAAAATACCAATAACTTTCGCATTTGCTTCAAGCGTTTCATATCCAACAAACTTCGAAGGTTTATTAAAAGCTAAGACATCTTTATTCTGGATGTTCATCGATTGTTCGTCAAGACGTGCTGATTTTGATTTTTGTTTCTGTAAAGCGAGAAGCTTTTCAAAGCCACTTACATCAACAGGTTTTTTGTATTCTTTACTAACCTCGATTGTTAGCTCAAGTGGAAAACCAAAAGTATCATATAAAAGAAAGGCAACGTCGCCTTTAATTTCTCTCACATGCTTATTATTAAGTAAATCAAGTAAGCGTTTCTCACCACTTTCAAGTGTCAGTAGAAACTTTTCCTCTTCAGTTTTAATTTGTTCAGAAATCAAAGAAATCTTTTCAAGTAAATAAGGGTAAGACTTCTTCATAATCATCACAACAACTTCGACAAAATCCTTTAGAAACACCGAAGTTATACCAAGCGTTTTTCCAAAGCGCATTGCCCGCCGTAAAAGGCGCCTTAAAACATAGCCTCTTCCTTCGTTAGAGAAAGTTGCACCGTCAGCTAAAGCAAACACAAGAGCCCTAATATGGTCAGCAATAACCCGAAATGCCATTTGCCCTTTGTATCTAACTTTGGTAATTTTCTCAAGTTCACTAATCATTGGCATAAAAAGATCGGTTTCATAGTTTGTTTCTGTCTCTTGAAGAATACAAGCAATTCGTTCAAGACCAGCTCCGGTATCGATATTTTTTGATGGCAAAGGGTCATAATTCTTCCTCTGCTTATTTGGGTCCGCATTATACTGAGAAAAGACAATGTTCCAAATTTCGATGTAGCGGTCATTTTCAAGATCGTTTTTCAAAAGACTAACACCTTTTTTATCAGGATCGTATTTCTCGCCACGATCGAAGAAAATCTCCGTATTTGGTCCACATGGGCCTGTACCAATTTCCCAAAAATTTCCTTCAAGAGGAATAATGTGATCTAAACTAACTCCTAAGTTTTGCCAAAGACTTATCGTTTCCTCATCATCAGGATGAACTGAAAAATATAATTTATCAAGCGGTAATCCTAGCCACTTAGGCTCAGTTAAAAGTTCCATCGCCCATGGAAGCACTTCTTTCCGAAAATAATCACCAACCGAAAAGTTACCAAGCATTTCAAAAAACGTGTGATGCCTAGCGGTCTTTCCAACATTTTCAATATCATTTGTTCTGATTGCTTTTTGACAGCTCGCTAGTCTTCTGTTATTTGGGATAAGGCGACCATCAAAATATTTTTTAAATGTCGCCACTCCTGAATTGATCCATAAAAGTGTTGGATCGTTATCCGGAATTAAGGAAGCAGATGGTACAATTTCATGGCCTTTTGAAGCCCAAAAATTAAACCATAGTTCCCGAATTTCTTCACCTGTAAGTTTTCGCATATTTTCTCCTTAATAAACTAAGACATCCATTAAAATGATTGGGTATTTACGCAAACTATTTTTAATATATTGCCAAACTGTCGTGTTGACAAGCCGCTTTAAATTAACAATATCAACAAACCCTTTTTGGAGGTGAGCAGTAATAGCAGCTGTTAGTTCGTTTTTTAAAAGTCGTTCGAGTCCCATCTCATCAGGTAAGCCTTTCGTTTTAATAGTTAGGTCTTGTAAAGATCGAGAACTTTTATCAACTAAAACTGTCCCCATAACCACACCATCATTAGCAAGCTTTTGCCGGTCTTTCATAAGATCGTCGTCAGCAGCAGAGTTTTCTGTTGCCCCATCGATCATCACTTCCGATACTTTAATCTTTTGGATTTTCTTTAAAATCTCGCCGTTTGTGAATTCTAAAACATCGCCATTCTCTAAAAGAATAATTTGTTCAGGAGAATATCCAGCTTTTAAAGCAATCTCTTTTTGGGCATACTGATGCCGGTATTCGCCAATAATAGGAATAATATAGTGAGGCTTTAGCATACTCCAAAGCATCTTTAAATCATTTTCGGAAGCATGGTGCCCTTTGAGACTTTGCTTCGTCATATTAATAACACTGATACCTTTTTTTGATAGCATACTTATCGTCTGCTGCGCCATGGTCTCAGTTCCTTGAACGGGAGGGGTGATAAACATACATAAATCATCTTCTTTTAACTTAACGAACAAATCTTGACCTTTCGCCATTCTTTGCATCATGTAATATGGCTCGTGGCGAGATCCCGCGACGATAATCACAAGACTTGGATCATCGTTTTTATGATGCTCATCATACTGTTTTAAATTAATAACTTTTCCTTTGGGAATCTCAAGATAACCAAGATCAATTGCAATTGCAATGAGTTTTTGAGCGCGTCTTCCTAAAATCGCCACTTTGCGATCATAGCTGATTGCTTCGTTAATAATTTTCTGAATCCGTTTAATATCAGATGAAAAGCACGTAAAAATTACCCGTTTTTTCTCAAGGAAAGCTTCGGAAAGTTGATAATCAAGTTCATAGTCAGATGCTGCACGTTTATCATTATTAACACCTAAACTTTCCGTAAGTACTGCCAAAACTTTAGTTTTCGCAACTTCCATAATTTTACTATAAGAAATTTTATAGCGTCGGTCTTTTGAAGAATCAAAAGAATAATCCGGAGCATAAACAACCGTTCCATCTTCAGTCATAATGGCAATATGACAAGTTTCAGGAATTGAATGAGCAACGTTATAAAACTGAACGCTTGCACTCTTAAATTTCAAAACCTTTTCGTCGTTAATCCGGTAAAGCTTATATTTTTTAAAATCGAGGTCTTCTTCTTGTAAAATCTCTTCAAGTACGGATATTGTAAAATGAGTAGCGAAAACTGGAATGTCTGTGAAATGCTTAAGAAGATAGGGGACTGCTCCTAAATGATCTTCATGTCCTGACGATAAAAAGATTCCTTGAATCCTATTTTTGTTTTCAATAAGATATGAGATATCACTATACACAAGATCGATACCAATGAGTTCTTCATCAGGATATTTAATCCCCATATCGAGAACATATATCTCATCATTAACTTCGACAACAAAAGTATTTTTGCCATTTTCCGCTAATCCACCTAAACCAAATATTTTAATTTTACTCATAAAAGTATAATTCCTTTCTTCTTAGCAAGCCTATGTTCTTCCTCGGGCCACCAAGAAACTTGTACTTCGCCGATATGTTTCTTTTCAAGAAGAAACATCGCAATGCGGCTTTGTCCAATACCACCACCAATTGTTAGCGGTAGTTTATCACTAATAATTAAATCACTATATAATGTTTTATTAATATTTCCTTTTTGCCTAAGCAGCGCCTCTTTATCGACCCTAATGCCCATCGATGATAGTTCAAGAGTATCATTATTTTCTTTATCCCAAACAATCAAATCACCATTCAAAAGCCAGTCATCATAATCGCTAGCTCTCAGTCCATGAGGTTTTCCATCTGGAAGATCAAAGCCAATTCCATAAACAAAAAAAGCTTTATGATTTATGCAAAATTCACGTTCACGTTCTTCAGGAGTTAGCATAGGATACATCTTATACAATTCAAGACTTGAAATAAATTCAAGGGTTTCTGGAAGCTTTTTTGTTAAGTTAGAATCAAAACTATTAATATAATTCTCGGTTTCCTGTAAACACGTATAAATCTTTTGGACAGTTTCTTTTAAATAATCAAGTGTTCTATCACTTTTTTCAATAACCTTTTCCCAGTCCCACTGATCAACATATAACGAATGTTTATAGTCAAGCGTTTCGTTTGGACGAATCGCATTCATGTCGGTATAGAGCCCTTTTAAATTATATTCCTTGAGAGCGAAACGTTTCCATTTAGCAAGCGACTGAACGATTTCAAGAACCGTTCCAGAACTATTAAAACTAATCGGCTTTTCGTCTGTTCCCAAATAGTCGTTAAGCCCCGATTCCTTCTCAACAAAAAGAGGTGCTGAAACCCGCGTAAGTGCGAGTTTTAGCACGAGTTCTTCTTCAAATTTATCTTTGAGTTTCTTAATAAAATTTTGTAACATCAGATATTAATAATCTTTTTTTGGAAAGCATCACGGTATCTTTTAATGGCTTTTTTGATTATTTCTTCTGCTTTCTCGTGCCCACCTTCACCAGTCATTTCGATTGGTGTGTGTTCGAGCTGTTTATACACGGAGAAAAAATGTCTGATTTCGTCGAGAGTGTGCTGAGGCAGTTCTTTGATATCTTTATAGACGTTAATCGAAGGGTCTTTCGAACATACAGCGATGATTTTTTCATCCGAACGATTCTTATCATTCATCTTAACAACGCCAATTGGTGTACATTCAACAAGACACAAAGGCTCAATCTTTTCTTGGCACAAAACTAAAACATCCAAAGGATCTTGATCCTCTGCTAAAGTTTTGGGAATGAATCCATAATTAGCTGGATAATGGGTTGAGGTATAAAGAACACGGTCAAGAAGCAAACGTCCTGTTTCCTTATCAAGTTCATACTTCATCTTGCTACCCTTAGGAATTTCGATAACAGCTAAAAACTTTTCTGGCTTAATTCGATCAATGTCGATGTCATGCCAAACATTCATTATTTCTTAGAAACCTCTCCGCGAGCAATGTTTTCTGTTAATTCCTGAGCAACGCGTGTTGAAGCTGCCGCAGCGATTGCCCCAACAATGTCGTCAAGGAACGTATGACAAACAACACCTTTTTTCCCAGTTTCATTTAAATCATTAACGATACCAGGCTTATTAACATCGATATCTCCGAAATTAGTTCTACCGATTACTCCATAGTTACCAGCAATTTCTAAACCTAAAATTTCATCGACGCCAAACATTCCTAAATCAGCAACTAAAATGTCGTTGAGTGGTGATGATAATTTTCCTTGTTCTGCTAACTTATCAAGTTCCACACCAATTAGTAAAATATGGAAAGTGTCCCGCAAACTAAGAATCTTTTCAACACTCTTAACACAATCTTCAAGCTTAATTGCTGAATTATAACGTGATTGTTGTTTATAAGCAACCTCAGCAATTTGTTCAATTTTAACACCGCGTTCAGCTAATTTCTCGCAATTTATTTTAAACATTTCATCGCGATCAAAAACTGTTTTTCCAATCTTCATAATATCCTCCTACCTATGATAAATTGTTTTTTACCTATTCCATTTAGATAATCTTTAACAAGCATACGCTTTTTTCCTTCCGGAAGAATTTCGGTAATGAGAATAGCCGACCCCTTCGTTTTAACTAAGAGTCCGCTTTTGTCAGCACCAAGAATCGTTCCAGGAGCCTTATCTATATTATTATCTATTGGTATACTATTATACACTTTAAAGCGAATATTTTCAAGATTAAAAAACATTGGCTTATCTAAAAGGTGAGCACGAACCGACCTTGAGATAAAATCAGCCGGAAAATTGAAGTCTAAATGATCTTCGTCTTTTCCAAGGGTTCTAGCAAAAGAAACAAGCTCCTTATTTTGTTTTTGCTTATGTTTTTCGTACTCGTCAAAGTTTTTCAAAACTTCAGTTAAAGCCTCTCCGCCGACAAGTGACAGCTTTTCCATGAGTGATGATGTTGTGTCGGCGTTTGTAATTTCTACTTCTTTTTGCAGATAAATGTCCCCCGCATCCATCTTCGGTGTCATCTCAATAATTGAGATTCCTGTCTTTTTATCGCCATTAATAATTGCTCTCTGAATTGGTGCCCCGCCACGATATTTTGGCAAGAGTGATCCATGAACATTCAAGGCTTTCACCTTTGGATGCTCAAGTAGTTTTTTAGGTAAAAACTCACCATAACTTGCCGTTATTAAAAAGTCACAAGGGTAATTAAAAATATTAGGATACTCATCTTTAAAATTTTCTGGCTCAAAAAGCTTTAACCCTTTTTCTAATGCAAACTTCTTAACTTCTGAGGGTTTATTACGGTTATCTTTTTTGGTAACAACTAAACAAATTTCATGTTCAGCATTAACTAAGCTTTCAAGAACGTTTTTACCAAAAAGAGGCGTCCCCATAAAAATTATTTTCATCTTTCCTCCCTCACAATCGTATAATCGATGTCTTTTATTGAAAAGTACCTTTCACTTTTTAAAACAACGTCTTGGAATTTTTTAAAGTCTTCGGTTTTCACCTTCAAAACGACGTCTTGGCTAGTACGCTCATAAAACGGATCGTATACAATAATCCCACCATCATTTTCACATACTTTACGAACGTAGTTAGCGAATTTAAATTTCGCTTCATAAGGCTTATGAATATGAAGTCCAAGCAGTAGTTTAAAAGGTGGTAAGTTTTCTTTTTGCCGATAATTAAGCTCGCGGTCATAGAAAAGGTCAAGTTTCGCATCGTTAAAAAATGGCGATGTTTTATTAAAGGTGTTGACAAGAACTAAGGCGTTCTGGCATGCTTTTCTAAGTAAGAGAAAAGCTTCTTCTTTTCCGTTGTAACTAGGCGACAGCAAAAAGTCATCAAAGTTAACGAAAACAACGCGCTTAATGTCAAATGTTTCTTTGGCCTCCAAAAAATACTGCGTTCCCACAATAATGTTATGATCATACGCTTTAAAGAAAGCGCTGATAGCCTTAAAAGAATTTAGCTCTTTGTGGCTAATTTTTTGGATTCTTGTAAGCGGAAAAAGACTGGCAAGCTCTGAATAAACATTGTCAATCCCAACTCCAAAAGCCTCGAAATGTGAACCACAAAATGAGCAGTTTGTCGTATATGGAAGTTTCAAACTACATTTTAAACATTCGTAAACAAGTTCTGTTTTTTCTTTAATGAGCCGTAAAGGTAAAAAGCACTTCGGACACATGAGCGTTTCCCCACAGTTTTCACAAACTGCCTTTTTGCCACTCGATAAGTTGCTAACGAGAACAAACGTCCTTTCACCATTTTCAATGCCTTCTTTAATAAAGTTAATTGTGCTATTTCCCAAAAGCTTTGATTGCGAATCAAAGATTTCTTTTTGCATATCAGCAATAATAAAATCAAGTTTTTGGTGACAACTATTTAAACTTAGATAGTTTTGGTTTAACGTTTCATAGTAAGTAGTTAACGATAGCGTCTGACTAGCATACACAAGCTGAAAGTCATCACGAAGAAACTTAACCACTTCTTTGAAAGAAAGATACGGATACTCAGTCATTTGATACTGCTCTGAGTCTTCGGTATCCATAATCACATGTTTTAAATTAAAAAGCGGTAAAAACATATTTTTAGGAGTTGTAATTACTACCTTAGGGTCGTTTTCTTTAATCAAATGAAACAAAAGAAAATTATCGCTTTTCTTATTAAAGGAGTGAATTATTGAAAGATAGTCGTTAAAGTATTTTTTGAGTTCCCTGTAAATAAGTTCGCCCCGTAAAATCGTTGGTACAACAATCATCAAGGATTCATTTTTTTTGAGGGCTTTTTCAATTACTTTAATTAAAAAGTGGTAGTATAAAGATGGGTTTTGATATTCTAAAGAAAAAGTTTTACCTTTATATAAACTGTATTTATTTAAAATATCAGTTTCTTGAAGTGACAGAAAAAGCGAATCAAGAAGCTTTTGGTTAAGGCTATACGATGGAACTGTTACCTCAAACTCTTCTTTTATAGCTCCCATATTTAAAAGCATTTCTAGAATATAGCGGGAAAAGCCATATTTATTTATAAGCTCGCTTTCTCCTATTCCTTCCTGGTCTTTGATAGTATTTACTACTTCCTTTTGAAGGGGCGTTTTAGTTAGACTACTATCAAGTGTGTAGTAATGTTTTTCAAGATACCTCTTACCGTAAACACCGTCCTCTAAAGTAATCTCGCCTGTCCCTTTTTCCGCTTCTTTAATAGCTAAGAATAAATAACGATCAGGCTTATCAGTTAAAAGAACCTTATCACGGCCATTCAATATTTCTTCAAGCTCCTCACTAACTTTTTCTCCTAAAAAACGATGAAAATATTCTTTATGTTCAATATCAAGAAAAGTATAGCTCATGAGTGAAAAGATCCGGTAATAGCTAACATCATAGTGCTCTTTGATTTTTTGAGCTATTCTCACCTGATCTACTGTAAAACTAAAGAACGGCTCAACTACTCTTAACACTGGTAAAACTTGAAATTTCGTTTCGGGAATTGTTTCTAAAATCTCAACGACATAACCAAAAATTAGTCTCTTGTGAAACTCAACTTCTACTTTGCTTCCTACTTTAATTATCTCTTCAAGGCTAGTTGGAACAAAGTACGTAAAAAGATCTTTACGTTTCGTATTAACATCAACTGAAATTAAAGCAAACATTTTTACCTCAAAATTGTTTTTATAAATCTTTTTTACTATAAAATAAAATAAGCCCAAGTCGAGGGCTTATTTTGGTTTAGCAATTTTAACAACACCAGCATTGATTTCTTCTAAAGCGATGCCGATTGATTTTTGATTAACATATTCATCTAAAAGAATTTTTTCATGGTTACGGATTTGGCGTGCCCTCTTAGCTACGCCAATAACGAGGCGATATTTAGAATTAACTTTGCTAGCTAATTGGTCAATTGCCGGATAGCGCATCCCATCTTCTTTAAATTTTAAAGGCACTTCATATCCTCCTTCAAACATTCTAGATAGCTATCTTTTAAACGTGAGGAACGCATCCGTTCTGCTTGGATAATCTCTTCAATTCTCGTAGCTGCAAGTTTTATTTCATCATTAACGACGATATAATCGTAATCACCAGCAAGCCCGACTTCTCTAATAGCTTTATCGAGGCGATATTTAATAACTTCTTCTTTTTCAGTTGCACGCTTGCGAAGACGTTTTTCTAAAGCCTTCATTGATGGTGGAGCAATAAAAATAAAAACACCTTCTGGCATCTTTTGTCGAACTTTTTTGGCACCCTCAACTTCAATTTCGAGTATTACATCGTTTCCGCGTTCCAGTTCCTCTTGTACCCATCTTTTAGGTGTACCATAAAAATTATCAATAAACTCAGCATATTCAAGTAAACCGTCGTTTACAATTTCTTGTTCAAACTGTTCTCGAGAAACGAAGAAATAATCAATACCATTACGCTCTTTATCGCGTGGTTTTCTCGTTGTCATCGAAATCGAATACTTGAATCCTTTCGAATCGCGTTTAAACAGTTCCTTACGAACCGTTCCCTTACCAACGCCACTAGGGCCTGAAATAACAATTAAAATTCCTTTGTTTTTACGTAAATTTTCCATAGTTAATTATACGCCAAAACAAAAAAGATAGCAAGGTGAATTTAATGGGTTTTCCGTGCGTTTTTAATACTAGAGTGGTAATATAATAAAAAGAGGTAACGTGTTATGGCTTTCGATGGTATTTTCATCCATAAATTATTAGAGGAAATTAAACCTTTTATCATAAATAAAAAAATTATCAAAGCTTATTTTGTCTCAAAGTCTAAGTTTGTCTTTGACTTTAATGGCATCTTCTTAATCGCTGAACTCATGAATGGGCGAAGTTATTTTTATCTGTCTTCTTCCGTCAGTCTCACGCCAATCAAACACTGGCTTGATAATACTTTCGAAAAATATTTAGTTCGTTCAACTATCATAAGCGCCGAACAAATGGGAGTAGATCGCACTATTAAGATTGTTTTCAACAAAAAAGACCACCTTGGATACGATAATATTTACTATTTATATCTTGAGTTCATGGGACGCGACACTAACATGATTATTACAAAAGAAAATAACGTGATTGTAGACGCTCTCAACAAAACAACTCTCGAAGACAAACGAATAATTAAAATTGGCTTAACATACTCCCCATTTCGTGATGATAAGAGAATTAATCCCTTAACAACCACTGAAGTATTTACAACTAACATCTACGAAGGCGTTAGTAAAATTCTCTTCTCAGAAATCAAGTACCGAGGCGATCTTAGTTTTTTAAAAACTGAAAAAGTGGTTCCCGTAATTCTTAGTGGTAGCATAAGCGACCTTAACTGGTTTAAGTACCGTAGCATTATAAGTACTTACGAAGAATTTGCAACACTCTCCGAAGCTGTTAAGGTATTCTATGAAGAACATAGTAAAATTAAGAAACAATCAGATGAAGAAAAAGAATTACATAAACTCGAGAAAAAAATCACTCTACTTCAGGAAAAGCTTGTGGCAGATAGTTCTTTAAAACTAGAAAAGGAAAACTTGA
Source organism: uncultured Acholeplasmataceae bacterium (assembly GCA_963542825.1). GTDB lineage: Bacteria > Bacillota_I > Bacilli_A > ML615J-28 > CAG-698 > CAUTZD01. The sequence continues at coordinate 7,489 of CAUTZD010000014.1, read as the reverse complement.
ATCTTTTAAGCGCCTGGCAGCATCTTTTTAAAAAGGGTTCTCAAGAAGTAGTTGGTTATGATAACAGCGGTAAAGAAGTAAAAATAATTTTCCCAAATGTTAACAGCATTCAAACGTATATTAAAAATGGTTACGACAATATTAAAAAACAAGAGAAAGAAAACCATAAACTACTTGATGAAATTGCCTTTCTTAAGAAGAAAGCTACCAACCTAGATTTCAAAATTAAGAAAATAAAAACTGAAAAAACTAATGAAAAACTAGGCACACCCTACGATAAAATTGTTTATGGTGACGGCTTCTTCTTAATTGGGAAAAACGAGAAGCAAAACAAATTAATCAAAGATCTCAATTACAAAACAGGAATCTACTTCCACTTAAAAGATGAGAGAAGCACCCATATTTATTATATCGGCAAAAGCTCTCAAAAAGTGGTTACCCTTGGCTCACTTTTAACTGTTCTTTACAACAAGGCTTTCGCGAAAGTTGACGTAATGTATACTGAGCTTAAAAACATTGAACGGATGAAAGGCTTTAGCCCTACACTTTTAAAAGTAAAACACTATCAAACGATAACACTTAACGAAACTTTAGAAACAGTTTTAAAGGTTTTTGAAGAGGAGAAAATAAAGGTTCCTGAAGCTTTGAAAACTTCGCTTTAATTCTATTAATACGTAGCTATTAGAAATTATAATTAACAAACCTAAAAATCGATACAAAAAGCGATTTTTGGCAATTTTACCCAATATAAACAACCAAAATAAAAAATGAGACAAATTTTTATTTATTTGTCTCATTTTTTGTCTTTATGATTTAAATCAAGATTTTGATAGTAACTGCATTCCTTTTTCAAAATGCAGATGTCACACTTTGGTTTATTAGCTAGGCAAAAGTAACGGCCAAAGTGAACAAGTGTTAAGTGAAGTCTATGATAGAGTTCTTCAGGTACAAGTTTTTCAAAATCTTTCATGATTTTTGTTGGGTCTTTGTGAATGGATAAACCTAAGCGATTACTAACCCTTTTAACGTGTGTATCAACAGCAATTGCTGGAACCATAAACCCTTCAGTTAAGATAACCGCACAGGTCTTTTCGCCAATTCCTGGAAGACTCAAAAGTTCTTCTTTTGTGCTTGGTAATTTGTCTTGATAATCGAGAAGCTTCAAAGCCAAAGCTTTCAAAAGTTTGGATTTTCTTAAGCTTAAACCAAGAGGCTTCAAAATAAGCGCTAAGTCTTCTGTTTTACTTTCCCGTAAAGACGCCCAATTAGGGTACTTTTTAAAAAGAACATTTGTAACAGTATTCACCTTTTTATCAGTTGTTTGGGCTGATAGTAAAACAGCAACTGTCAATTCATAAAGATTGGAAAAGTTTAGTTCGCACTTTGGGTTTTCAACAAAAGCAAAAAGCGCTTCAATTCTTGGATCCACCAAGTGCCTCATCAATCATTCCATCAATATCGACAACTTCTGAATCACGCTTGTTGAGTTGTGATTTCAAAAGCGTTAGTATATAAGCAAATGTCTTGTTGTTTTGTTTTCTTGCAAGATCAATAACACTATCAACAAGTTTTAAGGAAACAGGTTTTGTTTCAACCATAAGGGCGAGCTGTTCATATTCAGTTCCTGTTAAACCGCGGTTAAGATAAACTTTAATTTTTTCAGCTACCTCATATCCAAGAGAACCGTCTTTTGAAGTGCCTTTTTCTAAAAGCTTAAAAAGCTTTTCGTAAAGTGGTAGTAAAGAGAAATCAGGTTTATCAGGAAACACTTCAATAAGATCACGCTTCAAAAGACGCATAAAAATATTTTCCGCTTTATCTTTGAATTTATTTTCCTGGTCAAGCTTTTTAAAATCAACAATCGTTTGTTCTTTTAAAAAACAGTCATTGAGCTTAAGAAGAAAGAGCATCTCTTCTTTTTTGATGCCAAGATCAGTAAACTTATCAATAAGAATTTTTTCAAAATTCAAATAGTTCTTTTTCGCTAAACTAACTAAATCCATTACTATACCGCCATCTTTCTTAAGGCATCTTTCGCTGCCATTTGTTCTGCTTCTTTCTTCGTGCGACCTTGGCCCCTGCCTAGAATTATTCCTTCGTGCTTGACGATAAACTCAAACACCAAATCATGAGCTGGTCCTTTACGGTCTACTTCGTAGTAAACTATTTCTTTTTGGCTTGTTAAACGAATGTTTTCTTGAAGTTTTGATTTGTAATCTTTAAATTCACTATTAGTATTTTTAAGATCAAGCATTGGTAGTAAATTAGTTTTGACAAATTCCCTCAGTTTATCAAGACCAAACTCTAAATAATACGCTCCGCAAAAAGCTTCAAAAACATCGCTCAAAATTGTGTTTAGATTTTCTTCGTGATGGATTTTAGCACCACGGCCTAAAAGAACATACTTCGAAAAATTAAGTTTTGTGGCGAGTTTTCCAAGACTTTCTTCGCGAACAAATGCTGAACGGACTCTTGTCATCATTCCTTCATCAAGTTTTGTTGTTAAATATAGGTGCTCAGCAACAAGTAAATCAAGTAAACTATCACCTAAATATTCAAGCCGGTTATAATTGTCTTCTTCGCTTCCGTGCTCGTGTGAGTAAGAAGGATGCGTGAAGGCTCTCGTGAACAGTTTTAGATTTTTTGTTTTGATGTTAAGAGAAACTAAAAGATTGTTAATTTCCATGGATACGTTCTCCAATTTTCTTAATAAAACCATTTTTAATAACCGTGTAGCAGTTGTCGATTGCGATAGCAATTGTCCTGCGTTTACTTGAGCCATGGCTCTTGATAATCGCACCATCAGTTCCTAAAAGGATTGCTCCACCGATATTATTTGAATCAAATTTCTTCTTAAATTTTTTAAGTTTACGGCGCACTAAAAGGTAAGCTAAAATACCGCTAAAACCCTTAAATACTTGTTTAAGTTCTTTGCCAATTGCTTTAGCAGCTCCTTCCATGGCTTTCATTGTGAAGTTGCCAGAGAAGCCATCAGTTAAAAAGATATCAGCATCGGAAGTAAACATCTCTTTAGGCTCGACATTGCCAACAAAATTAATTTTAGGATCGTTTGTAAGAAGATCATAAACTTCATTGTCAAGAACTCTTCCTTTACCTTTTTCAACACCAACATTTAAAAGAGCTACTTTTGGGTTTTCAATTCCCTTACCAAGCCGTAAATATTCCGAAGCCAAAACAGCATGATTATACATGTCACGAGCACTAATTTCGAGATTAGCACCGCTATCAAGAAGATATCTTCTCTTACCACCAATTGCTGGAGTTTCGGGCATAATCGCGAGGCGCTTAATTCCCGGAATTCTTCCGGCAACAAAAAGCCCCGTCACAACTAGTGCTTGTGTTGGCCCAGCGGTAACTAAGCCATCGACCTTTTTTTCTTTGAGAAGTTTACAAGCAAGGACCATAGAACTATTTGGCTCATCCCGCATTTTCTTTAAAACGTCATGCTCACCCATCGAAAAATAACAATCGGTTGGCAAAATTTCGACACGCTTTTCTCCTTTAAAATGTTTTTCCAAAAGTTCGAGGGGTCCGACTAAGTAAAAAAAGATATCTGTGTGTTCCTTTAAAGAAAGTTTAACACCTTCAATAATCTCTTCAGGAGCGAAATCTCCACCCCAAATATCTACTGCAATATTAATCATTCGATTATTTTCTCCTTCATTAAGAATTCGTTATGAATTTCTTCGTATATCGTTTGGTATTCATTTGTAAATAATTTCCCCGTTTCAATCAAATTAAGAGCTCTATTATGGGCCTTCTCGAGGATATCTTCATCAGCTAAAAGATTTGCAAGTTTAAAGTAAACTGTTCCTGACTGGCGCTCACCAAAGAGGTCACCACGGCCCCGTCTTTTTAAATCAGCCTCAGCTAGTTTGAAACCATCGTCACAACGCGAAACTAAATCAAGACGATTAGTTGCCTGCTCTGAGCTTGCCCTAGAAATCAGAAAGCAAAAACTTTCTTCGCTGCCTCTTTGGACACGGCCTCGTAACTGGTGAAGCTGCGATATTCCAAAGCGATCAGCATCAAGAATGATGATTGTTGTTGCATTAACAACGTTTAACCCAACCTCAATTACTGAAGTTGAAACTAAAATATTAATTTTATTATCATTAAAATCATTCATGATTTGATCTTTTTCTTCTTTTGTCATCCGTCCATGAATAAGACCAACTGTTGCTTCGGCATGAAAATATGCTTTCGTTTTATTATAAACTTCTAAAGCGTTATTAACTTCTAGGTTTTTCGCTTCCTCAATCGTTGGCGTGACGATATATATTTGGTGATTATTTTTAAGTTCTTTATGGATGTGTTCAATGGCTTTCATCCGTTCATCGTAGTTTAAATAAAACGTCTGAACTTTTTTACGTCCCTCAGGAACTTTCTTGAGTGTCGAAAGATCACAGTCGCCAAGTTTAGAAATAGCAAGCGTCCGCGGGATAGGTGTTGCTGTCATCTTTAAGTGATCAACAGCACGGCCTTTACTAACAAGGCTCAAGCGCTGACGCACACCAAAACGTTGTTCTTCATCAGTCACTACTAACCCAAGATTTTTAAAAACAACATCTTTTTGGAAAAGTGAGTGAGTGCCAATGATCAGATTAACACTGCCTTCCTCGAGCTTCTTTAAAATTTCTTGCTTATCTTTAACATCCGATGTTAAAAGTACAAGATTAATGCCAAGGTCTTCGTAAAGCTTTTTAAATGTTTGATAATGCTGGGTTGCTAAAACTTCGGTTGGTGCCATTAAGGCTCCCTGATAGCCTTCTTTAATAATCCCTAGAAAGAGAATTGCCGCAATAATTGTTTTGCCACTACCAACCTCACCTTGCAGAAGTCTATTCATTTTATAAGATGAGCGAATATCGACAAGACATTCTTTGAGCGCTTCTTTTTGATCAAAAGTTAAAGTAAAGGAAAGCCGTTTTATGAAACTATTAAGAACTTCTTCTTTGACATCAATCTTGATTCCTTTAGGAAAATTTTTTCTTTGGTATTTTAAATACAAAAGATTAAGTTCATACTTTAAAAGTTCTTGAAACTTCACCCGGTACTTCGCCCTATCAAAACTTAATAAGTCATTTGGCTTAATAAGGTTTTCAATTGTCTCTTTCAAAGTTAATAGGTTTTCTTCTTTTATTAACTCCAAAGGATATGGGTCAACAATTAAATTCTGAAATCTTCGAAACGTCTCTTCCTGTATCTTTTTAAAGTTAGCGTTGCTAATTCCGGCAATATGAAAAACAGGAATAATTTCTCCATAATTTTTATCAAACTCAATGTTGACAGCTGTGAAGTTAGTAAGCGTACTGTCAAACTTTCCTCTTAATCTAACAGTTCTATTATACGTTAACTGGGAAGCAAAGAAATGACGATTAAAAATCGTTATTTTAAGAGGTCGTCCCCCTGATTCAATATTAAAAAGCATGATTGTCATGTTTTGTTTAATACGCTTGATTGTTGGACGCGAAATAATTGTCCCCACAATTGTGAACGTTTGAAAGTCGTTCCAAGCAGTTTCAAAAGTAAGCGTATAGTCATCAACACGCTCAGGAAAAAGATTCAACAAATCAAGCACCGTAAAGATGCCATTTTTCCTTAAGATTTGTTTCTGACGAACGGTTAAATAATCTAGTTCTTCAATTTTCATCACGCCTCCTAAAAAAGAAAAAGGGGTTTAAAAAGACCCCTTATTTTACTCAATAGCTAAAATATAATCATAGACGTCTTGCGTTCCGTTGATAACTTCTATGTCAATATCAAAATTCTTTTCAATAAATTTCTGAACATCATTAACATCGCGCTCAGAAACATTTTTGCCATAAATCAAAGTAACAAGTTCTGAATCTTCTTTAATAGCTTGTTTAAGCGTTTGTTTCAAAGCATCGTTTGATTTCTTCGAAGCATAAACTAAATTGCCGTCGATGATGCCGATATAGTCATTCTTCTTAATGTTGATGCCATTAATTTCTGTATCTCTGATTGAATATGTAACTTGAACAGTCGTAACTTTTGTGATCACTTCTTTCAAATTTTCGATGACAGTTTCTGGGTCTTCTTCTAAATCGAGCATCGTAAGAGCTGAAAAACCTTGCGCCAATGATTTTGTTGGGACAACCCAAATCTTACTCTCTTTATAAATGTGGGCTGATTGCTCAGCAGCGAGAATAATATTTTTGTTGTTTGGAAAGACAAAGATGTTATCGCTATTAAGACTATCGTAGGCCTTAATAAAATCTTCAGTTGATGGATTCATGCTTTGTCCACCACTAACGATATAGTCACAGCCCATTTCTTCAAAAGTTTTAGAAATACCTTCACCGCTCGCAACCGCAACGACAGCAGTCTTTACGCGTTCTTTGGGAGGCAGAACTGGCTTTGGTTCTTCGGTTTTTGCTTTTTTCTCTTTAACTAAAACCATCTCATTATGCTGAATTTGCATATTCTCGATTTTTAGTTTTAAAAACTCACCATATTCTTGACCAATGTTTAAAGCCTTGCCAGGAGTTAAAGTATGAACGTGAACCTTTAAAAGATCTTCATCGCGAACGACAACCATACTAGAACCACCAATTTCTTCAAGACGTTTAGTAATTTTTTGTTCATCAAAATCTTTAAGATCAAACTTCTTTTGATCAAGCATCACGATAAACTCCGTACAATAACCATATTCTTGTTTAGTTGTTTGGCTATATGCATTTTGATCAGCTGATGGGGATTTTGTAAAAGATACTTCGGTAGTTAAAAATTCACCTTCCAAAGCTTTGAGCATGCCTTTTACAATACATAAGAAACCAGCACCACCGGAATCAACAACACCAGAATCTTTTAATATCGGTAAAAGGTTTGGTGTTCTTTCAAGGCTCGCTTCCGCTTCTTTTGTGTACTCACGGAAAAACTCATTGATGCTCATTCGTGAACTAGAGATAAGTAGCATCTTCTCGCTTGCCTCACGAGCGACTGTTAGAATCGTTCCCTCAACTGGCTTTACAACCGCTTTGTACGCCTGTTTAACACCAGCATCGAAAGCCTTAGCAAGACCCAAGGCATCAACTTCATCAAGTTCTGAAAAGCCTTTTGAGATGCCTCTAAATAACTGTGATAAAATAACACCACTGTTTCCCCTGGCTCCCATAAGCATTCCTCGAGAAAGCTTACGCGCCTGTTGGAAGATCGAGATATCATCACTATCCTTAATCTCGTTAACTCCACTTTCAGTGGTTAAAAGCATGTTAGTTCCGGTGTCACCATCAGGAACTGGGAAGACATTTAATTCGTCAATTTGTTTATAATTTATCCGTAAATTTTCGGCACCATTTAAAACCAAAGTTTTAAAAAGTGTTCCGTCTATTTTCTTAATTTCCATAATTTCTCCATTTACTTATGTTTTATTATCTGGACTTATTTTATTATACCTTACCAAATAATAATTGGCAATAGGTAAAAGTAAAAATAGTTTTTATTT
>CAUTZD010000013.1:0-36328 GCA_963542825.1 uncultured Acholeplasmataceae bacterium | reverse complement strand
TATATTTTCTTTCTTTATTAATTCATCAACAACTTTCAAGTAATCAAGAACTGGAGATATCCTTATATCAACGTTATATCCATGACTTTTAAAAACTTCATAAGGTATTGATTTTTTATTTCCATCAAGTTTACTTAAATCAAAGAGTTTAACGAATACTTTTGTTTCTAGAATAAAAACTTCGCTTTGCCTTTTAAAAAGGACGATTATGAAACTTATTGCTCCGAGCTTGTCAACAAGGCGCAAATGTTCAATTTGGTTCAGATTGAAATTTGTAAAAGGGAGGGCGTTTGTTTCGGTTTCCTTGGCTTCGAAATCGATGTATTTTCCTTTGTAGATACCGTTATAGTCAGTAGTAGAAGGTATTTTAAAATAAGCTTCCGTGATTTTTGTTTTGCTACGATCTTTGCTATTTGTTTTAACGATTGTTACAGGAGTTGGTTTTTTGTAAATTGCAGCAACCATTTTCTCCCGGTAGTAAACATTGGTGTCGTTGAGCATTGATTCAAGAAGCATGCCTTTACTCGGCAGGCTTTTCTTTTTAATAACTGTGTTAGTTGGGTAATTCATAATACAATTATACTCTATCATTTTGTAAGTGTTCCCAAAATGTTTGTTTTAGGGTATAATTAGGACGCAATGAAAATAGATACAGAAAGACAAAAATACATTCGCAATTTTTCAATTGTGGCGCATATTGATCACGGTAAATCAACACTTGCTGACCGGATTCTCGAGATTACGAAAGCTGTTGAAAAACGGGATATGAAAGCCCAAATGCTCGATTCGATGGAGCTCGAACGTGAACGTGGAATCACTATTAAGCTTAAGGCTATCAATCTTAAATATTTAAGTCGTGATGGCAATACTTATATTTTTAATCTCATCGACACCCCAGGACACGTCGATTTTACTTATGAGGTATCACGCTCACTCGCTGCCTGCGAGGGAGCAATTTTGGTTGTCGATGCTTCTCAAGGTGTTGAAGCACAAACCTTAGCTAACGCATATCTCGCAATTGATAATAATCTTGAAATCGTTCCTGTAATTAATAAGATTGATCTTCCGAGCGCGAACATTGATAGTGTTAAAAAAGAGATTACCGAGGTGATTGGTTTAGATGGTGATAAGGCTTTACCAATCTCCGCTCGTGAAGGTAAGGGAATTCAGGAAGTACTAGAAGAAATCATTAAAATAGTTCCGGCGCCTCAGGGAGACACAAATGCCCCTTTAAAAGCCCTCATATTTGATTCATACTACGATCAGTATCGGGGAGTTATTCCGCTTGTCCGGATTGTTTCGGGGTCATTAAAACCTGGTGATAAAATTAAGATGATGGGAACAAATGGAGAGTTTGAAGTTATTGAAGTTGGTTGTCACACACCTGAAGAACGTTTAGTTAATCGTTTAGAAGCAGGTGATGTTGGTTTTTTATCAGCAGCGATTAAAGATATTAAATTTGTCCGAATTGGAGATACAATCACAACGGTAACTGGCGGTGCTATTGAACCCCTTCCTGGCTATAAAAAACTTAATCCGATGGTGTACTGTGGAATGTTTCCTGTCTATAACGAAGACTATACAAACCTTCGGGAAGCATTTGAAAAGTTATCGCTTAACGATGCATCCTTAACATTTACTCCAGAAACTTCTCAGGCTCTTGGTTTTGGATTTCGGGTAGGATTCCTTGGCCTTCTTCACATGGACATTATTCAAGAACGCTTAGAGCGGGAATTTAATCTTGATTTAATCGCGACTGCCCCTAGTGTTATTTATAAAATATATCTAACATCAGGAGAAGTTTTAACAATCGAAAATCCAAGCAAAGTTCCTGATGCTCAGTTTATTGATCACATTGAAGAACCATACGTTAAAGTAAATGTCTTTTTACCAAATGATTATGTTGGTCCAATTATGGAACTTTGCCAGAAAAAGCGCGGCATTTTTAAACACATGGAATATCTTGATGAGTTAAGAGTTATGCTAACTTATGAGATGCCTTTGTCTGAAATCATCTTTGATTTCTTTGATAAACTTAAGTCTTCAACAAAAGGCTATGCTTCCTATGATTATGAATTTCTTGATTACCGAACATCAAGCCTTGTTCGTATGGATATTCTACTTAATGGGGAAAAGGTTGATGCTTTAAGTATCATCGTTCATAAAGACGAGACATATCATAGAGGCTCAATTTTAACACGAAAGCTCAAAGAAATTATCCCAAGACAAATGTTTGAAGTGCCAATTCAGGCAGCTCTTGGCACAAAGATTGTTGCAAGAACGAACGTCAAGGCTTTACGAAAAGATGTCCTTGCCAAATGTTATGGTGGAGACGTCTCGCGTAAGAAGAAGCTTTTGAACAAACAAAAAGAAGGTAAGAAGCGAATGAAGGCGGTTGGATCAATCACCATCCCTCAGGAAGCATTCTTAGCCGTTTTAAAACTTGATGACGAAGATTAATCATATTTACATTCATGTGCCGTTTTGTAAAAGAGTGTGTCCATACTGTGACTTTTACAAAACAACAAGCTTTAAACTAATCCCTGAATATCTTGAAGCACTTAAAAAGGAACTACAAGTCAAAAAAGAGCTTTTTGGAAGTGTCAGAACTCTTTATATTGGTGGGGGAACTCCATCAAGTATTGGTGGGCATCTTGATTGTTTTTTTGAAATAATCTCTGAAGCTTTTGACGCTAAAAAGACTAATGAGTTTACAATTGAAGTTAATCCGGAAGACGTTACTGAAGAACTAATTGCGACATTTAAAAAATACGGCGTTAACCGGATTAGTTTAGGAGTCCAGTCGTTTTCCAAAGGAAAACAAAAATTTTTAAATCGTCAAACGCCTTCCGTTAATAAAAATGCTTTAAAGCTTCTTAAAGATTTTCCTAACGTATCGTGTGACTTGATTTATGGAATATATCGTGATACAATAAGTAGATTAAAAAAAGATGTAAAAATTATTAAGCGTTATAACGTTAAACATCTCTCTTTTTATAGTCTTATTATCGAGGAGAACACAAAGTTTTATAAAGACTATCATAGCGGTAAAAAGATTAAACTTTCCGAAGACAAGGAAACAAGAATATATCATAAAATGGTGAAGTATATCGAAAAACTTGGCTATAAGCAGTATGAGATATCAAACTTCGCAGTTCCTGGTTTTGAATCAAAACACAACCTTTGCTACTGGCATTATGATGATTTTCTTAACTTTGGCCCAGGGGCGGTTGGCTTCTATTTAGGCAGTCGCTACGAAAATCCTAAAAGTTTACACGAATATTCAAAAGAGTTTCCAAAAGACTTTTATCTTAAGGAGAAACTTTCTTCTAAAGACGAGGAAGAAGAATTTGTGATGATGGGGTTAAGGTTAAAGAGAGGGGTATCGATTCTTAAATTTAAAGAAAGATTTGGAGAAGATATCTTTATGGTTTTTTCTAAATTTAAGGAAGCCATTTCCAAAAAACATATTATTTTAGCGGATAATTATTTACGCATCGATCCGAAATATTTTTACGTTTCGAATCATATTATTAAAGAGGTACTAGATTGGCAGTAGATATTGTAAATGAATTTCGCCATTTTCTAAATTCTGAAAAGGGCTTATCAAGTAATAGCGTCTTTAACTATACTCTTGATATCTATGCATTTATTGAGTACCTTAGTAAACGTGGTATTAGTTATCAAAGTGTTAATAAAGAAGAACTTCGGGAGTTTTTAAAGTTTTTGACTGGGAAGTTTTCTTCAGCAACGAGAGCCCGAAAACTTTGTTCTTTAAAAAGCTTCTTTAAGTTCCTTGTTACCGAAAACTTTCGGCAAGATGACCCAACAGCTTTTTTAAAAGCTCCGAAAATCGATAAGGGGTTGCCTGAGGTTTTAACGCTACCTGAGGTTGAACGCTTGCTTGATTATTTTGAAGGTAGAGATCCTGTGAGTCTTCGTAACAAAGCGATGTTTGAAGTAATATACGGGTCAGGGCTTAGAATCTCGGAGCTTGTTAATTTAAGAGTTGATGACATTCATCTGGAGATGGGGTTTATAAAAATCTTAGGGAAAGGTGCGAAAGAACGGATTGTTCCGCTTGGTGAAGTGGCAAGTGAAAGTTTAGATAACTACCTCACTATGGGAAGACCATATATTTCTTCTAAGAAGACAGATTTCTTGTTTACAACAAATAGAGGTAGTAAAATGACAAGACAGAACTTCTTTATTCTTTTAAAAGAGATTGGCCGTAGAGTAGGTATTACTAAAAACATTTATCCGCATATCTTGCGCCACTCATTTGCTACCCATCTTTTAGAAAATAATGCCGACTTGCGAATGATCCAGGTAATGCTTGGACATGAAGATATATCAACAACCGAAATTTATACGCACGTATCGAAAGGAAAACTAAGAGATGAATATGAAAAGTTTCATCCACGGGCGAAAAGAGGAGGAAAATGAAAAATGAAATTTAAACGCGTTGTTTTAATTGTGATGGATTCTGCTGGTATTGGTGAGGCTCCTGATAGTCATCTTTATAAAGATGAGGGAAGCAATACCTGGAAACACGCTTCCTTTGCAGTTAAAGATTTTAAAGTACCAACAGTTGAGAAGCTTGGTGTTGGGCTTTTAACAGAAGTTAATAACTGTAAAAGTGATATTAAGCCTACTGGCCTTGTTGGCAAACTTATGGAAATAAGCGCAGGCAAAGATACCCTTACAGGACACTGGGAAATGATGGGTATTAAAACCAAAGTTCCGTTTCCATCGTTCACAGAAACGGGGTTTCCTTTGGCTTTAATAAAAGCTTTAGAAAAAGAAACCGGAAGGAAAGTTATCGGAAATATCGCTGCTAGTGGTACGGAGATTATTAAAGACCTCGGAATGGAACATATTAAAACGGGAGCAATCATCGTTTATACATCGGCTGATTCGGTTCTTCAGATCGCTGCTCACGAAGACGTTGTTAAACTACCAGAGCTTTATAAAATTTGTGAGATTGCCAGACGCCTCACAAACGAAAAACCAGAGTGGAAAGTTGGGCGGATTATTGCCCGTCCATTTGTTGGTACAGACCCAACAAACTTTAAACGGACGCCGAACCGGCATGACTACGCTTTAGTTCCAGAGCGGAACGTTTTAAACGAGCTCAAAGATAAAGGTCTCGATGTTATTGCTGTTGGTAAGATTAACGATATCTTTAATGGTTCAGGAATTACTGAGACAACAAGAACTGTTAGTAACCATGACGGCATGGTTAAGACCCTAGACATTGTTAAGCGTAACGATTGGGAAGGGTTATGTTTTGTTAACCTTGTTGATTTTGATTCACAGTTTGGTCACCGGCGTGATGCGGTTGGCTACGCAAGGGCCATCGAGGAATTTGACCGCGATTTAAAACCAATTATTGACAGCATGAAAGAAGATGATTATTTGATGATTACTGCTGATCATGGAAACGATCCAACATTTCCAGGGTCAGACCATACCCGGGAATATATTCCTTTGATATCTTATAGTAAACACAAAGACTTTAAACCAGGAAACTTTGGAATCTACGAAAGCTTCGCTTCAATTGGACAAGTTTTAGCAAATAACTTCGGTGTTAAAAAACCACTTTATGGTAAGGATTTTATAAATGGAAAAAGCTCTTCGTGACCGCTTAATGGTAACTGAGCATTTTGTTAAAAAGCCAGTTGCTCTGGTTATCGTTGTTCACGGTATGTGTGAACACCAAAAACGTTATTTTCCATTTATTGAAAAACTGAATCAAGAAAACTATAACGTTGTTAGTTATAATCACCGGTTTCACGGTGAAGGCTATAAAGATAGTTTAGGACTTGTTGATACTCCTGAATACTTTTCCTTACTTTTGGCTGACCTCAAAGAACTTGTTACGGAATATAAAACAAAGTTTCCCGAGCTTAAACTGTTTCTCTTTGGTCATTCGATGGGAAGTTTTATCACAACAAGATTTATTGAACTTTACGGTAAAATGATTGATGGGGCGATGCTTTCTGGGTCAACAGATGTTACGCATAAACATGTGTTTGATTTAGGTCTATGTAAATCAATCATGCGCCGTAAGGGGCCACTATATGTATCAAATTACATTAATATGCTCCCATTTAAAAGCTACAATAAAAGAACGAAAAGACGAACAATTTTTGACTGGCACACAACCGACAAGGTTGAAGTTGAAAAGTTCATTGTCGATCCTTACTGTGGGTTTCCCTTTTCAATCAGTTTCTATGTAAGCTTTCTCACGCTTTTTAACAAGATAAAAGAAGGCTATCAGCTTATCGACAGAAGCCTCCCCATCTACATTTTGTCAGGCCTTGAAGATCCTGTCGGACTTTACGGAATCGGTATTAAGCGTTTAATTAAACGCTTTACGAAAATGGGGATGAAAGATCTAAGCTATGACCTATATGAAGGAAAACGTCACGAGCTTTTGGAAGAGACGAACAAAGAAGAAGTAATAACAAACATTTTAAAGTTTTTAGCTGAGCGTAGATAGAAAATTTAAATTAGCAAAGCACAAAAAAATCAGAAAACTATAGTTTCTTGAAATTTTAAAAGTGCACCAGGAAATCAATTATTAGGTATATAGCTTTCTATATACCTTTTATTTTATGTCTTAACATTCTAACTTAACGTAATGCAGACTTTTTTAAATTTATTGTAAAAATTAGATTCCTCGTAATAAAAAAAGCTTAAAAAATAAAAAACATTAGTTAAAAAGAAAAATAAATAAAATATTGATCTTTAAAAGTTAGACCAGAAAATCTAATGATTAAAGGTTGATATTTTTTTATTCATAGTTTATTTTGAATTTAAAAAGGAAAATTGTTATAAGTTTTAAAATATTATTTCCTTTTCTTGGGCAAAATAATTTAACAATTACCTGAGTTTAAGGTATAATAAAACGTAAAGTTATTTAAGAAAAAATAACTAAATTCGAAAAGCTGAAAGGAAGGCGTATGAAAAGAATATTAAGATTTTCGATTCTACTATTTGTCAGTCTTTTCCTTGGCGGAATACGATTCCAAGTCCGGGGTGCTGGCGTTCCTAAGATTGAGTTTTTACATCAACAAGGAAATGTATATTTAATGAAAGGAGCAACTTGGCAAGATGATGTTAAGGCATATGATGAAAACGACCAAGACATCACTGACCAATTACAAATCACCGGTGACACGGTTAACCAAGATTTAGAAGGAGACTATAAACTAAATTACCAGGTTACATCAGGTGGACACACTGTTAACAAATCGCGGATCGTTAAGGTACGTGATTTTAATTTGGGTCGTTCTTTAAAGGATGATAATCACGCTAGTAGCATCCAAAAATTTGATTTTGGAGCTGATTACAAAAACTTCACAATTGAACGATTAGCAATGAATGATTACAGTGGTAATGATTTTAATCCTGAATTTCTCTTCGGAAGGATTCTTGAGATTAGCACAAACAAATGGCGTCCAGTCATTTTGAATTTAAATGAATCTGATCATTTTATTGACCCAAACATTCTTACTAATGAAGATATAACAAACACGACAACTATTGGGTTTTATAAAAATCCTAGCTCCTCTGAATTTATTTATTCAGTATATGATAATGGATCAAGAAAATTTATCGCTAAGAAATATAATTATCAAACAAAAACTGTCAGTGATTATATTTCTGGGGAACTAAATACAACCGTTAATCCAACCAACGTTAAGTATGCTGATTCGCATCTAGATGATAATTTCTATACTTATTTGCTAGGAGAAGACAATAAACTTAGTGCTATATCTTATATCTCAGGTAATATGAATAGTGCTAATATTGCGTCTAATGTTACGACTTTTGATTTTCTTGATCGAGAAAATTTCTTTTATGTTCAAAATAATAGCACAATTACAAGTCAAGGTTTAGCAGCCAATGGTGTTGATTTTGTTTCATCATCAAAACTTGAAAGAACCTTTGCAAATACGCAAATCTTTGGTATCAAAAAATATAATGATAAAATGTATGCTTTTGGAAGAACGTTATCACAACTTCAAAGTAATGGCATTTATAAAAAAGATAATAAAGAATATTTTATTGCGGAAATCAAACGCGGAACTAGTACAATTGAAGTACTAAACCTTCATACTACTGATTTTGAACTTGAATATGCTAGTTTCAACAAAAACACTTTTGTTTTTAAAAGTGGTGTTTTTGATTTTGAGAATCAAAAGTTTGTTGAAACAAAAATGAAAAAGGAATTTGAAATTTCCGCGGAAACACTACCAAAAGAAGGATTACGTTTCTGGAATGGTTTAAGTTATGTTTACAAAACAAACGGACAAATGCTTGAGATTTCTAAGTATTCACGTCTTATCAAAATTACTAATCAAGAAGATAAAACGTATAACTATACTGATACAATTATTGAAAGGCCGGTAGGCTTTAGCGATTATAATGGTTTATATGGTCCTCTGAATTATCAATTTGTAAAAACTTTATCATCTAACTATGACGAAGCAACTGATCAGAACACAGCAGGAAATTATGAACTTTTTAATTACTATACCCTAGAAGGTGGCGAGACTTTTGAAAGCAAAGCGGGAATCTTTGTTAATAATCGCTTTACGAAAAACTATCAAAGTGCAATTGTTGATAACCAAACGTTTACAGGATCTTTAACTCTAGATATTCTTGGAGCAACAAAGGTACTTGTTAACTCAGAAGAAGTAGCTCCTAATAGTACTCATAACCTTCCAGGAACTGGTCAAACAATTACTGTTGAAGGAAAAAATGGCTATTCTAAAACTTTAAACTTTACGATTGAAGTTGTTTATAATATTAGCTATACAGGAAGTGAAAGTGTACTTTTCCCTGGCTATATGGCTGGATATGCTTCCGTTTCTATTTCTGGCGGGACTGTTAAAATTAATGGTTTTCCTTTCGATCCAAATAACATGCAAGTGGCAATTGCTGGTGATTCGGAATTAAAAATATATGGTTATAATAACCAAGTTGTCAGAACTGATACAATTAAGCTTGCTCCTGACTGTAGTGGCATTACCGATGGTCAGGTGTTCCCAGAAGATGTAACAAGTGCTGTTTTAAGTTCAACTAATCACACAGGTTTACTTCTTAATAATAGTCCTTATACAAGTGGTACTCCAATTACGGAAGCTGGAAATCACGTGATTAAAGTTAAAGGAGCGGGTGGCTTTGTTCATACTATTAACTTCACAATTCCAATTAAGGTAACCGTTACGGGTACGCTTATTGATGGCATTTACCAAGGGAGTGCAAGTGTTAGCTATAATCGCGGTAGTGCATCTTTAAATGGTACAGTTTTACCAGTCGGAACCGTTCAAAGAGTAACTTCATTTGGCCATAACCGTTTAGTTCTATCAGGACGTGGCGGCTACCAAAAAACTTTAGAAATCGATGTTAAATTTATTTATAGTGGTTTTGTTAATAATGGTAAAGGAACTGATCCTTTTACCCCTATGTTTTCAGTTGAGGACAACACAAAAATTACAGTCAACGGTGCTCCTTATAATCCAGGCGAATTAAAAACTGTTAGTAAGTATCGTTTTGAAATTGAGGGTGCAACACCAAGTGATAGGGTAACACTTATTTATGAAATTGAAAAGCAAGTACAGCCAGGCGTTAACTTCAATCTAGAAAGCAGCGCTTTACAAACGCTTCCTATGCCTGCCCAAGTTTTCAAGGGTATTTATTTATATAAAATTGGCGGTCCGACTAATGCTTTTGGTTCTGGTGTCAGTGAAATAGATAACTCTACTAATCCTCAAGAATTCCCTATTTTTGGAGTTTCAGGAATATATAATGTTCGTATTTATGATTTTAATAATCCTACGACACCAACTGCTCAGTATCGCATCAAAGTTCCTGTTGGCAGTAGTATTATTCCTAACCACATTTATTATGGTGAAGAGTTAACTTTTGGATTCTCTAATACTGCTAAACTCCGTCATCTAGGTTTTGAAGAAACCATTACTTCGCCTCACACTGTTACGGGCTATGGTAAATATATTTTAAAACAAGATGGTCTTCCTGACAAGACGTTCTATCTTGAGCCATATGAAAACCTTGATGGCAAAGGTTTCAACTCTTCCGAAGGCTTTAAAATCGAACAAAAGATTTTCGATAACGCGAGCGAAGTTAGACTTGATGGTAATATCATAACTTCGGAAACTGTTTTAACAAATGTTAAGACTTATATTTTAAAAGTTAAAAATGGCGATGACTGGGAAAAGACTTATACTTTTAGTATTATTCCGGAAATTAACGTCGAAGAAAACGCCGAATATACTGGCTCGAAAGTAATTACTTTTGATAGTGGCACACCAAAAGTTGACGGTATTTTAATTAGTAATAACCAAACAATTAATACAGTTGGTGAACATAAATTAACGTTTGAAGGTTTAAATAACTTCGAGCGCAAGTTTACAATTCTCCCTTCATTTACGGGCACAGCTCCTGTCAGTAAAAAAGTCTATTATGGAACAGTTGAGTTTCAGCTTGAAAATAGTGCGACAGCGGTAAAACTTGATGGCACTGTTTATTCAGGAACTGTTATTCCTGTTGGAGTTCACGAGCTCGAAATACTTGGAACTAATAACTATTCTAAGAAATACTACTTTACAGTTTTGCCTGAAGATTATAAACTTCATGAAGATTATATTTATACAAATGGTACTACGGTTACTAATACCTTAAATCTTTTCTATAATGGAAATCTTGAAACGGCTGATTTTATTTTAAACAAAGAAGGCAAAAACGAAGTCGGGTTTAAGAAAGGGACAGAAGAAGCTGGTACTATTAACTTTTTCGTTATCCCCGAAGTAACGGGTGTTGAAGAAGGGGGAATTTATACAGGTAGCGTTAAGGTAAACTCAACTCACTACAATTTTAAGCTTGACGGTGAAGCGTTTAATATTGTTAACCCTATCACTAAGGTTGGTAAACATACGTTATCAGTTGTTTTCCCAGATAACTCTCAAGCAGATATTAATTTTACGATTAAAGCAACAATTGAAAATCTTGATCCATCTCAATCACCATTTGTTGGTCCTGTAACTCCTACTATTAATAATGTTGACCGTCTCGAACTTAACGGTGAAAGCTATACTTCAGGAACTCCAGTTAATGAGGCCGGAAATCATGTTTTAAAGATTTTCGGTACTAAGGGATATGTTGAAACAGTAAACTTTACAATTAAAGCAGAGCTTGAGGGAATCGTTTCAAACACTGAGTACGATACAAAAGAGCTTTTACTTAAGAGTAAGAATGGTGTTTTAGTAAGCGAAGTTACAGTATCAGATGTTCCTTCAATAACTAATCTTAACCAAAAAGTTACTGCTGCCGGTATTTATACAATTACCTTAGTTGGTAAAAATGGTTATACAAATGTTTACACAGGTGTACAGTTAAATGCTGACTTGTCGCATAACTTAACAGGAGCTACGCTTCAAGGAACGACTGCTAAGTTTACATTCACAAACACAACTGATGCCGTCTTAGATTACCGGCCATTTGGAACAAACGAGCGTCCTTATGTATCAGAAGAAGAAATTACCGAATATGCTCATTATCGTTTAACTTTACGTGGAAATGGTGGATATATAAAAACAGTTGATTTTACTGTTCACCATGAATTTGTCGATTTCCCAATAAGCTATAACGAGCCTACTGTTCAAAACCTTGATGTTAACACTTATAAAGAATATTCGCTTAATAAACTTAATCATCCGTTTAAAGTCAATGGCACTACAGTATCTGATGGTAAACTCAAGATTAACGATATTGGCAGTTATCAAGTAGTAGTTGATGGTCTTGGTGATTACCATGAAGAAATTAACTTTATAGCTCTTCCTGGATTTCTTCCTGAAGATCAAACCAAAAGAATTGGCAAAATTACGATTGAGAATAAACTGACAAACGTTAAATATTATAAAGTTGTTAATGGCGAAGAATTTGCTTTAAGTACTATTGCCGGCAAATATATGCTTGATCTTATTGGTAAGTACATTTTAAAAGTGTATAACTCTGATAAAAGCTTTAGTAAAACTTATACATATTATATTGCTCCGGCAATTGCTAGTGATAGTTTGATTAAAGATGAACTTAGTCAAGACTTTTTGTCAACAGACAATCCTTCCCTTAAGTTTGCTCCTGGACAAAACTATCAATCTTTAACTTTAAATTCTCAGCCATATGTTAGTGGCACCGCTATTAATAGAGTTGGTAATCACCGTATCGAAATTACCGGAATTAATAGTCATATCTTCACAATTAACTTTACAGTTAATCCTGATGTTTACGTAAAAGAAGGAATGGATACAAATAAGTTCATCGATGGTGAGACTTACCAAAGCGGTATCGAACTTCAGGTTCGCGGTATGGAGTCAAATCCTAGTGGCGTAACTTTAAGCAACGCTTCAAATACAATAACTTATCAGTATGCTAACCAAAAAATCAATTCTTTCGGTGCGAAAGTGTTAAAGATTGTCGGTACAGGTGGATACAGCAAAGAATATCATTTTACCCTTACTGTTCCTGTGTTTTCGGCTATCGCTGGTCAGGAGTATGAATATAGTCATCATTTTGAACCACTAGAAGGCTTTACATTTAAGTTAAATGACAATTCTTACAATAATACCGATATTATCGAAGCTGGAAATCATGAGTTAAAACTAGTTGACAGTAAAGGCGAAGAGTCATATCCTGTAAGTTTCGTTGTTAAGCCAGATATTCCATGGCACGAAAATGAAACTTTCACAACTGAGCAAAAAACGGTATTTAACGGAATTCGTGAAGTCTATATTAATAATCAAAAGGTTAATGGTTATACGTTTAACCAGACCTATAGTTTTGCTTATCTTGGTCATGTGACTGTTAAACTTGTTGGTAGAAATGGTTATGAGAAAAGTTTTGATGTAACTTTTAACCTTGAAGTTATCGAAGAACTTAAAACCGCAAAACTCACAGCAAGAACGCGCTTAAATAGTTTACAAGGACTTTACGAGTCTCACTTTACTTTTAAGTTTAATAACAACAGCTATCTTCATACAAATCAGCTTGGTTTATCAGGCAGTTTTAAATTTGTCTTAACTGACAGTTTAGGAAACACCGAAGAATTAACTTTAAATGTTGCTGGCGAATTAATTGCAAGACATCCTAAAAATGGCGTCTTAGAAGACGAAGAGTTTTTAGATGTATATCAAGATGGGTTTAAAGAAAAAGTCACTTTAACACAATTTGGATATCAACAGGTGCTTCTTGATGGTAATGATATCACTAATACACCTACTCTTATTCAACTTATTGGTAATCACCGTGTTACCCTTAAAAAGCACGATGGTGAAACAATTGACAAAGACTTTGAATTAAGTCCAGTTTTCGTTGAAGAAAAAAGTAGTAACGATGTCGTTGTTTTAAAAATCAAAGGTAAATTTACAAGTGGAACAATCACGAAAAAAGGTGTTAGTCAGCCTCTTGATCCTAGTGCTGATCACTACGATTTAACCGAAGCTGGAATTTATGATTTAATGCTTGTTGGTCATAATAAGAGTTATGATAAACGAATTAATGTCCATGTTGATATTAAATTTTATGATCGTAATAATGATTTAATTGATCTTAACGATCTTAAGACGAAAAAGTTTGAGTTTGTGCGTGTTGATTCAAATCTCAACGATCTCAAGCTCGATGGTGAAAACTTTGATATTCTTGATAATACGCAAAACCCAATTAGAAGTTTTGGTAAACATAAGCTTTCTTATGAAGGCACAGATTATGAGTTTATCGTTAGAGGCAATTTACCAGTTAAGGAAAACGATAGTTTTCTTGCAGGATTCACTTTGAGGGAAACTTTAGGCGCAACGTACCAAATCGATGGGGAGACAGTTTTACCAAATACCAAATATATGATTGTTGGTAACCACGAACTTCATGTTACTGGTGCTAATAATTATAAAGAAATTATTAATTTCAAAGTTACCGAACACTTTGAAAACGACCCAACGGTTGACAAATACTTCAATAGTTATAAGCCGGTTTTATCACCTTCAGAAACAGTTATCGAAAACTATAAGTTTAACAATAATCTACATAGTAAAGATGATTTTGTGATTGAAGATATTGGCTATCATAAGTTTACAGTTATTGGTACGAACGGATATGAACAGGAGTACGAAGTTAAAATTAATTATAATTACCAAGACCTTCTCGAAACCGTCGGATCAGGAACTGATACGTTTAAGCGTCTTAAGGCTCTTAACACACAAGGACTTTATTTAGCTAAAGGAGAGCTTAGTGAATTTAATCATCAAAACCTTGATGATACGAAATTTTATCGAATCGTTAGTAAAGTTTATGATTTTAAAACGTTTGGTAATTATCGTTTTATTGTTGTTGGTAAACAAAAAACGTTATCAGGCGGTGAGGTATTAAAGTTCTATCAAGAATTTAAAATTGATGTTAAGTTCGAAGCGAAAGACACGACCGTGCCTTTATTAAATGGTGCCGAACTTCGTCAAATAATTACGCTTGACCGTATCAACAAAGCCATCAACTACAAGATGGAAAAAGAAGAAAAAGGTGTTCTTATTCCCGTTGATCATGGTTATGAAATTAACACTTATGGAAACTTCAAATTAACAATTAAACCAGCATTTCCTCAAGAAGATGAAACGAGAACAAGAGAACTTGAGTATTTCCAAGGCGTTATAAACCTTAGTTACCGAGTAAAACCTGATATTGAAAACTTTATCATTGAAGAAAATGGTAACTATAAGATCTTGATGAGTGAGATCAACAAATGGAAAATTAAGTTGACAAACGACGGCGTTGAAGTTAACGGTAGCGAAGATATTATTTTAACTAACTCTCAAGAATATAAAATTATGATTGTTGATAAAAACGGCAATCTTTCCCAAGAACGGACTTATAAAATTTCACCAAAGATTAACAGTGATCAATACAATCTAAGCGAGAACAAAGTTTTCTTTGATAAGATTGAATTTAGTCCTGAGAATTATCAAATCAAGTACGATGGCAAAGTTTATGATCCAACTTCAACTTTTGAAGTTTACAAGCTTGGAGAAGTTAAACTTGAAATCCTTGATATGAAGGGAAACAAACTCCGCGATCTTAAGTGCTCTGTAAAACCGAAGTTCTTAGAACTTAATGGTGTGGAACGTGATAAAAACTTTGAGTTTGATTATAAAAATTTCGCGAATTTCACATATAAAGTAAATGGGGTCGAAGCTAAGGTTCCGTTTACTGTTAATAAAAATGGTAAATATCAAATCGAGCTTGTGCCGAATGATGGTATAGGCGATACTTATAAAGCATCGTTTATCCTTCATTCACAAGAACCAACAATTGACCCTGTTACCAAAAAAGTGAAAATTGTGAGTGGCGAGTACTATCTTAACGGTCAAGAAGGAAACAATCTTATTACTGAAGATACGACAATTAGTCTTCTTGGTGCAAACGTCATTTATGAAAAATATGCTGATGGCGCTTTCCGTGAAGTGCTTGTTTATGAAGTTGGTACGCGCGAAGAAATTGAAGAGATTTTAAAGAGTGGTGAAAACTTTGAACTTATTGCTAACTGTTTAGAAACAGTTTATGTCGGCATGACTGATGATAAACTTGACATCAGTTACAAAAACAAGAAGGAGTGGAAAAGAGATATTGGTATTCATAATCTCAAATATCTTGGTACTACGAATTTATCAAATAACTTAATTGAGAAACTTACAGTTTTCAAAGATGAAATAAAAGTTAGTTATATAACGGAAGTTACCGATTACGTTATTAAAGAGAATACAGTATATTACGATCAAGTTAATTACCAAACACTTCCAGGAACTTCGATTCGCCTCAAAAACGGTAAATTTGAACTCCGCGATAACGGCATTATTACAAAACTTGGTAAGTCGACGCTTGTTATCAAAGGTAAAAACGGTTATACTAAAGAAATTAATTTCGAGATTAGGCCAAGTAAGTTTCCAGTATCTAACGGTCAAGTAATTCAGGAAACAGGTCTTGTTATCAAAAAACTTGATTGTCAAATGTTTCTAAATGGCAAAGAGATTTTTGGGGATACAGTTATTCGGACACCACGATCTTATGAACTCAAGTACGTTTATGAAGATGGTACAGTAACAGTATTAAACTTCACTTATAAAAATCGTAACTTTATGTATTTATGGATTCTCCTTGTTGCTATTGTAATTTTAGTTTTACCAATCACAGTTGTTTTAATTGTTCGAAAGGTTAAGATTCGATGACTGGCTACGAGAAGTTTATCGTCGATTATGGAATGATTTTCGTAATGCTTGTTATTGTACTTACGCTTGTGGAAGGAGTGTTGTTTTTAAAAAATAACGCTTCTTACATTGCGCGTAAAAACATTTCTTACGATAATTACCGAAAGTATCGACGAAAATACCAAATCCATTTGAATATATGGATGTTTCTTCCTTATGGAATTGTTAGTTTGCTAACTGTTGCTGTCTCGATGATGGTGGGGCGGTTCGAGCAGACGCAGCTTTACTTGATTCCCCTTGCGATTGCTCTCATTATCAACGCAACCCTTCCTGTCTTTAACCTTATGATGGTCTATCACAATAAGGAGCTCAAACTTCCTGATTATTACTATCAAATCGTTGAGAAAAGTTATAGGGAACGTAGTTCTCTTTTAAGCAAGATTTCCGAAGTTGAAAAGGCAATCAAGGAACTCAACCAGTCAGCTAGTGATATCCAGAATAATTATAATGCTCTCGTTCAAAATCCGCGGAAGATTGAACACTTTGAGAAAACCAAAGAAGCCCTTTTAAAGCTTCGTGAAAATCAAAAAGCGTTAGAGGGTGGCTTCGATATTGAGATTAGCCGAAAGTTCGATTTAGCGCTTCGTAAGTTTTTAGAAACTGGGGTTAACGAATTTGAAAACTTCAATACCTCGGCTTTACGTGTCGAAGTAAATGTTGGTGATTTAAAACGAATTGCTCTTGATCAGCAGTACTTAATTTATGTTGAATACATAAGGCGTGCTATCCAAACTCACGATATTAAATCAGTAGCGGCTTTGATTAAGGCTCTCGAAATTTTAGGCGAAGCTAACGCTGCCTTAACTGTTGAGCAAAAAAACGAACTTTTGCTTTATGTTGATAATCTAAAAGAAGATATAACTGGACTGACAAACCAGCTTTATAAATCACATCTTTTAACATTTGCTGATATTTTAGAGGCCGTCGATAAAAAGCGGAAGTGGCTCTTTTCGGTTCCGATTTCTGGATATTTTACTGGGGACAATATCGTTGAGTTTCTTTTGAAGATTTTAAAAGAAGATCAATATGATATTTTTGAAAAGTATATTTCCTTTGCTTTGAAATCTGATTTTGACAGTCTTCAAAAGGCATTAGAGCTTATTACCGTTCAAAACAAAACAATCGATTATGCTTATGGATGTTTGAAGCTTCTAAGTCACGATTCGATCTTTGATGATGATGGTACGAAATATGAAAATATGAGTTTAAGTCTTAAAGCGTATTTTCTTGCTACTGGTGATAAAGAAAAGGAAAAGCAGATTGAAGAAATTATTAAAAATAATTTGTTTGTCAAAAATAAAAAAGCTATTTCCGAAGCATACTTTGAAGCAAAGAAAACAATCGATGAAATTTACAACAGTTATTCTGAACTTTTAACGATTTATATGACGAATAAGAAACTAAAAATCGATTTTATTTCCGAAGATAAAACGGCGAGTCTTCTAACGGATACAAAGAAGAACCTTGACTTTAAGTTTTTAAAGACTCTTAGTAATATCGTTATCGGAATGATGCTTGTTACATATTCAAAGCATCGCATCAATATTTTTGACAAGGTTAATAAACTTAACCGTAATCTGCTTGTGTGTTACCGTTCAGCACCGATTGGTGCCGATAACGCTCAAAGTTTCGGCAATGAAATTATTAAGAAACTGATTAGCGATGATTATATTAGTTTTAAAAATGTCGTTTTACGAATCGAAGCGAAGCGTCAACTTCTTGACCGATTTAGTAAAGATAAAGGAGTCAAATTATGAGATTAGATCTTGAAAAAAATCAGCGCATCATTCTTGACTCAAATGTTATTTTGACACTTGACAAAGAGAATACCGAATTTTTAAAAGAACCGTTTCTTAAGCATTTAAAAGATAATGGTTTATCATGCTTTTTACTTGATACGGTTGCTAATAAAGTTAAGACAATAAGTGACCAAAAGATTGTTCAAAATGCTCAAGATATTTTTCGAAGCCTAAAAGCGAGTATGGTTGTTGAAGTTATCAACACCGGGAGAAAAAATGATGACGAAGCGATGGGAATTCTTACAAAAACTTCAAAGATTCCTTTATTTCTCGTTACTAATAGTTTAGATAACGCTCGCAATCTTTTACAGAATACCTTGGCTAGTCATAAAGCGTATTTTCTTGAAAAAGGCGAACTTAAAGCTTGGAATTTACAAGAAATTGAAAAGCTTGATAGTCAACAAAAAGGAGAGGAAATAGGAGAAGAACTTGGGGAAAAAGAAGTTCAGGTACCTAAAGAAAAAGCATTAGGAACTGAAGTTTTACTCATTAGTTTTATTATTGATAACTCTGCCGTTTTGAAAGGCGAACGCCTTTTAAAACTTCGCGAGGCTTTTAAAAGTTATGAATCACAGCTTATAAAAAACGATCTTACCAAACGCATCAAATATTCGATTACGGTTTTTGATAATCTTAATCCATTAATCATTAAGAAATATAATGATGTTAATTTCGATTTTGATAAACTTTTTGCTCGGGGGGTTCCAGTATTAGGTGAAGCAATTGTGACTTCACTTGATGACCTTAATAAGACAATGAAAATAGAAAGTACTAAAACCAAGCTTTATAAGCCATGGGTGATTATACTGACAGGTGGTGAAAACTTCGGTGAGTGCGATAATGCTTGTACTCTTATCAATAATTTATGTACAACCAAAGCCATTTCGTATTTTCCGTTTTCACTTGTTAATGATGAGCTGTCTCCTCAGTTGATTGATTTCAAAAAAATCAAAAAACCAATGACGATAGCTGATGATAATTATAAAGCTTTATTTAAGTGGCTTATTGATTTCTCACTTCTCAGGATTAAAACAGCAAGCACCGAAGGCTTAGCTCTCAATCCTAAGACTTTTGAAGGGTGGACGATCAAATGATTATCGAGAAATGGAAAAACAGTCAATCCTATATTATTGGTAGGTATCACATCGATAACAACCTTCCATGTCAAGACCGCACTTATTATCTCGAAGGAAAAGGCGTGATGGTTGCCTCGTTAGCAGATGGCGCCGGTTCTAAATCAAAAAGTCAGTTTGGTGCCGAGCTAGTTACGAAACTTACTTGTGAACTTTTAATTGAAAAATTTGATAGTTTCCTCGTGCTTTTTGAACAGGAAAACATTGATAAAGCTAAGCACAATTACAACATGAATATTATCAAGGAAACAATTATTACCTATCTTGTTGAAAACCTAAGAGAACTTGCAGTTAAAGAAAATGTTAATATTCGTGAACTTTCTTCAACGCTTCTCTTTTTTGCAATGAAAGGCGAGCACTATATCGTTGGTCATATTGGTGATGGTGTTATTGCGACAATTAAGTCAGTTAACGATACGCCGTATGCTTCAATTGTTTCGGCTCCCGAAAATGCTGAGGCGGCGAACGTTACCTTTTTCGTTCCTGATTCAAATGCTGTTGAACACCTCAGAATAAGCCATGGGTCAACTAAGAATTTACGGTTTGTGCTTTTGTCAAGCGATGGAGCGAGCGATCTTGTTTTTGGGAAGAAGGGTCCTGATAAGAACTTTTATAAGCTCTATGAAAACTTTGCCGGGATTTTGCCAGGCAAATACAATCAAATTCTCGAACGGTTTTTGCGAGAGATTATCGCTACTTATTCAACTGATGATCTAAGCTTAAATCTTTTGATGCTTGAACAGTACGATACTGATTCCCCGATCCAGCAAGATTATGTGAGGTATTTATTAAGCGGTATTTATTCGCCTCGACAAATAACTCAGAAAAGCGCTTACTGTTTTCACCTCCAACCAAGTGATAAACCAAACGGTAAGCAGGAGTTTAAAACACTTGCTGACATTATGAGGTATTTAAAATGGAACTAAAATTTAACAGTACGAATTTTTTCTTCATCGATGAAAAAACTTTCGGACTTCAGGCTTTCTTTGTTCTCTTAAGAGAAATGATTAAAGCCCGAGAAAAAGGTAAAGAAGTTTTTGTGTTTGTTGATGAAGAAATTAAAGAGCGGATTAAAGATATTAGTTTATCAAACGCTCGTAAAGGTTATCTTTTTGAAGGATACCTCGATATTCTTGATAACTATCAAATGCTCAGGTTTGTTAAAACAAATAGTTACTTAACAGTTGATGGTCTTGTTAAAGAATTTAAAACAAAAGCTTTAAGCGAAAAATACATTTTAGTTCAGTCATCATCAATTTTTCAGAATTTTAAAATTCTTGATCAAAGTTTTAAAAATATTCAATATTTGAAGTATAATAACCTTGGGGAACTTGAGGAGTGGAGGCTTGAACAGGAAAAGCCAAGCAACGCCTTTTATCTTGAAGAAGACCACTACATGAATCAAATCAAATGCGATGATCTCGATTATGTCTATTCTCCGAAGCTTGGATATTTAAGGCTTGACAAAAGTAAAGTCATTGCTGGTGGTGAAGGTAGCGTTTATAAAACTTACGATAACTACATGGTAAAGATTTTTCATCCATCGCACATTACCTACACAAACTACAAGAAACTAGCAACGATGGTCGATATGAAAATCTACAGTCCTTCGGTTGGCTGGCCGATCGATCTTGTTTTCCATGAAAACAACTTCGTTGGTTTCGTGATGCCGAACATTGCAGATACGAAAGATCTCTTACACATTCGCTATGAAAATTTCGATGGTTTAACGCACGTTGATCGTTTTAAGATTTGTTACAATTTCTTAAAAATCGTCAATTACCTGCACATGAAAAATATTATCGTTGGCGATATGAAGCCAGATAATATTTTAGTACGTAATCCAGAGGAAGTGTTTTTGATTGATACCGGAAGTTTCCAGGTTGAAGATTATCCGTGTCCCGTGTGTCACCCCGACTATACGAAAAGAGAATTTCAGCAAAACGAACTGAAAACGAGTCTCAGAACTTTTAATGATGAGTATTATCCGATCAACAAAATTGCTTTTGAAATCTTGATTAGGAAATCGCCATCTTGGAGTAAAGATAATACCGAAATTGAAGCCGCTGATAAAAACTATTTTCCGTATCCTTTAAAACAAGCAGACGTTAAGGAAATGACGGTTGAGATGCAGATATGGTTCAGTTTATCAGAACGGATGCGCGAGTTCTTTTATTACTATTTTAAAGAAGGACGTATCACTTATTTAAGTGAATGGATTAATGAGTTTGAAATCTTTTTCAAGAAGAATAATATCAAATACTAAGAAAGGAAGAAAAAATGGAAGATAAAAGTTTTAGTTTATTTGATGTTCCATCAACTACTGGTGGTGGGACGAAGTTACCGATTTGCTTGATTCTTGACACATCAGGTTCGATGGCGGGAACTGAGCAATCAGGACGTGGAGCTGTTGTCAAAATTGATGAAGTTAACCGGAATATGATTAACCTCCTTGAGACAATCAGAAATGATGCAAATGCTCGGCTTATTACCGACATTTGTATTATCCAGTGTGGAGGTAATGCTCCGACAGTTGTTTGTGGTTACACAAGCGTTGACAAATTACGGTTTTTGCCACTTAAAGCAAACGGCAGAACACCCCTTGGAACGAGCGTTGATTTAGCGCTTGATTTACTTCAAAAGCGAAGACAATATTATCGCGACAACTCTGTAGAGCATTATAAACCAATTATGCTAATTATGAGCGATGGTATGCCAACAGATGAATATGTTGATCCAGCCCGTCGGTGCTGCGATTTTGTCGTCAACGAAGGTTTAAAAGTTTTACCAATCGGTATTGGTGGTGATGCCAAACTTGACATTTTAAAGCAGTTCTCACCAGTAAATCCTGCGGTCATCATTCACGACATGGATGTCTTTAGTGAGATGTTCCAGCTTCTTAGCCGTTCAACATCTAATCCTGCTGATAACTCAGTATTCGATTGGCTTAACGAGCAAGTATAATAGGGGAAGGATATTTTATGACATTTAACTGTTCTAACTGTGGTAAGCCTGTTGATGAAGGCGAACGTTTCTGCCAAAACTGTGGGGAGAATAACGAACGTTATAATCCAAGTATGGATACTTCAAAAATTGAAGTAAAGCATACAATGAATGCCGTTGATCAGCTCAGTGAATTAACCGGAATCGATTCTGAGACTTTAAAACAAAACAACGTTGGTATTCCTGATGATATGCGTCAAGGTGAAGACCGGAAGCACCATGAGGAATTAAACAATCAAGCGGAAGCAGAGGCATTCGGTCTTGATTTAAATAATCCTGATGCTTTCGCAAGCGAATTTAATGATACTTTCGTCAGCAAAAAAGAGCTTAAGAAGCAAGCAAAACTTGCTGCCAAGAAGGCAAAGCTTGAAGCAAAAGCTCAAAAGAAAAACAAGAAAAAAGCTACTTACGAAACTGAAGATTTTTAAAATAATTTTTAATGGCGCCAAATTTATTTGGCGTCTTTTTTATTTGTCTTTTTCTTTTTAGTAAAAAATGAAAAGCTTATTAATATATATGGCGAAGGAAAAAAAGAAGGAGGAAAAAGAGTGTTTATAAAAATCATTTTACCAATTCTCAAGTTTTGGAATATAACCGATGAATACGTTAAGGATGGTGCAAACATCAACAACCAAACAATCCAGCAGTACAACAAAATTGCCGACGCCGTCTTTGGTTTAGCCTTACCAATTTTAATTGGTATCGGGGTAACGATTTGTGTAATCTTTGCGATTCTTGCAGGGATTAAAATGGCACAGGCAAACTCAGCCGAAGACAAACAGGCTGCCAAAAAGAAGCTTTTATGGAATGCTTTAGGAGTGGGAATTATCGTTGGTAGTCAGGTAATAATTCCGCTTATTGCAAGGGCTGTCGCAACAAGCGTATTTTAAATCTAATAGTTTTGCAAAGACGCTCGTAAACTTAACTGAAAGTGCACCGAAAATCGATTATAACCTGAATTTCATAGCGTTTTAAGAAAAATACAAGGAAGGAGAGGCAATGGTACGAATTATTCCCCCAAAAGCTGAGGTTAAAACGACTTTTGGAAAAAACCTAACAATTATCGATTTAATAATTCTTTTAATGTTTGGACTCGTTGGAACGGTTTTCCTTTCTTTAAAACTTAATTTTCTTGTGCGAATTATTTTAACTTCTGTGACAATTGGCTTTGGAATTGCGATGGTAATAGAAGTGGGAGGTGGCGTTAAAATCTATCAGTTTTTGTTTTTAATCATTAAGTACCTTCTAAGAAACCGCGAGATTAAAAGTTTTTCCTTTAAAGATATCGGTCTTGTGTTTTTAAATGGTGCTGTTAAACATGAAAGCCACTTTATTGGAATCATAGAAGTTAAAGGAATCGATTTTGGTATTCTAAATGAAAGCCGGCAGGACCAAATAATTATGGTTTTAAAAGAAGTTTTCACAAAAGTAAAAAACGGAAAAATTGTAAAGGTTGATGTTCCTTTAGATTTTAGTAGACAAATCAAAAACGAAGAAAAGCGCTTAGCGCATACTAACAGCCTTGTCAAACAAAAAATTATCGAGAACGAACTTGATCAGATTAAGTACTGGCATGAACAAAAAACAATTCTCACGCCTAATTTTTATTTATTAATTACTGAGAATACGCTCGAAGAACTTAATGATACTATAAATTTTATAAAACCGTTTTTTCTTGAGGCTGGTTTTAGCTTGGAAGTTTTAAAAGACGATAAACTCAAAAACTTTTTTGTGGTGTTTTTTAATGAGGAAACGCTTGATGATGATTTTCTGTTTCCTGAGGTTCACGAGCGAAGTAGCAAAATAACGTTTGAAAAAGAAAGCTACCAATTGGCAGCTATATCAAAACTTCAATTGTTTGCAGGAAATGGGTGGCTATCGAGTCTTTTTCTAATACCAGAAACAAAGGTTGTTTTAAACTTTTCTCAGTGCTCTGATAAACTAAAAACCATCAATAAATTAAACCGAGCAATTGTTGAACTTAATAATCGATATTTGTCAAATAGCCTAACAGAGTCGATGAAAACGGAGCTTGATTATAAAATTGGTGGTTTAAAAAACTTAATTGATGAACTGACGATTGGTTCAGAAGACTTGTTTGATTGCGAACTTTTAATTTTGTATCCCCTAGAATATCGACGGCAAGTTTATGAAACGTTTAAACTTTCGAGTATTTATGTTAATAAACTCTTTTTCCAGCAGCTCACAAGTTATATGGATTTTTTACCATGGAACTTTAAATATCACTGCAAAGCTGCGGTTAAGAATTTAACAACCTCGACCTTAGCTTCAACTTTTCCGTTTATTTCAAGGTTATTTTTTGATCTGGATGGTCACTATCTTGGATATTCAGATAGTGTTGTCTTTTTTGATCTCTTTCACTCGTGGCACCATAGGCTTGCAAAGCGCACGAACGCCAACATGGTAATTCTTGGTAAGCCTGGTAGTGGTAAGAGTTATTTTTCGAAGAAGTTGTTGCTTGAACAGGCTCTTGATGGTTGCAAAGTGTTTGTTCTTGATCCAGAAAATGAATATAATAAGCTCGCATGTTCACTTGAAGGAAGCTTAGTTGATGTTGGTGGCATCCGCTCGGGAGTTATTAATCCTCTTCAAATATTCTCTTCGCTTGCAGATGGGGAAACAAAGACATATGAAGAACTAACGCAGCACCGGCAGTTTCTTGAAGCTTTCTTTAAAACAACGATTCCTGAACTTAATCAGGAACTTCTCAGTATTTTAAATGATAGTCTTAAAGAACTTTATAAAAATTTTAATATTACGGAAATGACAGATATTAATAAACTTACAGCAGAAGAATTTCCTATTTTTGAAGATCTTGCATGTGTTATTGATGAAAAGTTTAAGATGGCTTCGAGGGAAAATAAGAATCAGTATGAGATTGAAGCTTACCGTAAACTTAAAATCTATTTGTCAGATTTCCGCAGTGGCGGTATCCATGCAAAACTTTGGAACGGAACAACAACTTTTCAGGCAACTAATAAGTTTGTTGTTTTAAATTTCCAGAGTCTTTTTGCTAATAGTAATAAACTCGTCGCCAATGGTCAGATGCTTGTCCTCATGCGGTATTTGATGCAGGAAATCATCAAAAACAAAGAACAAAACGACTCTAAAAAAGAAAAGTCAAACATCGTCATTATGATTGATGAAGCTCATCAGTTTATTAACCCTGAGTTTCCGGTTGCTTTAACGTTTATGAGTCAAATGGTAAAGCGTATCAGGAAGTACGGCGGTTCAATGATTATCGCTACCCAAAACATCAAAGACTTTATTGGCTATTCTGACTCGACCAAAACGCAAGCCACCGCCGTTATTAACGGCTGTCAGTATTCGATGCTTTTTGGACTTAACCCCGATGATGTTAATTCGGTTGTTGAACTTTATAAAGGTTATAACGGCGGTTTAACAGAAACAGAAAAAGGGCAGCTTGCTAACGCAAACCGTGGTGAAGCTTTATTAATAGTTGATGCAAATACAAGGCTTATTTTTAAGGTTGATCTCTTTAACGATCAAGAAGGACTATTTCAGTAATGAAAAAAAGCGTTAAGAAAATCAGTATTATAGTTTCGGTTTTTGTGGTGTTAACGCTTATTTTAAGCTTACTTTTCGCTGCGTTTTTTCGTTCCCTTTTAACTGACCGTAAAACGCTATTTAGTTTTAAAAAGCTTATTAACAGTTTTAAGGATAAAGGAACTTATAAACTATTTATCTTTATCTGGTTTGCTTTTATCGTTTTGATAGCGATGTATTTTTTTAAAATCAAAATGACAAATAAGGAGAAGAAAAATACTTTCAAAACTTTTGAAGGAATGCCGTTTAAAAAATATTTTGATTTATATGACCCAAAAATTTTAACACTTAACACAAACAATTTTAAAGATTTCCCCAAAGGAATAATTATTAATTCGCGGTTTAAAACTCGAAATTTGCATTTTAATGCTTTAGAAAACGAGCATGGAATTGTTGTTTCCTCAAGTATTAAACTTATGGATATGTTTTTTGTTTTTCCGATGCTCAGTTTAAACGCTCAAGGTACTGTTAAGCCTTGTTTTGTTGTAAGCGACTTTTACGAAGAATCCTACCAAAATACTTTTAAAACATTTCTTGATAATAGTTACAACGTTTTAAGACTTAATCTTTTAGATAGCAGTAGAACGATAAAATTTAATCCATTTTATCCTTTAGTTAAACTTAGAAGTTTAAACAAAATAAGTGAAGAAAAGATAGACACGTTTATTTTTGATGTCGCCATGATGATTGCTGGTTTTAAACTTAAGAAAACCGACAAGTACTATAGCCAAACAGTTAAGCTTTTTGCAGGCATTATTTTCGAGTTGTCTACGTCGAGTTCTTTAGAAAACGTCTTTACTTTTAAAGATATCTATAAACTTGTAAGTCTTGATTTTAGTGCTTTTCTCAAAACTTTTCCTAGTAAAAACCAAGACGTTTCAAAATACTCCTTAGCTTTTATTAAAAACTATACGAAGGAAACAGGACAAATAATTTTAGAACTAGCAGAAGAAGCCCTAGCCGAATTTTTAACAGTGCCCATTCTAAAATTAACAGAAAAAACCGAAGAAGCACTTTTAAGTTTAATAGGACCAACGATTATTTATATCGCGACAAACAAGAATAAGGTCAATAATAGACTTACAACTATTTTAACATATTCTTTAACTTTGTTATTTGAGGAAACCAAAGAAACCTATTGTTTATCACATGAACTAGAATCGTTTATGGACATTAAAAACTTCTCTTCGCTACTTGAAAAAACCAAGGATGTGCATTTTCTTTTTCTTGAAAATAATATTGAAACTTTACAGAAGATTTTCGAAAACGAAAGCTTCGGTTTTAAAATGCTTCTTGATACCAAAGATGAAAAGCTTACCGCTTGGTTTCAAAAAGGCGTTAATAGAAGTGAAAATTCTGAAGAAGTCGCGTTAATGCCACTTGTTATTGGTGACAGTTATTTCCTATCAAAAACAAACGTTTTAGTAAAGACAAAACTTGTTCCATATTTTGATCAAAGATGTGTTAGAATAAAAATTTTTAAACAAAATAACTGAAAGAAGAGGTGTAATATGAAATTTATTAGCAAAACAGTTTTTACTATATTTACTATATTTATTTCTTTGTTTTTCTTTAGAATTGAGGCTTATGAATTAGAAACAGAAAATACGAGCGATAAGTATTTAATCTTTTATGAAAACTCGGCACCGTTTTTCAAAAAATACTCCTTGGAAGAGCGTAAGAATTTGCCTAATAAAAATCCATTGATGCATCTTTCATATTCACCTAAAATTGATTGTGAAACCCTAGAAGAAGCTGAGAACTTTACGAAAGATAATTTTAAAAGTAAGTTTTATCATTCACTTGACATCTTTTTTAAAGAGCTACTTGAATACAATATCGAAAGAAATTCATTTATTCTTCTTGATCAAACAGAGACAGAAAAGAATATGTTAGTATTTAGTGGTTCACCTTCAGTTCAAATCTGCTTTGACGGCAAAGTTATTAAAACTATTGATTACGAAGTTAATAACAATTTTTATTATAACGCTATTCATGTTAGAAGAATTGTAAAAGAAGATGTTCAGGATGTTAGGTTTCCAGAGTATCACAAAATTAAACCATGGTATTATAGAGTGCCAATTTACAAATCACCAAGTTCTTCATACTCTGAATATGCAAACAATTGTGTCGTTGATTATTACCATTATTTTGTAAACCCTGAGAAAGCTAAAGAAGAAATTATAAGAAGAGAAACATCAAGAATTGATTATGCTCCCCGGGTAACCTATAACGGCGAATCAACATTTATTAGGTATGACTATAAATTAATACCTGTTTATAAATATCATGAAGAGTATCCGATATATGCTACCCTTTATTTTGATTTACAGGATCAGCCGATGTTTTTTACAAGTGAAGATGATATAAACGAGATGAAAGAAAAACGTATTGCTCGTGATTTACGGCTCATAATTCGCGAAGAGGATACATTTATATACAATGAAAAAGATAAATACGAAGATGGTGTATTTTATGTCGGAAGAGAAGTTGGTGGTAAACCCAACATCAATATTTTGATTTCCCCAAATGATTTTATTACTTTAAAAAATTATGTTGATGTTGTTAACTTTGATGACTACTCACACCTTGAAACAAAATTTTTTAAAACTGACGAAGGACAAACATATAATACAAAAACCTATACTTTATATACCTACTGGCGCATGCGCTCACTTCTCAATCCTGAAAAAACGATTAATTCGTATATTCCTGGCTGCTTTTTTGGTATGTATGTTGGTAAGGCTAAAATTTTTAAGGTGCAAGAACCAAATAAAGCTCCTATTGCGATACCCGATGATATGGTATCAAATCCTTCAGGAAACTATCCGCTAACAATTAAGTATTATAAAGACGAGAATCTTGATGGCAATTATCGGTGTCCGCTTGTTAAAATTGAGTATCAGGAAAAAGAAGACAGTGACAAAGAAGTAATTTATTGGCACGAGTATACATCTGTTCCTCATGTTCTTGAAAAATTTATCGATCCTTACTACCAGACTTTTTTAGGAACTTATTATTTTAAAAAGTCTGGTATTTATAAAATGACTGTATACCCTCAAGTTGTTGATTACCCGTGTTCAAAAAATTTCACAATCATCACTGATGAGATTAAAATTAATACTTATGACCACTTAGAAAAGATTAAAGTTGGTGATGAATTTAAAAGTCTTTTACTTGGAAAGAACCTTGTTTTTTCAAAACCGCTTTTCCCAAATAAACTAGATTATCTAAAAGTTTTTCTCAATGATAGAGAACTTTTAACCGATGGTAAAGGCTACCGTTTTACAAGTAGCCGTTATGAATATCTTTTGACCGAGGATGGTGAGTACAAAATCTATTATGCTGATTTAAATAATAGTACACAAATTCTTAAATTTAATTTTAATAAATCGGCGCCCGTTGGTGAGCTTTTTGAAATTGTTGATGGTGAAATGGTTTATCATAACTCTTCGAAACTTGAAACACGTAATCCAGTGATGCTGTCCTGGGATGAAACATTAAATGTTAGTGCTTTTCTATACAGAAATGATGAATTTTTATGTACTTATAAAAAACGTGAAAAAATTAGTATGAATGGTAATTATAAACTAGTTTTAAATTACCAAAACAGTGGCAGTAAAAGTGAGTTCTTTTTTGAAATAGATAACCGCGACATCAAAATCAATCTTTCTTATTTGAAGGAAGACTATTTAGATTTAACTTACCTAAAGAATGGCATGTATAAAACACGCTACCCTGTCAAATATGAAGTTTTGAATCCTCATAAAAAATATATTTATACAATTACTGAATCAAAGGAAACTGATTTTGAAAAAACCGAAACAGAGTATATAACCAGTAAAAACGATTTATTAAAATCGGTTTGTGTTAGTGAGAAAGCCAAATATGTAGTAACAGTTAAAGATAATTTTCAAAATGAAAATAAAGTCGTTTTCATGATAGTTAGTGCTAAACCAGGCTTTAGCCTCAAGGCTTTACGTGGTGAAGAAATTTTAGCAAAAGAGGAGGTTGATAGTAAGAGTGTTTTTGTAACAAATGAGCCTTTTCTTGTTGAAACAGAAAATACTGTCAAAGTATTTGTTAACAATAAATATAAAAAGCCAGGTGAATCTACTAACAAAGAAGGCTTAAATGAAGTTAGAGTAGTTGATGATTTGGAACTTGAAAATACTTTTTATGTATATCTTCGTGAGAAGTTTCTTCTAGCAAATGTCATTTACAATAAAATTAATTATAAACTTACTTGGGAAAATGATGAAACGGGACTTATGGTTCCTGAAGGCGGTCTAATAACAGGTGATGATTTTACTTGTTTTTATAAGGAAAGTCAGTTTTTAAAAGCAGTTACTATCACAAATCTTGAGACAAAGGTTATTGAAAAATATTTGTACAGGCCAAAAGAAGACGGTTCTTATACTATCGCGAAAGAAGGAAAATACTCGATTGAATTTATTGATATTTTTAATAATAGTTTTAAATACTCTTTGTTACTTGATAAAACCAAGCCAGAAATAAAAGTCATAGGATTAAATGAACATTTTAAAGCGAATAAAATTGTCAGAATTATGTGGCAGGAACTAGGCTGCGAAGGATTTTTAAACGGTTCTCCTTACCGAAACGGAAGTGAAATAATTTTATCAGGTGATTATGAGTTTAAGCTTTTCGATCAAGCAAAAAATACAACGGTAATTAATTTTTCAATCAGTTCCGAACTACCAGTATATAAACTGTTTGTAGACGGTAAAATTAATTATAACGATACGATAATTACAAATAAATGTGTTACTTTGGAAGTTTCCAAGCATGAAAATACTTATGTTCTTAATGAACAAATTATTAAAGAAGACACAGTACTAACTTCTGAAGGTGAATATATACTAGAGGTAAAAAATGATTTTGGTAATGTTAGAAAAGTTAAGATAACAATTGATAAAACACCGCCTATATATGATGTAGTAGGTCTTAATGAGTTTAAACATAGTAACAAACTTGTTTTCTTTACTTGGACAGAAGAAAATGTCATAGCAACACTTGATGGAAACAGTTACTATAAAGGTAAAGAAATAGTAGGCTTTGGGAAACACGAATTTGTTTTAATCGATACTGCTGGCAACGAAAATAAAACCGAATTTTATCTTGTTAAAACTAAACCAGATATTAAAGTTATATCAAAAGAACTTAAACCTATCACAGAAGAGTTTTATAATAAGCCTGTAGTAATAAAATTTTGTGATGAAGAGATGGTAGCTCTTAAGTGTTTTATTAACGAAGAAGAAGTTAATGAAACAGAAATTAGTATTACAACTGATGGAGTTAAGAAACTTAAGCTTATCAATGAATTTAATGAAACAGTTGAAAAAACGATTGATTTAAGATTTAAGATTCCGGAAATCACAAAAAATTTCCAAGGTGACAAAACCAATAAACCAGCCATCTTTAGTTGGAAAGACGAAAGTATCGTTTGCACCGATAAGTTTAATAACCACTATGAAATGGGAATTCCAATTACTTTTGATGGTGAGTACGAACTAATTTTTACTGATAAGTATAAAAACAAAGAAGTTTTAACTTTCACTATCAAGCAAAATATCGATAATCCTTATCTTGTAGTATCAAATGGCAAAGGAAATAATGAACTTATAAAGCTTTTTAAAACCCAGGAAATAAGTAAAGCTTTTATGATTAAATCTGATAAGCTGACTGTTACAGTCGATGGTAAGATTTATAAGAAAGATCAGTTAATTGAGGACTTTGGTTCTCATATAGTTAACGTCACCGATGAATTTGGTAATACAGCAGTTTATGAAGTTATATTGAAATCATATATTAGTAAGAAACCTGCGAAGTTTATTCTTAATAATATTGTTTTATTTATGTTCCTTCTTGTTAGTTTAATAGCAATTTTAACAGTAGCTAGTATCAAAATATTTTCATATAATCGTAATCCGTTTACAAAAAGAAAATATAGTTATATTGAAATTATTAAAAGTAGAATCAAACACATGAGGAAACGATGAAGATCTTTTTAAAACTTGGTATTGATACAAAACTTGACAACTTTTTCTCTGATGTTTTATATCAGTTAATTGTTACTCTTTATCAGCTAGCAGAAATTTGTGAAATTCTTTTTTCACAGCTTATTGGAATTAAACCGATTGGCTCGATGAACAACTATGAACTTGGATATGATTTCTCTGGCGACAAAGATTCAATTATTGGAAGATTATTTTTCAGAAATTTTGATTCTGTTGGCGGCAACTTTTCAGTTGGTAAATTTATCGGTGTAGCCTTAGCAGTTGCGATTGTTATTTTTGTTTTGTCAACAATCATCAGAATTATTACTAATGCGATTCGCGGTGATACAGGAGAAGGACACAAGAAGACGATAATGCTTGCTTCCAAATCTGTTGTGACGATGATTTTTACACCAATCATTTTTATGGTAGCGATTTATACAGTTACGCAGTTTCTCAATGCAATATCAACTGTTATTATTGGGAAGGACGAACATACCTCAGTTTTTAATATTTTTACTTCGTTTTTCGATGAAACGAGAGTTCGCAACGAAAATGGAAGTTTTGATGGAAGCTTTAACATAGGTCCACACGGAAAAAATGGTCAGTTTCCTAAAGACTCCGGTTTTAGAGGCCTTTACGACTATTTTAATCGGTCAGTGTTTTCTTACGAACGCGATACATATTTTGGTCGTACTAACAAACGTTTTGTTTACATCAATGATTTCAGGCAAATCAAATGGGATGTTGTTGGGGTTGAAGGCTGGGACAGCAACTTTAACGGCTTTATGAACCGTGGTTTTTATTTTGGGACGGCACTGGTTGGTGGTACAGTTTTATTTATATGTTTCTTTATGATGACAATCAATGCCGTAGCAAGACTTGTTAACTTATTTGTTTTGTTCGTCACGGGACCGAGCTTTGCAGCGACGTTTCCGCTTGATGATGGTAAACGCTTTGAAGTGTGGCGTCAGCAGGTGCTTGTTAAGATGATTGCGGTAGTTGGAAATATTGTCGCTTTGTATGCTTATATATTTCTTCTAAAGACAATTAACGCAATAACTAGTGGCATTAATACCGGACTTTTTTCAGAATCTATTTATAATTCGATTCTTAGGATGATTGTTGCCTGCGGTGGAGCGATTGCCGTCAATCAAGGAAATCAGCTATTAACTTCAATTATTAGTAATAATTTAGCATCATCAGAAGGGATGTCAGCGCTTCAAGCTGGGCGGATCATGGGAGCGGGGGCAAAACTTGGTGCTGGTGTTTTAGGACTTGGCGCTTTAGCTAGTAAAGATAAAGGCAAAGCCATGCTTGGGAAGTTTAATAAACTAAATAATATTGGTAAAGGTTTTAAAGCTTCGCTTGGCGCGCCAGGAATTAAAGACGCATCACGCTCACTTGCTTTGGCAGGATCGCGTGGTGCGAGTAGCGTTGCCGGTAATCTCTTGAAATCAGGAGCCGGTAAATACCAAAGTCTTGTTCAAAACAAAATGAAAGAACCAGGGAAACTACGTAGTGGATTGAGTGGTCTTTCAAGAGCTGTTGAAAAGGGCGGTATTTTTGGAGGTCTTGTTGGCGGTGGAATGGGCCTTCTATTCTCGGGACTTAAGAAAACTAGCCTTGGTAAAAGTCTTAGTGCTGGGCTTTTAAAGCATAAAGAAAATAAAGCGATTAAGCGTGTCGCTAAAGACGAGCTCAAAAAAGAACGACTTGACGCTAAAAACAACTGGGGCTTTAAGTTTAACTTACACGGTGTTGGCAAACAACCGCCTAGGCTTTCAAGAAAAGAACGAAAAGATAAACTTAATGATAAAATTAATGAAATTAAAAATGAACTCAAGCATCGATAAAAAGAGGTATAATAAATACTGAAGGAAGGAATAAAACAAATGAAATTCAAAAAGCTATTAATTCTAATGTTTGCTTTAACTATCTCTTTAGTCTTAGGCGGATGCACTAAGAATAAAGTAGTATTGAGTGCAAAAGACTTTTTAAAAGCTCCTGGCAAAATGGTATCAGAGTATAATGGTGATTTTCGTCAGAACTGGAAGAATTATAATAATAAGTATTCGGAAATATTTATAAGAACAGCAAGCACCAAAACCGAAAATTTACCAGAACCTAAAAAGCCAAGTGCATTTGTTGAATATAAAGAACTTGCACTTGAATGTGATCCTAAAGATTTACCAACGCAGTTTGCAAATGTTGTTTGGTCAGGACCAGACTGGGAGGCGATCAAATTCGATTGCGATAATGCTAGTGAGCCTAGCGACTTTTTCCAAGGAAGCGGCGCTAATATCGATACTGAGAAACTTACAAGTTATAATCTCAAAAAAGGAATCAATAAGATTACGTTAAATGTTAGTAGTGTTACTTTAAATCATTTTCTACATTATAACTGGGAAGGCGAAGGTGCGATTGTCCCATATCTTGTTCTAAAAATCAACAACAAAGAAGTAGAACGTGTTAAACTTGATTACCATAATGGTACTAAATATATCCAGGAAACCGAACTTGTTGAAGTGTATGGGAAAATCAAACATGTCGAAGGGGATGATGATCCTATTGAACCTGTTTATAAAACAATAAAATATCCTAATTATAAGTTTAAAATCACTTTAGGTAGTGATTCTAATAAAAAATGGTTTATAAATAAAGATATGAAGAGTATTAGTTTATTTGTTACATATGATTTTAAAAAGGCAATACAGCTTGAACAGCAACATCCTATTAATGAAGGTGGAATCTGGCATGGAGGTGATCACTACAAATTTATAAACCCTGGAGAAGGTTTACCTTATTTTGACATCATGAAGATTATTGATACACCATACAGAATACCCGAATATTGCTTGAAGGGCGTCGAGATATGGAAAAAAGGATATAACGAAGTTAATAATACGTTTGAAAATACTTTCTTTAACTTAGTTCCTGGTGGTTTTGTCATCTGGAATGTTGATTTTATTGGCTATTAATCATAATAAAATCAAATAATTGAATATATTTAATTATATTAATTTGTTTAAAACGTCCAAATAAAATATATCGTATATTTATTTTGAACATATTTAATCAGTAAAAAGAAGAGGTTTTGCCAATTTGATGATAACTTTTATGATAAGAAACTCTACTCACAAAAAAATCTTTACATTTTTCTACTTTTAGAGTATTATAACTATGGTTTTGTGAGGGGGTGATTATTGATGCCAAAAACTATCGTTCGCGAAGGCGAAGAAATCGAAGACGCTATTAGACGTTTCAAGCGTGAAGTTTCGCGTGCTGGCACTTTAGTACAAGCTCGCAAAAAGGAGTTTTATCGTAAGCCTGCTGAAATCCGCAAAGAAAAGGAAAGAGCAGCACGTAAGCGTCGTTTCAAGAAAAGAAAGTATTAATTTAAAGGGACTTAGTCACGGTTAATTTGGCTAGGTCCCCTTTGTTTTTATTGCTTTTTTCCTTTGTTTTTTATCTCTTTCTTTAAAAATGTAGTATACTTAAGAGAAAGGTTATTTGATGGAAACGATTTATAAATTTAAAAATCCTGAAAATGAAAATAAACTTATTAGTCTTGATGGTCATTTTACGATGATGATCGAGAAGAATTTTCAAACCGAAATTCTCATTAAAATGGGCGAAGTAAAAGTTAATGAGTTCAAAAGCGAACATAAGCCCTTAGTAAAACTGTTTGAAACTTTGGAAATTCTTTTTGACCATAACGTCAAGATTACTAGCCGCGATTTAGTAAATATCATTTATGCTGTTAAAAAAGGCGTAGCGGAAGCGCTGATTGATTTATATTTAAATAAACAAGTTATTTTGACAACTAAAGATGGAAAGCAAATCTTTCCAAGAACCTTAACGCAAAACGAATATCTTAAGGCAATGAAAAAAGAATCGCTAGTTTTTGCAGTAGGTCCTGCAGGAACTGGAAAAACGTTTCTCGCTGTAATGTATGCAGTTAGTTTACTGAAAGAAGGAAGAATTGACAAAATCATTCTTACACGTCCTGTTGTCGAGGCCGGTGAACGTTTAGGGTTTTTACCAGGCGATGTTAAAGAAAAAATTGACCCGTATCTAATTCCTTTGTATGATGCTTTAAGAGAATCGCTTGGCGAACAAACATTTCGAAAAATGATTGAAATTGGGAAAATTGAGATTGCGCCACTTGCTTATATGCGTGGGCGGACGCTTGATGATAGTTTAATAATTCTTGATGAAGCGCAAAATGCAACGAGAACACAAATGAAGATGTTTTTGACGCGGCTTGG
This sequence comes from uncultured Acholeplasmataceae bacterium, assembly GCA_963542825.1. Taxonomy (GTDB): domain Bacteria; phylum Bacillota_I; class Bacilli_A; order ML615J-28; family CAG-698; genus CAUTZD01. The sequence continues at coordinate 180 of CAUTZD010000013.1, read as the reverse complement.
TTTCAACTCGAAAATGATTGTTACAGGCGATATTTCCCAAATCGATCTTCCGAATTATAAAGATTCGGGGCTTGTTGATGCCATCGATATTTTAAAAGATATTAAAGGTTTAAAAATTATTAACTTTTCGCATTACGATGTCATGCGTCATCCTTTAGTTAATGAAATCATTAAGAAATA
>CAUTZD010000012.1:0-37930 GCA_963542825.1 uncultured Acholeplasmataceae bacterium | reverse complement strand
AGACAAAATCACGTGTTAATAGATTGAGACAAAATCTGAAGTTAATCACATAGATTAAAAAAAGTTTAAACTTTCGGTTGAAAATATCTTTCCTTAGTGATATAATGTCCTCGTATTAAGGAGGGACAAAGTGGCAAAAAAAGATGTAGTAATTTCCCGGACAAAATATTCCCGAAGACTGAGCTTTAAGTTTTACATGTTTTATATGTTTTCGAGTACTTTCTCGCCATATTTAATATTTATTGCTACAGCCGTAGTTTTAGGTATTTCGATAACTAATACTTTTCGTGCTGAACAAAAAGGTATGAATATTGTTTTTCCTTGGGTACTTTCAGCTTTTTGTTTGATGATGATTCCTTTAATTCTAATTATGCGAGTAAACGATGTTATTAAACAAGAAACCCCAGAAATTAAAAAATCAGTTGATACGATTGAAGTGTCAAAACACAAAATCGAACGAAATAACTCCGCTATCGAAGGAAGACTAACTCTTAGTTGGCAACAACTAAAGTTAGTGTGTGAAACAAAAAAGTATTTTTATTTTTATACCCAGGAAAATAATGGTTTTATCGTTGTTAAAGATGATATCATTGAAGGGGACCCAGAAACCTTAAGAAAAATAATTAAAGAAAACGCTCCTTTCAATAAACGCGGACGCCAGGTGTTTAGACGTTATTATAAGCCAGTTAAAGTGAAAAAATAAATATGAAAACTCTTTTTAATGATTTTAAACATTTCCTCACAGATAAAAAAAGCGTTTTAAGTTTTATGAAAAAAAGTTGTCCAGTAACTTATGAGTTAATAACTACTTTCAAAAAAAGCCTTGACTTGATCGAAGAAGTTTATTATTTAACCGATAACTTTAATAAAGAAGTATCAGAAGACTTTATAACGATTGCTAAAGAAACCTATCAAGGCGTATTAGAATTTTTGCCAGAAGTTTTCTTGAGTTTTGAAGAATGGATGCATTTTGATAAAGAAACACTAAAGCTAATTGATAAACCATTCTTTTTATACTTGATGGTTGTTGATAAGTTATCGATGATTGAAAATGATAAACAAACACTCGATGAAGTTCATACGATGTTTATTCCAAGGGTTATTAATGAACTTGAGAAAGAAAAAATGGTTGAATATTTAACAAACAAAATCATTAAGTACGAAGCAAACATCAACCCCGAGAAAGATTTATCTTTGACTAACCTTACACCAACGATGGAGGTTGAGTGCTCGATTATTAAAAGACATCTTCTTGGACAGAAACACGAAAACTAATAAATAAAAGGACTGAGCCGATTGTCGGCATCAGTCCTTTTTAAATGTTTAGAGTTTAAAATAAATCTTTAACTTTTTTATTTATTTCGCATGTGCGGAAAAAGTAAAATATCACGAATTGTATCAACTTCTAAAAGAAGCATAACGGTTCTATCGATACCAATCCCTAAGCCACCAGTTGGTGGTAAACCATATTCCAAAGCTTCGATAAAGTCAGTATCCATTTCAGTAGCTTCATCGTTACCGCTTGCTTTTTCTTCGAGCTGTTTTGCGAACCGTTCTTTTTGGTCGATCGGATCGTTAAGTTCGGAGAAGGCGTTAGCATATTCATGTTTATTAATGAATAACTCAAAGCGGTCAGTAAAACGTGGATCTTTTTGATTTTTCTTCGCAAGAGGACTAATCTCAAGCGGATGCCCATAAACAAATGTTGGTTGGATTAATGTTTCCTCAACGTATTTTTCAAAGAATAAGTTAACGATATGACCAAAAGACATTTCGTGTTTCTGTAAAGGTATTTTATGCTTAATGGCAAGTTTTATTGCTTCTTCATCGCTTTTCACTTTAAAGAAATCAATCTTTGTTTTTTCTTTAATTGCGTCAACCATATGAACACGTTTAAATCCTTTTTTAAGGTTAATCTCTTGATTATCTACGTGGACAATGGTTGTACCATTGACTTTCAAAGCGATCGATTCAAAACAACTTTCAACCAGATCCATCATGCCTTCCATATCAGAATAAGCAAGATAAGCTTCAATCGTTGTAAACTCGGGATTATGGGTAGCATCCATTCCTTCGTTGCGGAAGAGTCGCCCAATTTCATAAACCGCTTCTAACCCACCAACAATTAATTTCTTAAGGGGGAGTTCTGTTGCTATTCGTAGATAAAACTGCATATCAAGAGCATTATGATGAGTAACGAAAGGACGAGCATTGGCTCCACCAAGAATTGGTTGAAGAATTGGTGTTTCAACTTCAACAAACCCCCGTTCATCAAAAAACTCTTGGAAAGCCCTAATAATTTTCGGTCTTTTTAAAGCAATTAATTTACTTTGTTCATTCATGATTAAATCAACATAACGCATCCGCCGAGCTTTTTCTTTATCCTGGAGACCATGAAATTTTTCAGGAAGCGGTTTTAATGATTTGGTTAGATGAAAATACTTTTTGGCTTTTACTGTTAACTCGCCGTGGTTTGTGCGCATTACGAGTCCTTCGATACCAATAATATCGCCAATATCTGCTAAGTTAAATGTTTCCCATTCAAGTTCTGTGAGAATATCTTTTCTTAAGTATACTTGAATTAACCCGAACTTATCTTGGAGATGAAGAAAAGCAGTTTTTCCCTGGTTTCGTAAACTCATGATGCGTCCAGCTATTTTTATAGTAACATTTTTTTCTTCGAGTGTTTCTTTACTATCTTCACTGTATTTATTTTTGATTTCTAAAGAATTTGTTGTCCTGTTAAATTTCATCCCGAAAGGATCAACCCCAAGTTTTCTTAATTCTTTAGTTTTTTGTATTCTAACTTCCTCTTGGCTTAGAGTGCTTAGTTCGATATTTTTATCCATTTTTTTACCTCTTGAATTAGTATACCATAAAATTACCTTTATGCTTAGTAAAGTTTTAGTTTTGATAGACAAACAGCGAAAACAATAGTATAATTAATTATCTTCAAGGCAGGGTGTGAATCCCGACCGGCAGTAAAAGTCTGCAAGCGCAAGCTGATAAGGTAACTCCTTAACCGATAGTATAGTCTAGATGTGAGAAGAAAAATCTTTTTTGTTTGCCTTGGAGCAAACATTTTTTTATGCAAATGATTTTAAAAGAATTTTACAAACATCAAAATATTATTCAGTGGGTATGGTTTAGCTTAGCAATCTTGACAATTGTTTTTTTTGTTATTATAGTTAAATTCAGAACCCGCAAAAAAAGAAACTTAAACAACTTAACTGTAACAGCTATTTTTGGCGGGCTAAGTGCTGTTTTATATACCTTATCATTTCCGATTCCGCTTTTTCCAACATTTTTAAAATTTCAGTTATCTAATATTCCTGCTTATATTATTGGTTTTAGTATTGATCCTATCAGTGGATTTATTGTTGTTTTAATAAGATTTCTTATCAAACTTCCATTCACGCGGACCTTTGTTGTTGGTGAGGCTGCTGACTTTATGATTGGTGCGCTTTCTGTTTTAGCAAGTGGCTACCTCTATTCAAAATATCGGACATTTAAAGGAGCGATATATTCGCTAGTACTGGGTGTTATCGTATGGGTAATGACAGCGATTATCATAAATAAATATATCCTCGCGCCTTTTTACATCAAACTGTTCTTTAATGGAAATATTTATCCTTTTATTGGAATTCTTGAAAAGGCAACGTTCATTAAAAATGTTAACGAAACGAATTACCTCGATAAATACATTTATTATGCAGTAATACCTTTTAACTTTTTACTAGCGGCGATTACTACTGCTACGACTTTTTTAGTTTATAAATCATTATCTAAGTATATAAGGACTGAAAAACGAAATAGAGGCGTTGATAAACTTTACGATTTACTTAAAATCGATAGGGATATTTAAAAAGCCTTGATTCAAAAAGTAAATAAGAGTAAAATAATTCTGAGGAAAGAAAATGGAAAATATTAAATTCTACGACGCTAAAAGAGCTCCTTTTACTTTATATGGTTATTTTAAAGAGCCGCACACTTTTAAAAGAATTGATGAAAAACGTCTTTTACCAATTTCTGAAAACCTTGCAGAAATTGGTAAGATGAGTTCGGGACTTAGAATCCATTTCATTACCAATTCAACAGTTATTCATTTAAAAGTCAAGGAAAAGTATAATGCCTTTTCACATATGCCGTTAACTGGTGTTAGTGGATTTGATTTATACAGAAAAAAAGGTAAGACTTATACGTATATTAAATCCTTTATTCCTCCGCTTAATTTTACTGATGGATTTATTTCAATCGCTAAAGATCTTGAAGCTAAGCCAACAGAATATGTACTATATTTGCCTTTATATAATGAAGTTTTAGATTTAGAGATAGGCTTAGAAAGAGGGGCTATTTTAAAGGAAGGAACCAAATATAGTTTTCCGGGTCAAGTTGTCTTTTATGGATCGAGTATCACTCAAGGCGGGTGTGCATCGCGCCCTGGAAATAGCTACCCCGCTATTTTGAGCCGCGAATTTGATTTTGATTTTGTGAATCTTGGATTTTCGGGATCGTGCTTTGGTGAACAGGAAATGGCAAAGTTAATTAGTGAAGCTCCAGGAACTATTTTCGTTTTAGATTATGATCACAACGCTCATAGTATTGTCGAGCTCAAAGCTACGCATTTAGCCTTTTTCGAAACTATTCGTAAAATTCATAAAGATCTTCCAGTAATTATCATGAGTAAGCCAATATTTATTCCAAGCACTCTTGATACGCGAAGAAAAGAACTAATTAAGGAAACTTATACGACTTTCAAGAATAAGCGTGACAACAATGTTTATTTCATTGATGGTTCAACGTTTTTCCCGAAAAACATGAAAGAATCGGCAACTGTTGATGGTGCTCATCCAAATGACCTTGGCTTTTGGTTTATGAAAGAGGCCCTCGTAAAACCTCTTGAAACAATCATCAAAAATATGAAACAAGAAAAATAATTTTTAAGCGTAATAGTATTTTAGCTATTACGCTTTTTATTTTTTGCCGATTTAGTTTACGTAAAAAATCTTTTTTATAGTATAATTCAAGAGGTATTGTCAATGAAGATTAGTGAGTTAACAAAAACATATAAAACGAAATATAGTACTGTTGAAGCACTAAAAAATGTTACACTCGACTTTGAAAAAACAGGTCTTGTTTTTATTGTGGGCGTTTCTGGAAGTGGAAAATCAACCCTATTAAATATCTTAGCAGGTGTTGAAAACCCAACAAATGGTAGCGTGTTAATTGGTGGTGTTGATATCACTAAACTCAGCGAAAAAGAAAAGGCCTTATACCGTAGTTCTTATGTTGGGATGGTTTTCCAAGATTATAACTTAATGGAAAACTTGTCAGTTTCAGAAAATATTGTTTTCCCTTTGAAGTTTAACAGTGAAGGTTTAACAAAAGAAGAAATAGAAAATAAAGTTAAAGAAACGATTAAGCTTGTCGATATCGAAAATATTGCTGATAGTAAAGTAACAGAAATCTCTGCCGGGCAAAAGCAGAGGGTAGCGATTGCTCGTGCTGTTGTTAAAAATAGTCAGTTGGTTTTAGCTGACGAACCAACAGGGAACCTTGATTCACTTAATGAGCGTCAGGTTTTTGATAGTTTGAAGCTTATCTCCAAAGATAAGCTAGTCATCGTTATTACCCATAACTATGATAGTGCTTTAGAATATGCTGACAGAATTATTGAAATCGAAGAAGGGGTAATTATTAAAGATAGTAAACCTAACTCTGAAGCGGATACGGAAGAAAAGCCAGTTTTTAAAAAGACTAGTTATAAGTTTAAAAATCAGTTTGTTGAACTGTTTAGGCTTTTTAAAAACAACCTTGTACGGTTAATTTCGATGCTTTTAATAACGCTTTTGATTCCGGCTTTAGGAGTTGTTGTCGCGAGCCTAACCTTTTATAAAGTTGGTGTTGGTTATTCTAAATACCAAAGGAAATATAACTCCTACTATGTAACCGTTAGCTATGAAAAGCGTGGGAACATGAATTATTTTCCAATTGAGAAAAAGAAAAGCCCAACCGAATCAGATATTGATCACTTTGAGATTTTAAAGCACAAATACCCAAAAGCGAATTTCGTAAAGCAGTACGATGTATATTATAAAATCGAGGGAGAGACGTTGCCTCAGAAGGAAGCGTTTCGCCAAACGATTGAAAGCATCATTTCTCTTGAAAACCAAAAAATCGATGATGATAATCTTCTTTATGAAGGCAGGCTCCCAGAAAGAGCAAACGAAATTTTGATTACTGATTTTGCTGACGAGTCTTTTAATCTAGTTAAGGGGCGCTCTGCTGTTAACACAATCGTTGAAATTGGCGGCATCGATTTTCGGATTGTTGGGACCATCAAAACAAAACGTAAAGACGATTTAAACATATCTAGTAGTGACCCCCAAGAAATGACCGCTTTTAAAGAAAGCCTCTCTTACATTAATAGCTTTGTTTTTAATGAAAAATCATACGAACATTATTTTAAAAACATGCACTACTTCTATGACTATTTGACTGCTAAACTAGCTATCCATCCTTTTACAGAAGTTAAGGTTGGAAGAGTTATGATAACAAAAGACAAACCAGAGGGCTATATTTTAACTGATGACCAAGGGATTGTTGTTTCTGATAATTTATATAAAAAAGCTGTTGATAATGTTAGTGTTGGGTTTAAGGACGGACGAACAGCAGAGTTTGCTTTTTTTTCAATGGCGCCTTATCGTATCGTATCACTAGTAAAGAAAACTATTAATACAACTACTGATACTGTATACCTTTCAGAAAGTTTTTTCACAAAAAAGAAAGACATCCTAAAAGGATCGCGGGCAATTATTGAAACAAGTGATCCGATGTACAATAAGATTCTTGAGAATGAAGCAATCAAAAACGAGATGTTTTTTTATGCTAAAATCGTCAAAGAAAAGATTGCATCTTTTAAATATGTAATGCTTGAAATAATGATTGTTTTTGCTTTTGTGTTTGCAAGCTATTTCTTTGTGATGAACAGACTCTTACTTATCAAGGAAAAGAAGAAGATTGGTATTAAATATTCTTTTGGTTTAAGCAAAAAAGATATCATTATGCCGTATTTACTTGAAACGCTCTTTTATATCTTAATTAGTGTTATTTCAATAATACTATTCACACAGGTTATTTATCCATTAATTCTTAAAAGCTTAGTTTTCACATCTGATAGTGAAAAAATTGCTTTTAGGTTTTATTATATCGGCACGGAAAGCTACTTGGGGTGGCTAGGTTTTTGTTATTTAATAATTATTAGTAGTATCGTATTTTTGGTTTCACAAATCATGCGGAAGTCACCAATCGATATCATTAAGGATTTATAAGATGATTAGAATAGAAAATTTTAACAAAGCCTATCGCGGTAGTGATTATGTAATTAAAGACTTAAATCTTACACTTCCTGATACCGGTCTTATTGTCATCTATGGTAAGAGCGGATGTGGTAAAACCACAATTCTCAATGCTATTGGTGGCATGGATACAAGGTATGAGGGCAAGATTTATGTTGACGATGTTTGTTTACCAAAAACTGAGCAAGGCATTATTGAATACCGCAGGACAGGATCGTCTTTTGTTTTCCAAGGCGGAGAGCTTTTTGATAGTTTAAGCGTTAAGGAAAATCTTAAGTTTGTTAATGAACTTAGCGGCGGTAATCTTAATTTTGAAGAAGTACTTGAACGGCTCAATTTGAAAGGCTTTATTAACCGTAAAGTAAAACACCTTTCAGGTGGTGAGAAGCAGCGGGTAGCGATTGCCCGTAGCTTAATTAAAGAAACACCTGTTGTGTTTCTAGATGAGCCAACCTCAGCGCTTGATAAGAAGAATGCTTTGAATGTTTTTAGTATTCTTAAAGAAGAAAGCAAAAAACGTTTGATTGTTATGGTATCACACGATATCAAAAAGGCAAGTCTCTATGCCGATCGGATTATTAAACTTGAAGACGGTAAGGTCTTAGAAGATGCACAAGTTCAAGCAAAAGAAAACACAAAAGTAGAGAAAAGTGTTAATGAAACAAGTAATATTTACTTACGCCGTATCATCAAATATTTTTCTTTAAACGGCTTATTTATTAATTTATTCGCAATCCTTCTTGCAGCACTTGCCATTAGTTTATTTGCTGTTGGGTTTGAAGGTAAAAATGTTAAGAAAAACTATAATCTTAGTGTTCAAGGGAAAACGCCTGTTTTTGAACTTAACCGTACTTTATTAACCCAAGAAAAAAACGGCATCGATTATTTCTACGTTCATAAGCTAAAAGGAACGAGCGAAGACTATGATGGATTTAGAAACTACAAAAACGAAAAAGAAGGTTTCAGCGAAGAAGAAATAAAACGGCTTAAAGAATTAATCCCTGAAGCTAACCTGATGATTGGTAATAGTCAGTATGGAAATTTCCCGAACGATAGCTTTGATAATTATGGAAGGTTAATCATTAAAGATATCGGAAGAGAACCACAGACGCAATATGAAAATATTAATACAGACGATCCAGATGACCCAAGTAGTGAAAAGATAACTTTTAAAGAATATTTTCGTAGTGATTACCAGTATTTTTTATATAACGAAAAGAACAATTATAACCTAATCTATGGTAGACTTCCTGAAGCAGACGATGAGATTTTAGTTAGTGATGTTGTTGCTTATGTTTATTCAGTCAATAACAGTATTTCAACTGATGATGATTTTGATTATTCGAAAATTATCTATAATGAGGATCAAAAGAACTTTTTGACAGTTTATGACCCATATCACCGTGTTAAAAATTATTATTACACAAAGGAAGTAAACTATAAGGTAGTAGGAGTAATCGAAACAGAGTTTCGGAAACACTTCGATTTCTATTTGAAGTCAACACGTTCTTTCTCACTTTTACGTGAACACATGTACATTCGTAATGGCGAGTATATGAACCCAGCTTTCATTCAGCCGTTTGGTTATATTGTTGTTAAAAACCATCTCAAAGGAATGTACGATTATAAGTTTTCAGAAAAGCCTGAGAGTTTTATTGATTTGAAACTTAATGGAGAGGACTATAACAACGTTTCAATTAAGACTTTCATGGGGTCAATTGATAAACGTTTAATTCGTCCGATTGAAGATGATTTAGAAAAAGATGTATACTCGCGTTTACTTGTTAAAAAGGAAGGGAAATCTCTTACCAAAGAAGAAGCTATCATATCTTTGAGTCTTTTAAATAAGCTTTTTAAAAAGAGCTTAAAAGAAACAGACACTTCAAAACTTCAAGAATATCTTGGAAAGAAATTCAAACTAAGTGTCAGGGGACTATATGGTAGTAGGGAAACAGAACTTACTATTCGAGGCGTCTCAAGAACTAAAGATCCGCTTTTCCTTTCTTCCGAGTATTATAACATGCTTGCTAATCTAAATATCATGCCGTTCCAGGAAAGCGCAGTCGTTAATTTATATGGGATGAGCTATAGTAAACGGAAAGAGCTTTCCAAAAAACTTCTAGCCCATGGGTTTTACTTACGGGCAATTGAAACGATTCCTTCAGCTTATCTTGAGTGGGTTAAAGACCGGGGTTTTCAAGAAGTGATTGATGACGAGGGGTTTAAGGAATACTTAAACATTTCTCCATACTATCTATACTCAAATTTCTACACGAATAAGAAAATTAAAAGTGTTAATGATACTTTTGATATCCTTAATTCGATGAGCTTTTTCATTATCGTTGTTGCTTTGGCGATACTCGTTGGCTTTTTGTTTTTGAAGGAACAGATGACCCAGAAAACGATTCGCTCGATGAGTGTCATTGGTGTTAGAGGCTCAACAATTATTAAAGTAAATCTTGCAATTTATTTTATCATGGGAGTTTTAGTAAGCTTTCTCAGTTTCTTTTTTACCTGGATGTTTATCGATATTATGAATGGAATGAATAAAGTTGATATGTCTTTAAAGACTTTCATTAATGGAGAATTTTATCAGTATGGATCGCCAATCTACATTTACCGGATTAGAGCACTTATTACGAAAGATACATTTATTTGTTCGGCGGTCATGGGATTTTTAGTTTTCCTTGTTGGTTTTACATCGACACTAATTAGCGTTAATAAAGGAGTACGAAAATGAAAGATAAAGTAGTAGCTAGTATTATTAAAAAAGAAATCAAAAGAGAGCGTACACATATCGAATTAATCGCTAGTGAAAACTTCGTTTCAAAAGATGTTTTAACGGCCCAGGGAAGTGTTTTTACAAACAAATATGCAGAAGGGTATCCAGGTAAAAGGTATTATGGAGGCTGTGAGAATATTGATAGTGGCGAGTTGCTTGCCATAGAAAGAGCGTGCAAACTCTTTCACGTAAAATATGCTAATGTACAGCCACATTCAGGATCGACTGCTAATATGGCAACTTATAGATCAGTTCTCAATCTTCACGACAAAGTTTTAGCGATGAAGCTTGATCAAGGTGGGCATTTAACTCATGGTCAGCATTTGAATTTTTCAGGTATCGATTACGATTTTTCCTTTTATGGAGTTAATAAAGATACCGAAACGATCGACTATGATGAAGTTTTAAAAATAGCTAAAGAGGTTAAACCAAAACTGATTGTTGCTGGGGCTAGTGCTTATCCGCGGACAATTGATTTTCAAAAGTTTAAAGATATTGCTAATGAGGTTGGGGCGCTTTTAATGGTTGATATGGCACATATTGCTGGGCTTGTTGCTTCGGGTCTTCATCAAAACCCTTGTGACTATGCTGATGTCGTTACTTCGACAACCCACAAAACACTTCGAGGACCAAGAGGCGGAATCATCCTAACAAACAACAAAGATATTTTTGATAAAATCAACAAAACAATTTTCCCAGGAATCCAGGGTGGACCTTTGGAGCATGTGATTCTTGCAAAGGCCGTTTGCTTTGGTGAAGCACAGACGGGAGCGTTTAAAGAGTATAGTAAACAGGTTATCAAAAACGCTCAAGCTTTAAGTGATACTTTAAAGAGAAACGGTTTTAGAATTGTTAGTGGAGGTACAGATAATCATTTACTGCTTGTTGATACGCTAAGTAAAGGAATTACTGGGAAAACGGCAGAAACGATTTTAGGAAGCATTAACATCACCGTTAATAAAAATATCATTCCTTTTGATAAGGAAAGCCCAAACGTTACCTCTGGTATTAGACTTGGTTCGCCAGCGATGACAACGCTTGGTTTTAAAGAAAAAGAGTTTGAAGAAATCGGCGAGATTATTACTGAGGCTTTGATGAACCGTGAAAACGAGGAAACCATCAAAACTTTAAAAAAGCGTGTTATGAAACTTGTGAAAGGAATCAAAAAATGGTAAAAAACTCTGGTAGTGTTGAACGAACAGTAGCGAAAGCTTTGCTTGAAATCGAAGCTGTTTATTTTACAAGTGATAAACAGTTTTTATCTTCACGGGGTAATGCTTTACCGGCGTATTGCGATAACCGGTTAATTTTGTCGTACCCTCGGCTTCGTGATATTATCATCAAGAGTCTGAAAGACGAATTTCTCAAGGAATTCCCAGATTGTGAAATGATTATGGGCACGGCTCCTGCGGGAATTAGTTTTGCAAGTTTTCTAAGTAAAGAGCTTAATCTACCAATGGGGTATGTGTTAAGTGAAAAGAAGCGCCACGCTTTTCAAAACCGGGTCGAAGGCGCTTTAGAAAAAGGCATGAAAGTTGTAATTATTGATGATATGATTGTGACGGGTAAAAGGGTTATCGAAACAAAGGAAGTTCTTGAAAAGGAAAATCTAAATGTTTTAGGGACGCTTTGTGTTACTTTGTATGATTATAAAGAAACGATTAATAATTTAATGAAAAATAATCTCAAATACGTAAACCTAACAAAGATTAGTTTCATTGCTGGTTTAGCGATGGAAGTTGGGAAAATTAAGTATGAAGATTATTTAAAAGTTGTGAAAAAATTAGGCGGTGATATCAATGCGCTTTCGAATTGAAAAAGATGAATTAGGGGAATTAAAGATTCCTTTTGAAGCTTATTATGGTATTCATACACTAAGAAGTCGCAATTTGTTTATTGTTAGTAAGCGTCCGATTTGCCGGCAAATGATTAAGGCACTAGCCTTATGTAAAAAGGCAGCGGCTTATAGTAACTTTAAAGCCGGGCTTATTAGCAAGGAAAAGAAAGATGCCATCAGTCTAAGTTGTGATGAGATTCTTAATGGGCGCCTTCATGGACAGTTTATTGTCGATGCAGTGCAGGGCGGAGCTGGAACAGCGATGAATATGAATGTTAACGAAGTTGTTGCTAACCGTGCTAATGAGATGATGGGTGGTGAGAAGGGTGTATATAACTTTGTTCATCCACTTGATGATGTTAATAAAAATCAATCAGCTAATGATGTTACAATAACTGCTGGGAAGATTTCAGCAGTTAGACTAACTAAAAAACTCTTAGTGGAAATGCGTAAGCTTTCAGGAAGTTTAAAAGAAAAAGCTAAGGAAATGAAGGGTGTTTTCTTTAATTCCAAAACTCACCTTAAAAATAACATTCCTTTAAAGTATTCGGATTTCTTCACGGCAGCAAGTTTAGCGGTTGACCGGCATATAATGGAACTTGAGCGCATCGTTGAGATTCTTTACGAACTTCCTTTGGGCGGCGGTGCTATTGGAACAAGTAAAGAAATCAATGAGAAATACGTTAAAAGTGTTTGTTTATACCTAGCAGAGTTTTCGGGAGTTCCCTATAGACAAGCTACTAATTTATTTGATAACCAAACAAACATTGATGATTTTTTACTTCTTAGTAGTGAAGTTGTTAATTTTTCTTCGGTTATTCAAAAACTTGTTCGCGATCTTTTACTGATGTCAACGGCGTATGGACTTCTTAAAATTCCTTCGACTTTTCCTGGATCAAGTTCGATTCCGGAAAAAGAAAACCCCGTAATTCTTGAGATGGTTGAGCAAATTGTTATGTATGTTAATGGTAATAACTTAACAATCACCGAAGCTATACAAGGTGGAGAAATGCAGATGAACACAAACATCCCAATTGTTTTGGTTTGTTTATTTGAAAATCTTAATTTTATTCGCCGGGGAATCAGAAGTTTAAGAGAAAGCGTTCTAACGGATTTGACATTTGATAAAGGAGCACCCGCTATTGATGATTTGCCTTTAATCGCTCTTTTCCAAAACGAAATAGGATACGAGGAAGCACTAAAGATCATTCGCGAAGCAAAAGATACTAAAAGTAGTTTATTTGAAGCCTTAAAAAAACATCCAAAAATTAAAGCTGAAAAACTTGAGAAATTAATTAAAGAAATAAAATAATTAAACAAAACTCCTAATGTAGTGAACCTCCAAAGTTGGACAAAAACTTTGGGGGTTATTTTTATTTAATTAAAAACAAAATCTTATAGGTTATTTTACGAGTTTTAGCTATTTCAAAAAACACTTGTTTTTTTTTTTTTTTTGATATAATCAAGATGAGAGGAGGAAAAAACAGTTAAAATACCAAATAGATTATATAGTTAAACAACAGGAAATATTAAATGTACTTTACTTGTCCTTTTAATAATAGGATGGACACGACTATAAGAAAAACAAATTAAATATCTATTTAAATATTTTAGATTACTTAGTTTGTTTTTAGAATTTATTATTTTAGATATTGTTTTGTTTCATTAGCATTAATGAAACTTTACAAACATTTTGAGCTTTTTATTAGAAAAATATAATGCATAAAAATAAAGAAAGAAGGAAAAAAATGAAATTTAAAAAAGTATTATTACTAATCGCATTACTACTATTTACGCTAGTTGGTTGTGGAAAAACAAATGTGAAACCAACTCCGACTCCAATCCCAGATCCTACGCCAGCTCCTGACCCAACACCATCGCCTACCCCGGATGCTGAGTATTCTGTTAGATTTTACGACGGAACTAAACTACTTTCTGAACAAAAGGTAAAACACGGCAAAAGCATTTCTTTGCCAGCAGATCCTCAAAAAGAAGAACTTAATTTCGCTGGTTGGTTTAGTGATAAATCATTAGAAAAAGAATATGATTTAAATAAGGAAATCACAGAAGATACTAATATATATGCTAAATATTTAAACAATAAAGATTATTTTTTATTCGCAAGAACAAAAACTGTTGAAGGGAATACTTTCAAATATAACTACAGTTTAGCATTTACGAACGTAGTTGAAAACAAAATCAAGAAAATTCCACTTCCTGGAGCATTTTTCGATGGTACTAGTTACTATAATAAAAACAGCACCATTTCATTTTTAAAGGATGAAATTACAAGCGGTGCTTTAGTCAATGATCATCACAATTTCCATTTTATTAAAGATGGAAACTTACATAAAGTAACGTACAAACACAACAAGAAAACAGGGGAAGACAAAAATCCTACTGAAAATATAGTAAATAATTACAAAGAAAAATATGAAAGCTCAGTTTATGCAAAAGCATTATTTAAATATGATGCTGATAAAATTCAGTCAGTTGTAAAAAATGGTTCTGTTTATGAACTTACTTTCAACGAAAGTCAAATTGAAATAATTAAAGAATTTTTAATTGAATATGGACAAAATAAGATTGCTGAAAAGCTTAAGCAAGAAAACTTTAAGTATATAAAAGTAACCGTTCAAATTAACAGTAAAACTCATAAAATTACGAAGTTCAATTACTCTTTTGAGTTTCAACAAGACTTTGATCAAAAGGTAGGGCCTGTTCAAGTAAAAGGAACACTTGTTTCAAAACTTGATTATGCTATTGTATTTGATCATGGTTTCGATGGAATTATTCCAATTGATAATAAGATTAAAAATTATATTTAATTAAAGAACATTTGTTTTATTAATCCTGTTTAACGATAGGAGAAAAAGAGGGGCGCCTTTTAAGGCGCCTTTTTGTATCTAAATAATTTATAATATTAGTTTCTTAAACTGTGCTTTATGTCAAATATAGTTTGCTAAAAAAACTTTTTCGTGTATAATAAGGCTATACGGAGGACTAAGATGAAAGTCAAAACAAAAAACGAGATTAATGGAAAATCGTTGAAATATTTAAACATGTATAATGCTTTATACGAACGGAAAGTAATGGTGTTCTATGGTGGGTCGATTGCTGTTGCACTTATAGTGGCTGGTTACTTCACTTATAACGCTATTAAAAACTCTAAGGCACCAACAGGATGGGTGTTTTTAGCTTTAGCTATTTTAATGGCTGTTTATATGGTATTACAAATTTTCCGGATTGAAAAAATCAACGATAAATATATTTTTGATTATTTAAGAAAGCAAGGTGGTCCTTATGATACCTTCGCTACTCTTGATGAAGAAAAGATCATTTTTGAAGTTCCTAGGATGGAGTTCAAAAGTGAACATAACTGGAATGAAGTATCAAAAGTCATTAAGTTTCCTGATTACTACTTCATCGATTTCAAAGCTGGCGAGCGTATTTTTATTGATCGAAGCCTCGAAGCGATTCTTGAAGGAAGCAGTAACGAACTTGAAGAGTTAGTGGAAAAGAAAATTGGCGAGCGTCAACAGGCAGTTCTTGATGCTGTTGCTCATAATAAACAAGTTAAAACTAGTAAGCCAAGTGCTGAAGGCGGAGAAACTCCTGCTAAAGTCGAAGTTCCTAAATTCAAGTTTATCGAAGTTAAACGTAAGCTTTTCCATTTACCATTTGTTGAATATGTTCCAGTTGAAAATATAAAACAACCTGAAGCAGAAGTAGTTGAAGAAAAGAAAGTTGAAACTACTTCTGAACCTAAAGAAACTCTTGAAGTTAAAGAAGAACCAAAAAATAAAGAGGAAAAATAAAAGTTTTTAAATGACCGAAGTAAAAGTCAATATTGTCTATAAAAAAGAGATCATTAGAGATTTTTATTTGTTTCATTTAAAAGTTCGTTCTAAAGTTTTTTGGATTTATTTTAGTGTTTTACTGTTACTAGTTTTAACGGGGAGTCTTGTTATTGCCTTTTCTAGGTACTGGTATCTCGGAGTAATTATCTTAATTCTTGGTTTTATCGCTTTTGTTTTCTACCCCCAGCAAATTAAAAAGCTTGCTCTTTTAAAAGCTGAGGCGACCAAAAAGCGCGAAGATGAAGTTTACATTTTTAAAGACAAGATATATAAAGAAAGCGATATGGATACTGTATATTCATATAACCAAGTTTCCCACGTCTACGAAACGACGAGTTACCTATTTATTTATCTAGCGAATAAAAGCGTCCTCATAGTTTCAAAGATATTCAATTTTGAAGTTTTTGATGAACTTACCGAAATCTTGAGAATTCACAATTTAGTAATTGTAAAATATTTAAATAAGAAAATAATATAAAGATAACTGACTTCCCAAAAGGAAGTCAGTTTTTATTATACAAAGCCTTTTTAAAATGTATTTTTTATCCCTTTCTTTCATAAGTTTTAGTTAGTTTGTGGTATAATGGGATTATGAAACGCTACTTACTTGACATAAAAATTAAAGACAAATACGAAGAAGAGGATGTTAAAACTTTAGAGAAAGTTATTAAAAATATAGTTAGTAAAACGGCTGCTATTGATTTTACATTAACTGGTGATTTGCTTTGGGGCGTAGATGCTTTAAAGACAAACATCCAGATCATTTTTTCTTCACAGGGTCCTAAAGAAACTATGAAAGAAATTATAAGTGCTCTTAGTTTAAAAGAAGATTGTTTAAAGCTGTATGAAGAAAACAGAATCAATAAATACCTTCTTTCTAAAGAGGAATTTAGCGAAAAATACCACGACGCTCTAAAGAAACCAGTTGAAAAAGTGTTTGATATTAAAGCATTTGATAAACTAAGTGATGATGATTACTTATCTTTTTTAAATGATGGTTCTTTACTATATGCTTTTGATAAGGTCGGGATTGATAGCTTTGCCGATTATCTAGAACAAAACCTAATTTATATTTTAGAAAACTTCTACGAAGCCTCAAAAACAGCAATCAAGTATTCACTCATCTTTGATTTTACAGTAAAATTGATTCTTGAAAATCTGGGTGCCAAATTTACATTTAATGGTGATGTTGAAAATCGTGAGGCTTTGAATGAGACTTTAGATAAACAAATCACGAAGATTAAAAATGAGTATGCAGAAACGGTTCAGAAAGAACTTGGAAGTTTTTTTATCGGTGAGAAGATTATTGAAGTTAGTAATCCAAGAAGTAGAGAATTTTCTGTATATCTTGATGTTGCTAAATATTTTTCGAAAAACTATGAACGCCTAGAAGATTTTATCGAGTGCTTTCGCGCTAAACCAAAAGAAGTAAAGATTGAATATAATACAGGTATTAGTGCTACTGAAAAAATTACCTTCATTAAAGAAACGTTAAAGCTTTTAAAGGATAAAGGAATTATTAAAAAGTTTGATGAAGAAAATGGCGATTTTCATATCGATCTTTATGACATTAAGCACAATGCTTTTTTACAAGGCAAGTGGTTTGAGTGTTTAACAGCTCTAAAAATTATGGATATTTTTGAAAGTAGTGAAATCAGAAAACTTGAGCCTAATTTTCATATTTACCAAAATATTAAAATTCAAAACGGAAGCGTTATTCGTGAGCTCGATGTTATTTATACATATCTTGATCAGTGCGTCTATCTAGAGAACAAAGTTAACAGTAAAGCTATCAATCAAGACGTAGTTAAAAAATATTTAGAAAACGTTAAGAATTTCCAAAAAGTTTCTCAGAAAATCATTCATCTTGTTGGTGAGCAAAATAAAGAACTTGTTTCTCCTATCCAAATTTTACAAATCGATAGTTATATCGATTCTTTAAAGAAAAACACAAAAAGCGATCTTCAAAAGCTTCGTGACCAAAAAGAGAAAGAAAAAAGTCACGCAGAAAGATATGAGAAAAATAAGAAGAAAGCTATCGGAATACTTAATTCTTACAATTTTCAAGGCGATGTTAGTGAGCCTGAAAAAAGGATTTTAGAAGATATTAACCAGCACGAGTTTTACACAGAACTTAATCCTGAGAATCTTTTTAACTATTACTCTCAGAAGATTGCTAGTGATAAAGACACTGCTTTAAGAATGAAACAAGAATTTGAGGAGCACTTTTTATCACTATATAACGCCAAGAGGTTTAATGATCTTCCGAAGCTTGTTGATATGATTGAAAATGAATATGGTAGTGTATTAAACGACCTTAGATTTATTTTGTTGCCAATCGTTGCTTGTTATAATGCTGATAGTATTTTTAGTCTTGATGATAAAAACAACAAGGATAAAATTCTTAAGGAGCAGTTTATCGATGCTCTTGTTTACTATTATGTTCAGGATACAGAAATAGTTTTTAAAACTATTATGTCAGTATTCAAAACTTTAACTCCAGTTTTGAGTAAAAACTTTAAAAGTGGTAAATCACCAGAATACAGTATCCTTTATAATGTTTTCCTTAACTGCGCATTTGCATTCATGAAAAATCTAGTTAAGTTTAAGGTTAAAATACCCGAATTTCAAAATGTATTTAAAGAAATTTTTGACAAGCATAGGCTTGAAAAATCATCTAATAAATTTATGACAGCCTTTATGATTTATTTCAGCAACAAGAACTTAGAAACAGTAAATACAAGTATTGAAGACTATGATAATAACTATCAGCTTTTCTATGACTTTATTTATAAATACGATTATTTCTTTCTAAGCGATAATATTGAGGAATTTAAAGAAATTAGGAAAGAACCATTTTTATCGTTTTTTAGTGAGCGCCTCAACAACTATTTAGCAGCTAATAATGAAGTTCTTGAAGAAACAATCGAGAAAATTGCTAGTGAAGATATTGTCGAGTTTAATTTCAGCGATGGTTATCAAAAAAAGATTTTCGAGCAAATAAAAAACGAAGTTGGTGTCTACTCTGCAAGTACCCGCAACAACGAGTATGGATACTTACGGTATTTAAGCCCGAAGATGCGTGATTTTTTAAAAAATGGTGAGTTTTTATTTGATGATTTAATTAACAACTTTCATGAAACTGGGCTTAGTGGATCAATCTTTAAATACCAAGATATGAAAGTGCTTTTGGTAAAACGCGCCAAAGAATATCAAATCATTGCTTTTTCTTTGAAACCTAAAAATAAAGATAAACGCTATGCTCTTAAAACTGTTAGGGACCGCAGTGCTTTAGCTCTTGAGCTTGACCGTTTATCCTTTAAGTATAGCCAAGAAGAAGCTGTAAACTTCTTAAAATGATTTACGATTTAATTGTTGGTTTGTTTTTCGGAGTAGCAACAGTTATTCCGGGATTAACAGGAGCTACGCTTCTCGTTGTTTTTGACCGTTATGAATTTTTTATTACAAACACTCGTGGCCTTTTTAAAAATTTTAAAGCAAGTTTTAAAAACATCTACAAAATCTTTTTAGGGTTTTTGGTGGGGATTGCTCTTGGGGTAGTTTTAATTCTAAAACTTTTCGAATATATTCCCCTCGTTATTGTCCTTGTGTTTGCTGGCTTAAGCGTTGGTGCTGTTCCAAGAGATTTTAAAATAGTTTTGAAAGAAAAGCTTTGCGTTTCTGATTATTTTATATTTTTAATATCACTTGCAGTAATGATTGGCTTGAGTTTCGTGCCAACACTGTCAAGAACGATAAACGGATGGCTTTTCTATTTCCTTCTTTTCGTTTTAGGAATAGTAGCCGCTATCTGCATGCTTTTGCCAGGGTTAAGTGGAGGCTTAGTTCTTTTACTTTTTGGGCTTTACGAGCCAGTATTAAATAGTGCTCGCCTTCTTTTTCATAAGGATACAGCGCTTAGTAGTTTAAAGATACTAGTTACTTTGGTAGCCGGTATTATTATTGGAATCGTTATTGGTGTTTTTAGTGTCGATCGCCTCATCAAAAAACACCCTCACAAATTTAAGGTATTTACAATCGGAGCTTTAGTGGGAACGCCTTTCGTGCTCGTTTTTAAAACCGTGCGCGATTATGAACTAAAACTTCTTAGCGTAATGATTCCTTTGGGGATTCTCGCTTTTATCCTAAGTTTTTTACTTAGCTATTTTTTGGAGGATAGTCATGAAAAAAATAATGTTTAGTATTACTTTACTTTTCTTTACATTTTTCCTTTTTGGCTGCCATAAACAAACCTACAAAGTGACGCTTGTCTATCCCGATAAAGAAATAACAGAAGAAGTAAGTGAACTTAACAAGCTAAGCCTTCAAAAACTTGATTATCCAAAATACGTATTTAAAGGCTGGTATCTTGATAGAAATTTTCAAGAAGAGTATACCAAAGAAACAAAATTCAACCAGTTTTCATTTAAACTGTATGCAAAATACGAGAGAGAGGCAGAGGATACTGATAGCTACGAAGTTACGCTTGTTGTCAAGGGAAAGCCTAGTCAAAAATTTTTGCTTCACAACAATCTTTATTTGAACTTAAAAAATATCAACGACAGACAAAACTTCGTTTTAAATAGTGGTGAACATTTGGAAAAGTGGTTTTATGATTCAGAATTTCAAAAGCCAATTGAAGGTAATAAACTTATCAATTTTGATATCACAATTTATGGACTCATCGAAAACGATAAGACGATTAACTTCTACTATCACCCAACAGATTCTACAAAGTTTTATACTAAAAAATATTATAGAGCAAGCGATATCATAAGACACGAACAAATAATTTACGAGCCAATTCCAGAGGGCTATGCTTTTCGTGACTGGATGCTTGATAAGGAACTAACAACACCTCTTGCTAGTCAAACCGTCTTAATCGAAAATATGGCTCTTTATGCCCGCTATGAAAAACTTAAGAAGATTACTTTAGAGGATACAGAGTTTGGAAGCCATACCATTTATGCTAATAGTTATCAAGACATCATCGAGAAAATTCGAAACTTTTATTTTTATAATAACCGTGAAATTGTTATGATAGCTACCGATAACTTATTTCAAAACGAGCTCACTAGTCAAACAGCGATAACTGACGGCATAAAGCTTTTCATCAAATCAAAAGAAGTTATCTATTTAGTTTTTAAAAATAAGAATAACCCGGGTGCTACCGTTCGTTATTACCGCGCTCTGAAAGGCGAGATGCTTCAAAACGAGGCAATGTTTGAAAGGTTTTTAAGGCGTTACAACATCACAACTACAACTTTTGAAATTGTTGTGGGCGGCGAACATTTAACGTTAACTAAAGAAAATATGTTTAATAAGGATTACGTTCCCAAACCTGGCGAACACCCTAACGTATTTCTTTCCGATACCGTACTTTATTATTGATAGGAAAGCCATTTTCCTATCTTTTTTTGTGGTTTAATTAAATATTTTAGCGCCTAATCATCATAAACTAGGGTATAATATTTTGAAGTGTAAAATTATGCTCGAAAAACTATTTAAACAACAAAAAACAAAACTGAGTGCTAGTAATAATCACCTTTTGAATATTTATTCGGAAGGTTATTTTTTAGAGCTTGGAACGATTGGTATTCGTAATTTAAATAGGCTTATTAAAAGAAAGAGCGTGCCATTTTATAAAATAATTTATGAAAATATTACTCTCAAAGGTATCGGTTCAACGACGATTGATGACGAGCATTACAAACGGTGTTTCCCCTTAATCTATTTTAAAAACGTTTTGGAGAAGGACCGGACACTTGAGTCGTTTGTGACTTATGGTCTCATTGATTTTTATGATAACGGTGAGCATAAATTTTCACCACTTGTTTTAATTCCTGTAGTTATTGAAGAGTTTGATGGTGAATACTATTTAAAACGTGATGGTGAGATAATTGTCAATGAGCTTTTGCTTACTAAGTTAAATAAGATGGGGGTAAAACTTCCACCTAATTTTCGCGTTAATAGTCTTTTCAAAATGGATAATTTTTGTCACTATTTTGCAAAGAACTTTCGTTTAAAATTTGATTCTTTTTTAACGTTTGCGAAAATCGAAGAAAAAAGCGTTCTTATTGATCACAACCGTTTTATCATCAAAACACGACTTGATGAAGCGTTTGGCAATAGAGTAGTAAGTGAAAATAAGAGACTCCTGCAAACTGGCGAACTTAACTTTGAACAGCGGCTAGCTCTTGAAAAGATTGGTGACTTAAATTCTTTTGCAATCGAAGGAATCAAAGGAACTGGAAAATCAACAACCCTTTTAATGGCGGCTTTAGCGCGTGCTATCAAAGGTGAGAAGGTGCTTTATTTGTCTAATAATCACCAAACGATTGTTAACCTCAAAAAAGAAATGGCGTATATGGGGCTTAGTGGCTGGTACTTTGATTTTTTGAATCCTATGGAGCGCCGGCAAAACCAGGATGTTAGCTATCTTGAAGAAGCGCCTGATGAGAAGAAACTACTTAAACTATACGAAAATGTTCAAACCTTTGAAAATGGCTATAGTAAAAGAGTGCAATCAGTCAGGATGATTGACGCCCTAACAAATCTTATTTTAGGTAAGACCGATCTTAAAACGTTTGATCTTGACGATGTTACACTCCTTTCAAAGTATGAATTTAATCAGGCTTTAATAGCACTTTCCCGGATTCAAAATACTTGGGATTTAATGGTCTCTCTTAAAGATTCGAAATTCAGTAAGATGAACAACTCAGAAAACGAGTTTACGTTTGATGAAGTTATGAACTTACTCAAAAAACTTAAAGACAGTATTTTAAAACTTCAAAATATCGAAAAAAAGCTGAGCGATGGTTTTGACCTTGGTAAAATCAACAATATCTTTTCTTTTAAACGTATGGCGTTTGCCTACACAACACTCAAAGACATCGAAATCCCGAGGACCTGGATTGATGTCAATATGCTTGGCATTAAGAAAACAAAGAACATCTTAGTTAATCTAATTGATGATATTGAGGACATCAAAGAACAGCAGAAAGAACTAACAAGTGATTATGAGATGAATAATTTCTGTGAGCCTGATGTTTTAATTAGTAAGCTTTTAGGAAATGTTTTTGATTATGGCGATGAAGAGCAAATTGATTTGATCTTGAAAGATCAAAAGTTTCTTTATAACCGTATCGATATGATTGATAGAAGTATCACAAATTTTTATGAGGAAATCAAAGAGCTTAACGGGATCTTAAATTTTAAACTCACTGACAATATTTCTGAAGAAGTCCTTGATTTAACAGAACTCTTTTTAATATCTGCTGGGAAATTTAGAATGGAAGAAGATCTTTCCGTGATTTTTGAGAACCCGATTAAAGTGGCAGTTCTTGAAGCGAAGCTTGATGAACTAGAAGAGAATCTTGAAAATGTTGAAAACTTTGAAGAAATATATAGTGAAAAGTTTTCCCAAAAGCCTAATGAGCAAACAGTACTAACAGATTTAAAAGAAGCCCGTGAGCTCAATAAAATCACCGAAGAAGAATATAACTATTTGGTTTTCGAAAGTAAAGAATTTCAAAAGAAGACAGAGCTTACAAGTGATTATTTTCATCTAACCGAATCACGTTTTCAAACTCGGGGAATCTACAGTAAAGAAATTAAAAAGCTTGAAGCGTTTTTTAATAAGGAAAATAAATCACCGCTTGAAGAAGCATTTTTTAAACTAATTTTTAAAACTAAAACTTTTGAAAAAGAGAGAGCAATTGCTTTTGCATTTCTTAATTCATATAATGTAATAATTACGCAGTTTTCAGCCTTTACAAATTATGTTCCTTTTAAGGGAGAAACCATAGAAGAAAAAATCATTGCCTCAAAAAATTTCATCACCTATATTAAGGGAGTTGAGGAAAGTGTTAAAATTTTTGGAAAGATTTTAAAGCGTCCCGAAACTGTGCTCACTTTTCAAGATTTTTTAAAGTTTAAGAAAACGGTTGACCGGATTAACTTTGTTAATGATAGTTTTCTTAAAAATGAGCACTATCCAAAATATTTAGGCTCACTTTTTACTGGTATCGATACCGATACTGATAACATTAAAAAAATCATTTCCGAGTTTGAGATTTTTGTAGCGTCTTTTAAAACGGTTAAAGATGCGGTTGAGTGGATTTTAAAAGGTGACCTTGCTCTTGGTGATTATTTGGTTAATGCTAATGAAGTTGTCGATGATATTTATAGCAACTTTAAAAACTATAACCATTTGTTTAATGATAGTATCTTAAAGTTTTATTACGATTCATATAGTGACCTCATTACTTGGCTTGATGATTTATTAAATAGTGAAGAAGAACTAAAAAAATATCTAGTAGTTAATAAAGAACTGTATCTTCTTAAAACTTTAAGACTTTATAAACTTATCGAACACGTTAAGAATGGTTTTGATTCTGATTTAATTCCTTATTTCACGAAGAAGTATTATGAGTTTGTAGCTGTTGATTTAAACGATAACAAACTTTTGACAGTTAATAAAGAAAAGCTTCTTAAGACTCTTAAAGCTATCGATGAAGAAGAAGAAAAGATTTTTACAAAGAACTTAAAGCAGCTTCTTAAAGAACCTATTAATTTTATGTATGATGACAACACACCAGTAGTTAAACAAAGTGCCAAAGCTCAAGCGAAGATTTTTTTCGCAGATACGAAGTTTTTAAATAAGCACTTAAATATTGACGAATATTCACTGGTGTTAATTGATAATGCTCACCTTTTATCAGCTGATGATTATTATCTAGCCTTAAAGGGAAGACAAGTTGTTATAGCTGGTGAAGGCATTGAAACAGTTAAAGCTAACGCTAGCCTTATGTCGCGGATGCGATCAGAAAATACAATCAAATTTAAATACCGTTATTTAAATACGCCTCTTGGAATAAGCTGTTTTAACCAACAACTCATAACACCATTTCTTGAAACGATTCAAGATAATCAAGGAATTAGTGTTCGTTATGACAAACTCGAAAAAGTTTTGAGTGAAATTATTGAAAATGATAATATGTCAATTAATATCTTTACGCCAAGCCTTTCTCGAAAACGTAAAATCATCGAATTCATTATTGATACATTTAAAGACAAAATGTCAACAGCGAAAATTGATAAACTTATTTCTGAGCACATTAACATCAGCGATTTATTTGCTTTCCATAGTATTGAGTCAGATTATAATATTATCGATCTTGAAGAATATAAGGGAGTACTCGGCGAGAACTATTTGAACGCTTTGTCAATTCTCATGATTGCTGAACGTGAGGTTATCATTCTTGATGAAAAGAAGGAGCTTACTAAGGAGAAGTTATCACCATTTTTCACAAGCATCAAAAAGATTGTTAACCACGAATATCCTTTGTTTAGTGAAGTTACCAATAAGATTCTATTAAAGGCTTTTCCCGTTTTTAATGCGCATGGCTATCACATTGAAGGGAAGTATCATGACTTATCACTTGTTGTTAGTAAAAACGGAAAGTATTATGGCTTACTTTTGTTTTTTGATGATACGACATCACACTTTAATCTTTTGAGTGATTATAGGTATTACTACAATATCTTTTCATTACAGATGCCTATTAGTATCTTGCTTCTTAATGACTTATATAAAGATTTTAATAAGGCTATACTTGATGTAATCAAGGAGTGGGAAGATGAAGATTAAACGTGGCGATAAAACAAAGTTTAATGATTTTATGACACTTGTTAAAAAGAATCACAGAAATTATTATCTTTTAAAAAAACATTTAAAGCAGTTAATTGAAGAAGGGGTGGATTTAAATATTCAAACATACTATGGTAGAACGCTTCTTCATTACGCTGTCAAGTTTAAAAATATTAAGCTTTTAAAGATTTTTCTCGAAGCTGGGGTTAATCCAAATATCGCTAACGAGCTTGGCTATACCCCACTTCATGAAGCAGTATCTACGGAGCAACTCGCACTTATTGATTGCTTACTAGCGTCAGGTGCTGACCCAAACCTTGCGTGTGAGCAAGAACGTACAGCGATGCACTTAGCGGTGATAGCTGGCAACCTTGATGTTATTAAACTTCTTGTCAAGTATCACGCGATAGTGAAACTGTGTGATGATAGTAATAAACTCCCTATTGACTATGCTGTAGATGAGGGGTATGCTAATATTATTAAATATCTAGAAAATTTAGATAATGATACAAAACCATTAGGAGGTTTAAATGGATAATATTATAAAAGTTTTCGATATCAACAGAATTGTTGATTGGTACAAAACATATACTGATAATTCATCAGCTTGGGGAATTGCTAAACTTATTTTGGATATCATTTTATCAATCGGATTAATCGTTCTTTTGTTTTACATTTTTCAGCTTAAGTTTCGAAACCGTCTCATCTACTTAATCATGTCGGGGGTTATCGTTGTTTATGCTTTACTATTTTTAATGAACTTTTCGATTATTATTGGTCTTGTTAGAAAGATTGCATTTCTTTTAGTTGGTGTTATCTTTTTAGTTTATTCACAAAACATTAAGACGCTCTTTGATCGTAATTTCCGGTCACTAAAACATGCTAATGCTTTCGATAGTGAAGAAGAAAAACAAAAAGTTATCGATATCTTAGTATCGACTGCGAAACTTTTAGGAGAGAAAAAAGTTGGAGCACTCATCGTTCTTGAACGTGAGGATAGTTTAAATTCAATTATCGATAAATCGATTATTTTGAAAGCACAAATCACCAAAGAGCTTTTATCAACAATTTTCTACGTTGGTACTGATACCCACGATGGTGCCGTCATCATTCGGAAAAATCTTGTGATGTGTGCAGGAGCATATTTACCAACTACTGATAAGTATGACGTTCCAAAAACACTTGGTACTCGCCATAGGGCTGCAATTGGGCTTAGCGAAAGATATGATAGTTTTACAATCGTTGTTAGTGAGGAAACTGGTAAGATCTCAACGACACTTGATGGAATCATCAATATTGATATTACACCTGAAGAGTTAAAGAACAAACTTGAGACGGTGTTGAAAGCTAATAGTAAATGAAAAACATTCTCCGCAAAAAAAGTAAAAAACGAGAGGTAAATTTAGAAAAGTTTTTTTCTAACCTCTCGCCTTTTCTTAAAGGAAAGATTGGTTTCTTTTATCCACTAGAAAAGGAAATGGATTTATTTCCTTTTGTTAAGAACAAAAACATTTATTTGCCGTGTGCAGTTGGTGGTACTTTGATTTATAAAAAGTATGTTGGTGTTTTAAAAAAAGCTATATTTAACACGATGGAAGCAACGGGCGAAGTTGTTAGTAAAAACGAGCTCGATGTCATTGTTATTCCATGTTTAGCTGCCAATCGTAGTGGCTATCGGGTTGGCTACGGTAAGGGATATTATGACAGGTTTTTAAAAGATTACCAAGGAATAACTGTAGGGTGCTGTTTCAGCGAAAATCTAACTACGGAAAATTTTAGCGAAGAAAACGATGTTAGACTGAACTTCATTGTAACCGAAAAAGAGGTAATTAAATGTACGATTTAATCTTATTAATGGCAGGAGAGAGTCAAAGATTTTCTCAAGGCAACAAACTTTTTTCCAAGGTTTTTGGGAAGATGGTTTTTGAATACGCTCTGGAACCTTTTGTTGGTGACCGAGATTTAAATAAGATTATTTTAGTAACAAACGATGAAAACAATGTTAAAAAATATCAAAACGATCATAAGTTTTTAATAACTAAAGGTGGAAATAACCGAGAAGAAAGTGTAAGACTTGGACTTAAACTTACTACCGCTAAAGACGTTTTAATTCACGACGGAGCAAGACCAAATCTAAAAAGAGAAGACATAAACAAACTAAAAGAAGCATTATCTAAACACGAAGTGGTAGCTCTTGTTAGTAAGACTTTTGATAGCGTGAGAGAAAACGGTAAACTTCTTGATAGGGAAAATTTGTTTTTTATGAAAACTCCGCAAGGAGGAAGACGTGAGCTTTTCCTAAAAGCTTTCGCTTCATCTAATAAGAATCGCCTTGACGATGTAGAGGTTATTAAAGAAGAACTTGGTTTAGACTATTTTCCCGTTTTAGGATTCGATGACAATTTCAAAATAACACTAGTTTCAGATTTTGAGCGTTTTATAAAACTAAAGACTGATACGATACATACAGGCATGAGTTTTGATATTCATGAAATTGGCAATAATCCGCCTCTTGTTTTAGGCGGTGTTAGTTTTCCAAAACACAATGGACTTATCGCCCATAGCGATGGTGATGTCTTGTTTCATGCCGTCGCCGAGAGTTTGCTTGGTTGTTTGAAAAAAGGTGATTTAGGTGATAACTATCCAAGCGGCGATATTAACTATAAAAATATTTCTTCAAGCAAATTCCTTATCGATTTAAAAGAAGAGCTTAAACAAAAGGAATATTATATTTTAGGAATCGATGCCGAACTAATGCTTGAAAAGCCAAACCTCAAAGAATATAAAATAGCATTTGCACAAAACATTGCTAAAATTTTAGAAATACCGGAAACGATTGTTAACGTTAAAGCAACGACTTTTGAAAAGATTGGTCCAGTTGGCAATAAGAAAGCAATCGGAGCTTTAGCAATTACTACTATTGGGAGAAGAAGATGAAATTTATTCATGCTGCTGATATTCATATTAATCGTAAATTCAAAAAGATAAGTAATCCCAAGATTCGCGAAGAACATCAAAAAGGCGTTTTTATGATTTTTAAAAGAATCATCGAATTAACCAAAATTGAAAAAGCTGATTTTTTGATGATTGCTGGTGATTTGTTTGAAGACGAATATCCAACACTTAATGATTTAAAATATATTAGCGATCTTTTTTTATCAATACCGGAAACGAGTGTAATTATCGTTTTTGGAAACCATGATCCATATTTTCGAGGTAGCCCGGTTTTTAACTTTTCTTTTCCAAAAAACGTTACAATCTTCGATAATAATAGTTTGACGAAAAAAGAAATCAAAGGTGTTAATTTTTATGGGCTAAGTTTTATGAGTGGTAAAGACACAGGAACGGTATCTTTAAAAGATTTAAGGCTTTCAAAAGACCAAAAGAATGTTTTGATGTTTCATGGCAACATTAATAATCCAAAGGATTCTTTAAGTTTAAATCTTGAAGAAATTTTGAGTGCTGGGTTTGACTACACGGCTTTAGGGCACATCCACAAGCATGAATTTTTAAAACCAAATATCGCTTATTCTGGTTCTGTCGATGCCTTTGATCATACGGAGACTGGTCCTAAAGGCGTTATAATTGGCGATTTAGAAACAAGACGCTTTTATCACCATGACCTTGGACTACACCATGCTTATGATGTCACAGTAGAAGTTGGTGAGACTGATACTATAAGTAGCCTTGAAGAAAAAATAAAAAAAGAAATTAAAGGAAATAATTTCTATAATTTTAAGATTATTGGGAAAATAAATCCAAAGTGGCTAAATGAGAAAGATTTTAAAAGCAAGGTAACTTTGCCTGATGATTACGTTTACGTTAAGTTCGAGACCGGTTTATATTATGACCGGGAAAAACTAAAGATAGAACACGCAAATGATATTGTTGGTAAAGTTATTACGGCTTTTGATAATATGAAAGAAAACGAGGAATTAAAAGACGAGGCATGCGATTTAATCCTTACCAAACTTTTAGGTGATAAAGATGAAAATTAAAGAAATTACTTTAAATAGTTTTGGTCGTTTTACAAACGAACGCTTACCGTTTACCGACCACCTTAACGTTATATACGGTGACAACGAAAAAGGTAAATCAACGATTACAAGCTTTTTAACATCAACACTTTTTATGGAAGATGTTTTTAGGAAAAAGAAAGATTTTACTTATTTACCATTTGGCAAAGCAGAATGCTTTGGGGAAATGGTTTGCGAACACGATGGTGAAAAATATATTTTTAAACCAAATTTTCTAGCAAAAAAACTTAACGCTCTTAACTTTGAAACGAAAGCAAGCCTTGATAAAAACAAATTACCTTTTTCTTTTGGACCCGGGAAAGACCAAACGTCACCAGGATATGGACTCTTTAAAGTAAGTTATCCTGTTTTTAAGGAGACGTTTCTTGTTAATCAAAAAAGTTTTTTTGATCTTAGAAATCTTAAAAAAGAAGAAATTCAAACAAGGCAAAGCGCGCTCAGTGAAACGCTGAGAGAAGTTGCCCGTAGTGGTAGTTCGAATTTAAGGGTTGAGAAAGTTCTAGATGAGTTCTTAAAAGAAATGAAAAAAATTTCTACGAATGCAGATTTTACGAATCTCTATAAGTCGGGGGAGATTGGCGAAATAAACATTCAAATTTCAAATCTTGAAGAAAAATATCGCGAATTAAAGAATCGCCAAGATGAAATTATTCGCCACAAAAGCGATGCCACTAATAGAGAAAAAGAGTTAAATAAACTTAAACTTAGAGAGATAGAACTAAATAAAGAATATGAAACTAATGTTAGAAGAAGAAACAGTTTTCTAAGAAAGAAACTTGATTCAGATAACAAAACAAATAAAGAAGCGTTTTTAAATGATATTTTGAAAGCAACACAAATCGAAGACGAAAAGCCTAAGAAAATAAGAAAAACTAAAATTATATTTTCTCTTCTTATCGTTTTATCGTTAATTAGTTTTCCTTTTTTAGGGTTTATTAATTCGTGGCTCTTTCTTCTTAGTATTTTAGGAGTTGTGGTATCAATAGGCTTTTTGATTGCTTTGTTTAAACTTACTAAAAACATAGCTAGCCGAAAAAATGATATCTTTTTAAAGTATCAAGTAAACAGTTTAGAAGAACTCAAAACAAAAGCGGAAACGAAGGAAGACATGTCCTTTTTAAAAAGCCAAATTCTTGAGGAATATGGCTATGATGAAGGCAAATATAGTGAAGAAGAATTTGTAAAGGTTGATAAAGAATTACAAAGAATCAGACTTGATGTAACTTCACTGGAATCTTCAATCAATGCTGAGCATGGTATCTTAAGACTTGAAAATGTTCAGGATGAACTGCTTGTTCATCAAAATAGAATTAGTGATTTAAAAAAGCAAAAAGAAGAGCTTGTTAAAAAATACAAAACTTATGCTTTGGCTTATGATGTTTTATCTAAAGAGGCAAAAACGCTTTTTGAAGAAAACATCCCCATTCTTAGAAATAAACTCAATTTTTATAAAAAGCAAATGATGACAAACGATCTTGAGGTTATCGTCAATGATGATTATTTAGTTGATGTTCAAAATAAGCTTGGTGAGGTAGTGACAGATGATAAAATCTCAACAGGAACATATGCAGAGTTTTACTTGGCTTTACGGCTTGCACTCATCGATTTAATTGATCCTAGTGAACTAGTACCAATTATTTTTGATGATGCGTTTTTGGAGTTTGATTATTCACGCTTAACCAACACTTTAAAACTATTAGCTAATCTTAAAAGACAAATAATCATTCTAACGCATAGCTACCGGGAACAAGAGATTCTTACAAAACTTAAAATTGAGCATGAATATAAAGATTTAAATAAAATTTAGTTATTATAGTATTTTAAGGTATAATCATAAAAAAGGGGAGTAGCTAAGAGAAAACTCTTGGATTGTCCGTCAGCACGATTTTTTAAATCCGGCAATTCAGTCATTTAATGATCAGCAAGACCTTTAGTTAAAAGAAAGGTTTTGCTTTTTTATTTGGAGGAAATATGGAAATTAATAAAGAAGGATTAACAAGTTCAGAAGTTTTAGAAAGCAGAAAAAAATATGGTGAAAATAAACTTGAAAGTAAAAAACGTCTTCCGTGGCTTGTTCGTTATCTTTTAGAATTTAAAGACCCTTTAATTATTGTTTTGATTATCGCAGCGATTGTGTCAGTTGTTGTTGATAGGTCAAGCTGGGGCGAAAGCGTCATCATTTTATGTATCGTTTTAATTAATGCCTTTTTAGGAGTTAATAACGAAGATCGTGCCGAAAAAAGCCTCGAAGCTTTGAAGAAACTATCTTCGCCAGTTGTTAAAGTTTTGCGAAGTGATGGCCTTACAAAAGTCGTTTCAACAGAGCTTGTTGTTGGCGATATTGTTTTGGTGGAAGCTGGTGATTATGTACCAGCTGACGGAGTGCTTTTAGAAGCCATTAATTTAAAAGTTGACGAGGCACCATTAACTGGCGAATCAGTTCCAGTAGAAAAAGATATTAACAGTGAAAATAAAGTTTTTTCTTCAACGTTTGTAACAACAGGGCGCGGTAAGTTCAAAGTTACGGCTGTTGGCATGAACTCCGAAGTTGGTAAAATTGCGAAAATGCTCGCTAAGCAAAAGCAAAAGAAAACGCCCCTTCAAGCAAAACTTGACCAGATTGGTCTTTTTATTGGCATTGGAGCGATTGCCATCTGTGTTGTCATTTTTCTTTTAGAATGGCTCGTTGTTGAAAAAGGTAATAAAAATGCTTTAATCGATGCCTTTAAAACGGCAGTTGCTTTAGCGGTAGCTGCGATACCTGAAGGACTATCAACGATCGTTACAGTTGTTTTAGCGATTGGTGTTTTACGAATGGTTAAGGAAAATGCAATCATTAAGAAACTTCCAGCTGTTGAAACTCTTGGTTCAACAAACGTTGTGTGTAGTGATAAAACCGGAACTTTAACTCAAAACAAAATGACAGTTGTTAAGGTCTATGATGGTGATGTTAAAGAACTAAAGAACGGTAATAAACAAATATATCAGTACCTAGCTTACGCTAGCGATGCCGTTATTAATATTATCGATGAAAAGGAAGTGAGAGTTGGAGATCCGACCGAGACCGCGTTAATTGCTGTCAATAATGAATTTGGGTTAAACTGCAGTGCCAAAAGAATTTCTGAACTACAGTTTGATTCTGACCGTAAACTAATGAGTGTTTTAGTTGAGGAAAACGGCAAGAAAATAATGATTACAAAAGGCGCACCTGATGTTTTATTTAAAAGGTGTTTGTCTAGTAAAGTTTTAGAAAAAGCCGAAGCAGCTAATAGTAGTTTAGCTGACGATGCTTTACGTGTTCTTGCAGCGGCTTATAAGGAACTTGATAAAGAAGAGATAACTTACGAAGACGAAAAAGAACTTATTTTCTTAGGAATGGTCGGAATGATTGATCCGCCACGACTTGAAGTTAAAGATTCAATTGCGCTAGCAAAAAAGGCTGGGATCAAAACAGTGATGATTACTGGTGACCACTTAAAGACAGCAATTGCTATTGCAAAAGATTTAGGGATTTATAGTTACGGTGATATTGCCGTTTCTGGTGAAGACCTTAAGAAAATGTCAGAAGAAGAACTCGGTCAAAAGATCGACCACATTAGTGTATATGCCCGGGTGATGCCTGAAGATAAAGTACGAATCGTTGAGGCTTGGCAAAAGAAACAAAAGGTTGTGGCAATGACAGGAGATGGTGTCAACGATTCCCCAGCTCTCAAGGCTGCCGATATTGGCTGTGCTATGGGTATTACGGGAACTGATGTTTCTAAGGAAGCTAGTGATATGATTCTTCTTGATGACAATTTTTCAACAATCATCAAAGCCGTTAAAGAAGGAAGAGGAATCTACCAAAACATCAAAAAGACAGTTCACTATCTTCTTTCTTCAAACATTGGTGAAGTCTTAGCGATTTTCTTAGCATCAATTATTGCATCGCTTTTAACAAAAGTAAGTCTTGGTGTTCCACTTCTACCATCACATTTACTTTGGATTAATCTCATAACTGATAGCCTACCAGCGTTTGCTTTGGGTAAGATTAAAGTTGAAGATGATATTATGAATGAAAAGCCTCTTAAGAAAAACGCTAGTTTCTTTGCCAATAGGCTTGGCTTCAAAATTATTTATCAAGGAATCTATATTGGTATTATTAGTTTAATTAGTTATTTGATTGGCTGGTTAATGTCAGGGAAAAATCCTGACTCATATCTTGGGCACACGATGGCTTTCTTTACTTTAGCAACTCTACAACTATTTCACTGCTTCAATCTTAAAAGCAGCAAAACGATTTTCTCAAAAAAGACATTTGATAACTATTTCTTTATTTTATCGTTTGTTTTAGGGTTTGGATTACAGCTATTAATTATCTACATTCCTCCATTTGCTAAATTCTTCAAACTAAAACCATTAAATGTTAAAGAATTTTTTATTAGTTTCGGACTTGCCTTTTCCATCATTTTTGTTGTTGAAATTGAAAAACTGATTGCTTTTATTTTCCGGCGTAAACAAAAACATGGTATAATTAGTGTATGAAAGAATTAAAAGATAACTTAACATTGATGACAGATTTTTATGAACTAACGATGGCTAATGGTTATTTAAATTCAGATAAGGCTGAGCAAATCGTTTATTTTGATGTCTTTTACCGTACTAATCCTGATAATGGTGGCTTTAGTATTTTTGCTGGGCTTGATTCGGTTGTCAAATATATTCAAAATCTAAAGTTTACTAGCGAAGACATTAAGTACCTCAAAAGTCTTAAGATATTTTCGGAAAAGTTTTTAAAGTATTTAGAGACTTTTAAATTCACTGGCGACGTTTATAGTGTTACCGAAGGAACTATTATTTTTCCAAATGAGCCAGTCATGACTATTCGCGGTAAAATCATCGAAGTTCAGTTTTTAGAAACGTTTGTTTTAAATGCTATTAATTTTCAATCACTCATTGCTACCAAAGCCAATCGTATTGTTCGTGCGGCTAACGGTAAAGCGATAAGTGAGTTTGGGGCGAGACGTGCTCATTCACCGCTTGGGGCAACGCTTGGTGCTCGAAGCGCTATTATTGGCGGATGCCAATCTACATCTAACACCCTCACAGGAATTTTATATGATGCGAAAGTATCAGGGACAATGGCACACTCGTGGGTTCAACTTTTTGATAGTGAATTCCTTGCTTTTAAAGCTTACTGTGAATGTTATCCTGATAACGTTGTTTTACTTATCGATACCTACGATACTTTAAACGAAGGAATATATAATGCGATTAAGGCTTTCGATGAAGTTTTGAAGCCTCTTAATAAACGTCCAATTGGTGTCCGTATTGATTCTGGAGACATCGCTTATCTTTCAAAAAAACTGAGAAAGATTTTAGATGGGAGTGGATACAAGGACTGTTTGATTGTTGCATCTAACTCTTTAGATGAATTTATTATCGAAAGCTTAGAACGGCAAAAAGCACCGATTAATCTTTATGGTGTTGGTGAACGGCTTATTACTTCAAAATCGTCGCCAATCTTTGATGGCGTTTATAAACTTGTTGCTGTTGAAAAAAATGGTAAAATAATTCCGAAGATTAAAATCAGTGATACTAGCCAAAAAACAACAACGCCACATTTTAAAAAGCTTTATCGTTTATATGATAGTGAATCTCAAAAAGCTTTAGCTGATCTTATTTGTGTTCACGATGAAACTTTCGATAACAAAGAGCCTTTAGAGCTCTTTGACCCCGTTGACACCTGGAAACGCAAAGTTTTCACAAACTTTACAATAAGGGAACTGTTTGTACCTATATTCAAACAAGGGAAACTTGTCTATAAACTCCCAAACATTCTTGATATTCAAAAATATGCGAAAACAGAAATTGAACGTTTATGGGATGAGGTTAAACGTTTTGAAAATCCTCATAGCTATTATGTTGATTTATCAGAGAAACTTTATAAAATCAAAGAAGAACTTTTAAATAAGAAAGGTAAACGATGATTATCTTAGTTGGTGCAAGTGCCTCAGGGAAAACCGAGATTGCTAACATTTTAATTAAAAAGTATGGTTATGAAAAAATGGTGACGGCAACTACAAGACCAATGAGAGTTAACGAAGTTAACAAGGTCGATTACTTTTTCCTAACAGAAGAAGAGTTCAAAACAAAAGAAAAAAATAAAGAGTTTCTTGAAACAATTGAGTATAACGGCTACCACTACGGCTCTATCAAAAAAGAAGTTAAGCCAAAAAGGGTTATTATTTTAGAGCCAAATGGAGTTAATACTTTCTATAAAATTATTCCAAATGAAGTTACGATATTTTATATTACTGCTAGTAAAGATACGCGCGTCAAGCGAATGATGGAAAGAGGGGACACGGAAGAAACAATTGCTAAGCGCTTAGCTCTTGATGAAGAGTATTTTTCAACTCTCAAGCTCGATCATATCGATTATAAAATTGTTAACGAAAATAAATCCTTAGAAGTTGCAGCTTTAGAAGTGCTTAGACTATATGAAAGGTAGAAATATATGCGTGTTTTAAAAATCATTTTAATTCCGTTATTTTCAATCATCTTTTTGATTGCTGCCTTTTTAGGTGTTAGCTATTTTTTGCTCCATGATCGTACTAACGACATGCCGCTATCACTTTACAAAGAAACTGAGACTTTACAAAAAGAAGTTGAAAACTTCAAAATGGAAGCTTTAAGAGCAGCAGATTTAACTGATAAAGAAGAAGTATTTATTGGTGCTGATCAGGACCGTCTCAACAAAATTATTTATGCTTCTTTAAAGGAAGCGGTTAAAAACTATGATCCAAATAGTGAAAACAAAGAAGATAAATACTTATTTCACCAATCAGCCAAAATTCCTGTTCTTGGCGATGCATCTTTTATTATAAAGGGCGTGTATACAAATTTTTATGGTCAAACATTAAACGTTTATGTTCCTATGGAAGCTATGGAAACAACAACTTGTCTTACGGTCGAGTTTAAGATTAACCAAGACGAAACAACGCGCGACATCGAAATTGTTTTATCGAAGGTTAAACTTGGGGTTTTAAAATTATCACCACAAAAGCTTAGTAAGTACTTAAATAAGTTTAATTTTAATATTGAGAACTTTACAAGTAAAATTAATGAAAATCTTCAAAAAAATGATATTCCCGTATCTATAGTAGATGGAGAATTTAAAGCCGTAATTAAACGCAAGGATTTAGAGAAAAAAGCAAGCGAAGCGATTGCTAAAATTTCTTCTGGTGATGATAAAGAAAAACTTATCTACCAAAAGACAGTTGAAGCTTTAATGGCGCTTGATAATAACTTGATTGATTTTGGAGTTTATAATAATAACATGATTGGTATTAAGGTTTTTCTGAGGAAACTAAAAGTCTCTAAGGAAAACTTAATTAATGTCGATAGTCTCAAGGGATTTAACCCCCATAACTTCGTTCAGATGCAAGCGCAAGCGTTTCTTATTAACTCACTTGTATACAACACACCGACTGCTAGTGTTTCTTTTTCACAAGGTGAATTCAACAAGATGATTTATAAAACCACCGAAGCCTATAAAGATTTCAAATACGAAGGCGAAGTTAACGGTGTCAAAATGAGCATCAAAGTCGAAGCCATCGAGTTTATTTTGAATGAAACTAGCGTTCAAATTAGGGTAAACATGAACCTAAATGGCTTAAAGACTTTAGCAATTGTTAATACTAAAGTTGTGAAACAAATCGCGGAAAAAACAATTCTTAAGTTCGAAGATCAAGTAGTCATGGGTCAGGACCCTAATGAGAATCCAAGTGAGTATTTACATGGAAGTGGTGAGATCGTATTTTATATGCTTGCTAAAAACCTATCGTCAAGTGTATCTTTACTAAACTATAACGAAAATGATAAAACTTTTGAGTTTTCGGGAGATACTTTAGAAACACTTATGCTAACAGGATCAAACGCTACTGCTAGCCCAGTTGATTTTACAAACCTTAAAATTGGCAACGGTGTTATCACCGGTAACATCATCTTTTATCCGCACACAACATTTGGCAATAACCTAGCTAACGCTATTGCTAGTCTTAAAGAAATTCTTAAAACTAATAACCTTATTAGTTTATCTAATTTTCAAAACCTTACACCAGACCAAGAAGCTATCGTTAATAACATCGTAACGCAAATCAATACGATTACCGAAGGAACAAATAATAATACGCCTATTCCTCCGGAAGTTGCGAGTGGTCTTGTTGAAAATATTTCGAATTTAACCGAAGAAAACAAAGCACAGTTTATGAATCAGTTTAATTCAGCGATCGGTGGCAATGCTGCCATTCTGCATTTCATGAACAATTACTTTAAGAAATAAAAATACTGTCTTATGTAGTAGACCTTCAAAGTTTGACAAAACTTTGAAGGTTATTTTTTATTAAAGGCGATATTATAACTT
>CAUTZD010000011.1:0-39084 GCA_963542825.1 uncultured Acholeplasmataceae bacterium | reverse complement strand
TTTTTACACGAACTAAGTATATTATAAAGTGTTGCAATATTTTTTACAATTCATCATTTTTAAAAGTTTTTTTGTTTATTTTAGGTAAATTTTTACTTACATTTAGGTATAGTGACTTTCTTTTTTTTTAAATTGTAATAACTTTTTAGCAAAAACCATTGTTTATAAGAAGAATGATTACAATATTTTTTTAACCAAAAAAAGTTATTAGCTAGTCAATGTACACACATATGAAAGGTACTAGGTTATTCATTAAATAATTATATTTATTTTACTAAGAATTTTATAAATAAGTTAGTTTAGAGAACTTAGTTGAACTTTATATAGTTTGATTAAATGCGCTAAAACTTTAAACGATTATTAGATTAAATATTTCTTAAAATAGAGTGACAAATAGAGTGACAAATAGAGTGACAAATAGAGTGACAAATAGAGTGACATGTGGTATAATATAATCAGAAGAAGGAGAATTAGAAATGAACATAGGAAATGAATCGGAATTATTAGAGTTTAAAGAATCAACAGGAGAATTACATCAAGCGATTGAATCAATAGTTTCTATTTTAAATAAAAAAGGTTATGGTGAACTATACTTTGGCGTTAAAGATAATGGTGAAGTCAAAGGTCAAATAGTTAATGACTCAACAATAAAAAAGGTTGTTGATGGAGTAATGAGGGATATTGATCCGAAGATTATCCCATCTGTTAATGTACTGTCTTATAACGGTAATGATGTTATTAAAGTCTCTTTTTCCGGTAATAATAAACCGTATAGCGCATTTGGGAATTTTTTAATTAGAGTCGGGACTACTAATAGAAAAATGACAAGAGATGAATTGATAAGACTTATTCAAAATAATAATTATTCAGTAAATTGGGAAGGTGAAGTCACAAATTGCTCTTTAGATGATATAGACGACATCACATTAAGAAAATATTATAATGAAGCAACTAATTGTGAAAGATTATCTCTTAATAGTTATGATAAAGAGCAATTATTGTCTACTTTAGAATTGGTAAAGAACGGTAAACTAATTAACGCTGCAGTTGCCTTGTTTGGAAAGGATGCTGGCATTAGCTTAAAACTAGCATGCTTTGCAACTGATGATAAAGTGACGTTTACAGACCTTAATTTGATAAAAGGAAACATCTACACTTTAATTAATGAGGCCACGACATACATATCTAATCATATAAATTGGAAAATTGAAATCGACAGAAAAAGAATAGAAATTCCTGAGATTCCCATTAAGGCCATAAGGGAAATGGTTGTTAATGCATTTGCTCATGCTTTTTACGAAAATCATCCTGAAATAGAGATAAATATACATCCAGGATTAGTTTCAATTTTTAATCCGGGGACATTTCCAATTGATTTAACCCCTAATGATTATATTAATAAAAAAATATCATCATTAAAAAGGAATCCGATCATTTTAGATGTTTTATATAGATGCAAGGATGTTGAAAAGAGTGGAACTGGATTTCAAAGAATGAATAAGTTGTGCAACGAATATGGCGTTAAGTGGTCGTACGAAAAGACGGGATATGGATTTACATTTATATTCAATAGAACTAAAAATAGAGCGACAAATAGAATGGCATATAGAGTGACAAAAAATAAAATAAATGGTACTCTAGGCGATTTAACTCCTTTGGAAAAAGAAGTGCATAGTTTATTAAAGAAAAATCAAAAAATTACAAGAAATGAAATTGCTGTTAAATTAAACAAAAATATTAGAACAGTCCAAAGAATAACCAATTCACTTGTAATAAAAGGATATATTTTAAGAATGGGCAATAATAGATTTGGCTATTGGGAGATTTTAAAATAATTCGTCAAACATTTCTAATGTAATTAGATTCAATAAATAGTTATTTCATGTTTTTTTAATTAGTGATTTAGTTTATTTAAATTTATGAAAGTCTCAAATAACAAAGGATACAAAAAATAGCAAAATGCCATATTGGGGTTGCTTGATTTCCTTTTGGATGAGAATAGTTTAACTAGGTAACAAAAAGTGTCAAAAATGACAAAAAAAGTAAGTAGATATTTTTATAAAGCATCTTATCATTTTTTAATTTTGGGGCAAAGTCTTGTTGTAACCATTAATACAATTTTATTCAATTGCTATAATTTGGCGTAATAATGGCGTAATAAACCTTGCAATTTGGCGTAATAAATGTATAATATAAATGAGGTGAAAAATGAAATTTTCAGAAACAGATAAAATTGAATTAAAAGAAAAGATAAACAATTCTCTTGCAAAAGATATTGAAGCTTTCCTCAATACCGAAGGGGGAATAATTTATGTTGGTGTTGATGATAATGGAAAGGTGGTTGGTGTAAAAGATCTCGATGCATCTTTAAGAATTATTTCTGATGTTGTTTCAGACCAAATTGAACCTAACTCTATTGACTGCGTTCATCCAGAGGTTGAATTCGTCGA
Source organism: uncultured Acholeplasmataceae bacterium (assembly GCA_963542825.1). Classification (GTDB taxonomy): domain Bacteria; phylum Bacillota_I; class Bacilli_A; order ML615J-28; family CAG-698; genus CAUTZD01. The sequence goes on along the minus strand of CAUTZD010000011.1, from coordinate 36,634 downwards.
CGATAAAACCATAATTAAAATTACGATAAAGAAAGGTTATGCTTCCATATATTGTATAAAAAAATATGGTTTTTCATCTAACGGTTGCCATTATCGCGTAGGGTCGACTTGTAAATCGATGACACTTGAAATGATAAAACAGAAATTTGCATCCGGATTATCTGATTTAGATATGATGGTACGTAAAGAGTCTTATCAACGTAACATGGCATTTACTAAATTTAAGATGTTGTTACTCGAAAACGGTTATCACCTTGAAGAAAACACATTTGAGAGAAACTTTAAGTTGAGAACAAGCAATGGAGCATACAATTATTTAGCTGAATTATTAGCTGATGAGAATTCTACATCACTTATTTTCGCGAAATTTAAAGGAAAAACGAAAGCGACATTTTCAGAAAGAAGTGATTATGGAAATCAGTGTATAATTTTTGCATATGAAAGAATGAAAGAAAGGTTGAAATTAGAAAACATTTGTAAAACTATCACGAACCCAAGGCCCAGAAGAGATATTTATTTATACGATATGGATGCAGTAAATGAAGCGTTAGTCAATGCAATCGTTCATAACGACTATCGAGTAACTGATCCTCAGGTGGCTTTTTTTGATGATAGATTAGAGATTATTTCTCATGGAGGTTTACCTAACGGATTAACAAAAGAAGAGTTCTTTAACGGGATTAGTAAACCTAGAAATGAACAATTAATGAATATTTTTACAAGACTTGGAATTGTTGAACATACTGGTCACGGAGTTCCTGTTATCGTTGATAAATATAGTAAAGATGTATTCGAAATAAGCGATAGTTATATTAGGGTGATAATTCCTTTCAATGCTGAAGTGTTACTTAACCATGGTGAAATAAATAGTTCCATTAATGGTACAAATAGAGAAGGACTTGATGAAAAAGAAAATGCAATTTTTAAAGAGGTAAAAAATAATCCTTATCTTTCAACTAAAAAAATAAGCGAAGTACTTAATATCCCTTTTAGAAGTGCACAAAGATATGTCGCTAATTTACGCGAAAAAGGTTTCATCGAAAGGGTTGGTGCAAACAAAAATGGGTACTGGGAAATAAAAAAATACTTTTCTTGAGTATAGTGATATGCGCAATTAGTTGTTTGTTGAGAGTAAATATTTATTAAAACTATAATTTAAAATTTAAACCAATAACAAAATAATAATTTTTATCATAGGAATTTGTAAGGCATGATAAATTTAATTAATAACCGAATTAACGAGATAAAAAAAAGAGATATATGGAACCTAAATTATTGACATATAAAGAAAGCAAAGAAGCAAGACAAAGAGCGCACAAACTTGTTGAAGATGTTAGGAAACACCCAAAGATTAAAGGCCACTATAAATTTTACGCCAGATTAATCGGTTCAGCTAAACGAAGATGTATAATTAAAGATTTAAAAGGAAAATACGATTTAGATTATCAAATTGTATTAACAAAAAATTCAGCTGATGGTGATAAGAGTCCTACTAAGATCAAAAAAGCTTTTCTTGAAGCGTTCACTAGATGTAAAAATAGGAATGAAAAAGTTGAAGATTCAACCACGGTTGTTACAGTTAGAGTATCTAAAAGCGAAGAAAAATTTGACTCAGAAGTTGAAAAGTTTTCTTTTGATTTTGTGATTATCAGTATTGATGAAACAAAAAGAATTAGACGCAATGGAATGAATCAATATACCTGGAATGAGCTTCCTTCTAAAAATTCTGATATTTATAAAAAGTTTAATAATTTATCAGGAAATGATCAACGATATTTACTAGAAAAATATGTTATTCAATACGTTATTAAAGAAAAACAAAAATGCGATGAATCAAAAAGAAAGCCATCTATAGATATTTTTTATGAGGGGGTAAATAATTATTATAATGAGCATCATTTCTGAAGAAGATTTAATAAAAAAACTTGGAATTACCCCAAATAGCAAAGATGAAAAAAATGCTAAATTTTATTTTCGGGTAAAAGGAATGAAATTTTATCAAAAATTAATAGATCATTTAGAAAAAAATAAATCTTTGATAACATGGCAAAATGTTTCATCGTTATTTAGATATGATAAGAGGTTAAGAGAAAAACTTTACATTTATATTGCGACGTTAGAAGAATATATTCGTGCTTTTTTAAGCAATAAATACGAAAATGAGCCTGATCAATTTTTTTGGCAAGATGGAAAAAATGAAAAGTTAAAAGTTAAAGGAAGAATTTCAAAAGGAGAAGGCGTTTTTGATGTGGTCAAAGAAACCGATTTTAATACCCTTATTCTTCAACTAGATAAAATTTCTAAAGAAGTTTTAAATGAAATATTTGAAAATGTAAATGAAATTGAAACAAATCTTAAAGCGATAAAAGAATTAAGAAATGCCGTAAGTCATCATGCTTTTCTATTAGATTATAAATTTAACGAATGTTTTTTTAATGGCGTCAAAGAAAATTCTTTAGAACACAATATTAAAAATTTAATTCAGCTATTACCAAAAGAATATAGATTAGGTAAAAATGGTAATGGTGGTATTGTTAAAGATATAAAAAAATGTAAGCGAGGTTTAAAACGTAATTTAGATAAAAATGATATTATTAATATTGATGTTAAGGAATGGGTAAAGTGATAAAATTTTTTTTAAAAATCATTAGATGATTTGCTATAAATGATTGACAACTTTAGATTATTGCATGGTTTATTTAAAAGAGGATATTGAATGTTCGCATTGGGACTACGATGATTATTTTTATCACGCTAAACGGGAAATACAAGATTTTATTGATTTAGAATTTTAGCATTTTTGGGAGGTAAAATAATGAAGGTTTATCTAAAAGAAAAATTTCAATTACTAAAAACTTTTAATTGGAAATTGTTTGCTTCGCTAGTTTTATTATCTTTAGTTCCTGCATTAATCCAGACTATTGAGACGTTTGTTATATCAAGCAATATATCAACCAAAGGGATTGATGTTATCGGACAAATTGAATGGTTTGATTTAATTGATGAAACGATTCAAGCATTTTTAATAATCCCTTTATACTCGATACTAAATGCGATATTAAAAAACGACAAGGAGAATTTTGGAAGTAATGTTTTTAAAACAGGAATAGTTGTGTTCATTCTTTATGCAATTTTCTCAATTGTTGTATTAATTTATTCAAGCCATTTAATTTCCTATATGAATTCTAATGAAACTGATTTAAAATTAGTGAATTCATATTTATCAATTTCAACAGTAGCTTTTATGATTGGCATAATTGTTGCTTTTGTTAATGTTGTATTTGTTGTCATCGGTAAAAGCAGAAATGTTTACATTTTCTTAGGAGCTAAAGCTGCGATAACAATTATTAGTGATTTTATAATTATTCCTAAATTTGGTGTCATTGGTGTAGCGGTTAGTAATATTCTTATTAATTTCATATTAGCTATCGCTGGAATTAGTATTTTATTTATTGAAAAAGCGATTAAATTTTCATGGTTTAAGAAAAAAGATTTATCAATTTTTAAAAACTGGTGTCGAGTTGGTGTTTTTTCGGGAGTGCAACAATTTGTCGCAAATATTGTTTATGCGCTAATGATTGTTAAAATGGTTAACCTTGTTTCTGAGTCGGGAAATTATTGGGTTAGTAATAATTTTATTTGGGGATGGTTATTAATTCCGATATATGCATTAACTGAAATCATTAGAAGAGATTGTAAAGACGGATACTATAAGTTGAAGCAATCTAATTATTATTTAATAGTGATGCTTATTGTCTTATTATGGTGTATTACAATACCTTTGTGGATTCCGTTCTTTAAATACGTCGAAAATTTAAAGAATTATCAAAGAATTTTTCAGATAGTGATAATTGTTTTTCCGTTTTATATTCCATATGCTTTTCAGCAAATTCCTGATAATATATTTATTGGGCTTGGGAAAACGAAATATAACTTTATTAACACATGCATTGTTAATTTTGTTTATTATGGCATTTGGTATATTCTTTATAAAACGAAAGCTATCACTTTCGAGATGAACACAATCATCTTCATGTTTGGTTTTGGAATTGTGACGAGTTATGGAATCAGTATTATCGAAGAACGGGTGTTTTTAAAAAAAGAAATGAAAAAATTAGAGTTTCTAAAAACTGAGGAAAAAATAGAAGATCAACATCAAAACTTAGAATCCTAGTTAATAAAAATATTTTATGAGAAGGAGAATTTTATGTATCATTGGATAACTGATAAACAATTTTTAAAAGATATGAAAAGAGAATGCTACGACATTATTAATAGACTTAAGAATAATATTAATAGAGATAGTTACTTTAGAATTGAAACACAAATAGTAGGCAGTGGGGCTAATAATTTAATAACCCAAAACGAAAAAGAACCAATAGATTTAGATTTTAATTTATGCATAGTAAGCATAAAGAAAAACATTAAAGAATCAGAAATTAAAGAATACGTTAGAAAACATTTTAATAAAGTTTTAAATGAAAGAGAATGGGGAAATTGTTCTGATTCAACATCAGCCTTAACCACTAAGAGGCAACATTTTAAAAATGGAAATCAAACCGAATTCAGTATTGATCTTGCGATTATTAAAAAAGAAAATAATTTTTTACATAAATTAAAACACGAAAAAACAGGGAATACCAATCACGATAAATGGTATTGGAATATAGTTCCAGATTCAAATGATATAAAAAATAAAGCATACCATATTAAAACATGCGGATGTTGGAATGAAGTTAGAGAAAAATACCTTAAAAAGAAAAATAAATTCCTTAAAGAACAAGATTATAACCATCCTTCGTTTATATGCTACATAGAAGCCGTAAATGAAGTTTATTACGATCTTCAAAATTAAATTGAAAATATTTTAGGAAAAGATCAACCCACGAAATAAGTAGTGGGTTTTTCTTATGTAATATTTTTTTTATTCATCAAATAAAAAGCAAAAATTAACGATAAAAATTATGTCTTGACAAAACGGTCGCGGGGGGGGGGTAATATCTTATTAGAAAAAAAATGAAAATAAGTTATTTAACTTATTTTTTTCATATCTTTTTGAATTTTAACAAAAGCTTGTTTGAAAGGAGATTATTAATGTGAAAGAAAATAAAAATTTCCTTAAAGAACAGATTATCACATATTTAGGTAATAAAAGAAATCTATTAGAAGATATTGGAAAGTGTGTTGAAAAAGTAAAAGAAGAATTAGGAAAAGAAAAACTTGATCTTTTTGATGCATTTTCAGGATCAGGTATAGTATCTCGCTTTTTCAAACAACACGCAAATAAATTATATGTCAACGATTTGGAAAATTATGCAAAAACTATCAGCAAATGTTATTTAATTAATAGTGATAAATTTGATAAAGAAAGATTAGATTATTATTTTCATGAACTAGAATCCAAACTAACTGATGATAAACTTGATGACTACGGTTTCATAAGAGAAATGTACAGCCCAAAAGATGAAAAAAACATTACCTTTAACGATCGAGTTTTTTATACCGTTAGAAATGCAAAATATATCGACACTGCCCGCAGATTGCTTGAAGAATTTCCTGAACCTTATAAAACTTTGTTTCTAGGTAACTTAATTTATGAGGCTTCAACTAAGACGAATACTTGTGGAGTTTTCAAAGGCTTTTATAAAGATCGTAATACAAAAAATGGAAAATTTGGTGGTACTAATGAAAATGCGCTCTCGAGAATCAAAAAAGATATCTATATTAATAAGCCTGTTTTTAGTCAATTCGATTGTGATGTTAACATTTTTCAAGGCGATGCTTATGAAACTGCTAAAAAAGTTTCGTTTATTGATTTAGCTTATTTTGATCCTCCTTATAATCAACATCCGTATGGATCTAACTACTTTATGTTAAATTTAATAAATGATTATCAAAAACCCACAAAAATATCAAATATTTCTGGGATACCAGCAAATTGGAATAAATCAAAATATAATGTAAAATCTGCGGCTTTCAATGAAATTAAAAAGCTATGTAATGTCACTAAAGCCAAATACATTCTAATTTCATATAATTCCGAAGGTTTTATTTCTAAAGAAGAAATGAAAACTATGCTCAACAGTTTTGGTTCTGTTGAAATATATAATCGCAAATATAATGCATTTAGAGGTTCGAGAAATCTTAAGAATCGTAGTATCTACACAAAAGAATATTTGTTTTTACTTAGGAAGGAGAAAATATGATTGGAGATGTGCTAGAAAAAAATATTAAAAAACTATCGCAAACTAATAAAACCGGAAACAATAAATTTTGGATAATTTTGCGCGATATTGCTAAAGAAGAAATAATTAGTTATGGTGAAAAGGTAGATAGTGATATCATCGTTAGCATCTACTATAAAATTATGTGTCAAAATCTAGAGTATATTCCTGATTATTTTAAAGATACAATGCCTTCAAACGGTCAAGAACGGTTTCGTGTAATCTGTCGCAATATATTTACAAGTAACGCTTTTCATAGTGCTGGTTTAGCAAAACAAGATGGAATAAAGGCTTACAAAATTGATAATCCTCACAAGAAAGGAAAGAAAATAGTTTTTCAAAAAAACTAGATATTTAATAAAAATGTTAATTAACAAAGACACAATAAACATTAATTATATAAATTTGTATTCACTTCAAAATGAAGAAATCGTTATACCAATTTTCCAGCGTTTTTATTCTTGGAAACCAGATCAGGTTAATCAGCTAAAAGAGGATTTAAGTAATTTGATTAATGACCAATCTAAACAATTATATTTGTTTGATTTTATTTACTACGAAGAAGATGGTAAAATAAAATTGGCTGATGGTCAACAGCGTTTAGTAACAATAAATAATCTTATAAAAGCAATTAATGATGTGGTCAAAGAAAAAGGCATTGAAATTAAAAAGCTTAATTTATTTAATATCAATTATGATACCTTAAGCAACAACGATTTATACAAAAAACACTTTTGTGAAGATAGTCTAAGAACACCATTTAAAACAATTTATTTCTTAATGAAAAATTTTGTTGAAGAGAATATCGAAAAAATTGATGTTCTAATAGACGTTTTAAAAAACAACATCTTTGTCTATATGAAAAAATGTGATGGTGTTTCTGATGCTTTTGAAATTTTTCAACAGGTTAATACTGGCGGTAAACCACTTACAAAAGACGAAATCGTCAACACTGTTTTGACTCAGAATGCTAAAATGTATGATATAGAATATAATGTACCTAAGAAAAAAGAAATTATGAAACAGATTGTCAGCTACTATAGGTTTAAAGTCGATGAAACAAAAACTCTTGATCTTGGTGAAATTATGAATTTTCTAAAACAACATGTGGTAAAAGATAAAAAAAGTCTTGAAGAATTTATTAAGATTACTCATGCTTTGGATAAAATTAAGGATAATCCAATTATGAGTATAATTAGTTATATTAATCGTAAAACAATTACTGATGTTGTACATATTTTAGAGATAAAAAATATTTTTAATAAAGATTATTTAAATCATGTTGTTATACCTATGTGTATGATGAGCATTGTTTTAACTCTTAACAACGGTAGTCCAACAACTTTTAGTTATCTATTAAAAGAAGTAATAGATAGAGTTAAAAGACAAGAAGAATATGATAAAATTGAACATTATCTACATTGCGAAGTAGAAGAAAACGATGTTTGGAAAATTCATTTTAATGTATTCAAAGACAAAATAGGTGATAAAAACACACCCACTAATCTCAAAAAAGCTTTATTAATAATTGATGTTATTATTGGCAATACATCGGGTGAAATTTGTCTTGATAGAATTAATTTGGAACATATTTACCCTCAAAACCCGGATAGTAAATGGGCGGAAAAGGGTTGGCCCGCATCTACTGTAGATGGTAGACAAAAAAGTTTAATTAATAATATAGGAAATTTTTTCCTTCTTAATGAAAAAGTTAATAAAAAAATCCAAAACTATTATATTGATGATAAGAAAAATGAGTACAATAAAATCATAGAAAAGGACCATTTCCTACAAACAGAATTAAATAAGGTTGATTTTGATTGCTTTGAAGTGGAAAGAGATAAATACATATGTGAGCGGCAGGAGAAAATAGCCAATTATATTTATGAAAAATTTCCTCTTGGGAATAAACTAATAATTAAATATTAGTAGTAAAGAAATTTTAAAAAACATTTGACGGAAAAATCACTTTAGGGTATACTAACGATAGTTAAAACTTACTATGGGTTTATAATCCATGGCGGAAGGAGTAAAAAATGCCAAAAGAAAAAATTCATCCTCAGTATTACCAAGCTACTGTAACATGTAGTACTTGCGGTAATACATTTAAAACAGGATCAACTTTAAAGGAAATTAAAGTTGACAGTTGCAGTAACTGTCATCCATTCTATACCGGACAACAAAAATTTGTTCAAGCTGCTGGTCGCGTTGAGAAGTTCCAGAAGCGTTTAGCTGAGCAAGAAAAAGCGAAGAAGAACCTTGAAAAGGTCGAAGCTAATCGTAAAGCTACCGAAGTAGAAAAACAAAAAGCTAAGGAAGAAAAGCTTGAAGCTCGGAAACTTGAGATCAAAAAAATTGTTGAGATGAAAGATACAACAGTTAAAAAGACTTCTCAAGCTAAAACCGAAGAGAAACCTAAAGAAACTGTAAAAGCATCATCTAAGAAAGACACAGCAGTAAAAAAACCTGCTGTTAAGAAAGAAAAACCAGCCCAAAAAGGCGAAGTCAAATCTAAGGAAGTAGCTTCTAAAGAAGTTAAAAAAGCTAAGGAAACAGTTTCAAAAGCGAAGGCCGAAAGTGCTAAACCAGTTAAGACAGCTGACCTTGGTTTAAATAGCAAACTAACTGATCTTCTTGTAGCTGCTGGTTTAACAACGGCGAAGAAAATAGCAGCCAAAAAAGAAGAAGACTTCAAAGAAATAAAAGGAATTGGCCCTAAAGCTGTATCTGATATTAAGATCGCTTTAAAGATTGTTGGTCTTAGTTTAAAAGCTTAAATATTTAAAATGTCATTAAGAAAATATCTTAATGACATTTTTTAATATAACTAGCTAAAAAACGTTTTCATTTTTCAAATAACTATGGTATAATGAATTAGGAGATTTTAGAAAAAAGGAGGAAAGGTAGAACTCCACTACCGATAGCGAATGAAGAAATTTATTCATTTCTTTTTTGTGTTTGTGTTGGCATTTCTTTTAGTTGCTTGTAAAAAGACAAGCCTTAAGATTGCTAAGACAAGCTACCAGGTTAAAGCCGGCGAAGAATTTAAAGTTGAAGCCGACTTTAAAGGGGAACTTGAATGTCAAAGTTCCGATGAAGAAACAGTAAAAGTAGTTGACTTAAGTAAACTTACTTTTAAGGCCCTTAAAGAGGGAACTGCCGAATTAAAATTTTCAATCAAAAACTCTAAGGTGACACCAGTTACAGTTAAAGTTACCGTAACAAAAGGTGAGGAACCAAAACCTACTGAAAAGGTCACAGTATCCTTTGATCTTCAAGGTGGTACAGGAACGTTTGCTCCTGTAACAATTAACAAGGGACAAAAAGTAACTAAACCAACAGTTGTACCAACAAAATCTGGATTTACATTCAAGCACTGGAGTACAGAAGTAAACGGACCTGAATTTGATTTCAATACTTCTGTTAATAACAGTTTAACTCTTTATGCAGTTTGGGAAACAACATCTTCTGATAAGGTTACAGTATCCTTTGATTTACAAGGTGGAACTGGGGCTTTTGATCCTATTACAATTAACAAGGGAGAAAAAGTAACTAAACCAACAGCTGTACCAACCAAAACTGATTACACATTCAAACACTGGAGCCAAGAAGCTAATGGACCTGAATTTGATTTTGAAACAACAGTTAACGATAATTTAACTTTATATGCTGTTTGGGAGGCAGTAGTTCCTGACAAAGTCACAGTAACATTTGACCTTCAAGGTGGAACTGGAACTTTTGATCCAGTTGAGCTTGACAAAGGTGCGCAGCTAACTAAACCAGGCACTGATCCAGCTAAAGACGATCATACATTCAAACACTGGAGTGCAGAAGTAAACGGACCTGAATTCGATTTCGCAACACCTATTAACAGTAACACTACTCTTTATGCTGTTTGGGCAAAGAATTTAGCAGCTGATGAAGTTAGAGTTACATTTGACCTTCAGGGTGGTGGCAATTATGCCGACTTCCAAGAAGTAATTCTTAAAAAAGATCAATTTTTACCTGAGCCTAAGACTCCAACAAAAGAACATTATACATTCACTGAGTGGCAAGTTGACGGAGTTAAGTTTGCCTTCAAGGACAAGAAATCTGTTAAGAAAGTTGATAAAGATATTACTTTAGTTGCACAGTACACAAAAACAATGCGGAGAGTTCGTTTTGAATCTAATGGTATTTTCAATGTCGAAACTCAACAAATTTGGGATGGACAAGAAATTAATGTCTTAGACATCCAGCCTAAGCGTGATGGTTATGAATTCCAAGGATGGTTCCTTGATCTTGAATGTACACAACCAGTTGAAGGACCAGTTGCAATTACTGGAAATAAAACGTTCTACGCAAAAGTTCTTAATAAACAGGAACCTAATTTATATGTAGCTCGTTATAATATTTACGAAAAAACTTGGGAAATCCTTAAGCGTTCAATTACAACTTTAAATGTTGAATCAGGTGCACAGACAATCGTTCCTGTTTATGCTGAAAATGTTGATGATTGGCTAAATAAAGTTGAGATTACCGAGATTTCAGAAGAAAAGATTTTATCAATTAATGGTAGAACTATTCAAGGTGTAAAATTCGGTACAACAACAGTTAAGGTAACTTTAAAGGGTTATGATACTAATAAAGTTTATAAAAACTTAAAAGTTACTGTTACTGAACCTGAAATCACTATTACTAATACTACAGTATTTAAAGATGTTGAAACAACAACACTAATTAATGTTAAAGGACTTGTTGGTTATCATCCAGTAGAAGTAGAAAATGGAACTAATGTTGTAGCTACTAAAGTTTATAACAATTTATTTAAAGTTAAAGGAACTTTAGTTGGTAGTCAAACTTTCAAAGTCAAAATTCCTAGTTTAGGTTATGAGAAAGAAGTTTCTCTTGAAGTTAAGGAACGTCCTGCATTAAAGATTGAAAAAGGTGCAATTGTTGATGAGTTCAATACTTTTCCAATTAGAGTTGGCGAAACAATTGATATGCCTGTTCATTCTAACGTTCCAGGAGCAACTTTCACATTTGAATTCTTGAATGCTAGCCAGACAGCATTCACTATTAGTGATGGTAAAATTTCTGTTAACCCAGGTACTTCTCAAGGCGCTGTTGAACAAGTACGTTGTACTTTAACAGGATATGGTGAAACTAAGAAATTAGTTTTAAAAGCAACAGTTAGTGGTGCTGTTTTAGTAACAATCGATTCATCACAACCATCAGATCTTGGCAACTTACGTTATCAGACATTCGAAGAAGCTTACAATACATGCGGCGGTAATACTGAATATCGTTTCATTAACGACGCTCAAATCACAACGTCTGATGGTAAGCCAGTTGAAATTAAACATCCTAACGTTCGTTTAACAACATCTAATAGTTCAAAACCAGTAACAGGTCCACGTGATCCTGAAATTACTGTTAATCTACAAATTAAATTACAGGAAAATGCAACTGGATTTGAAGTTAGTGGCTTTACTTGGTCAGATCAGTCACAACTTGTTTTTGTTCCACTGCTTGCTAATCCAGATGGAGCAACTTCAGCAAATCCATTTAGAAATCATTCAAATGTTTTAGTTATGAATAATATTATTAATAATAATATTCCAACTAAGACAACAGAATCTAAGACAAGCAATAAACATAATCCAGAAAATGCTAACGATTCATTAAAGCAAGCTTCAATTGTTTACTTTGAACACACTGGAACAACAGTTAACTCATATCTTGAAAACTTAGCAATTATTGGTAATAAATTCGTTGCTGGTGCAAACGATCCATACATTGCGATGATGCTTGATAATAGTGTTAATTTGACAATTCAAGATAATATTTTTGAAGGCTTCAAATATCATGCTATCGCTCACGAATGTAATGCCAAAGGATTATCATCAAATCCACGCTTAATCAATAATAAATTCAATTTGGTAAGTGGGCAGAGTATCGCGTTCATTTCTTACTGGACTTCACATCTTCCTTCTGATTCTGGAGAAGCAACAGTAACTGTTGAAGGCAACACTTTTGAAAACTGCGATGTTGCTTTTGCACCTGGTGCTAGTAACAATGGCGACCGCTATGCTAAGTTCTCTGTTTCTTATAACACTTTCAAAAACGTTACAACACCTATTGATCTATTAAGATTGCTTCCAGGTTATAACTATGAGATCATTGGTAATACATTTGAGGATTGTGATCATGTATTTGGTTCTAACAATATTAAACCAATTGCTAATGAATTACCTCCTTATTATAATGTTTCTGGAAAACCAAAATTTGAAAGTAACGCTTGGATTAAAGCCGGTGTTTATGAAGAATTTACAGATGCTAATTTATTTGGTACATATTTGAAGAAATTTGCTGAACACTTCACAGTAGAAGAAGCAAATCTTGGCCGTGCTAAGAATGCTGGAGAGAACATCACAGCTACTTATACAGCTCCTGAATATGGTCTTCCAACAGCTATCAATCTAACTGGCGTTATTAAAAATGTTAATTCAAATACAATTCACGAAGTTTCTGCAAGTGTTTCTCCAGCAAGTGGTAAATTCACTCTTGCTTGGGAATCAAGTGATTCTACAATAATCGAAGTTGTTAACGATCCTCAGGATACACATAAGGTTAAACTTATTATGCATAAGGAAGGTGTAGCAACTATCACATGTAAGACACAGCTTGCTGATCCAACTAAGAATATCGAACAAAAATTTGAAGTTGTCGTCGTTGACAAAGATGTTCGGATTTCTATCGCTAAAAACGTCTTAAATGTTAACGAAAGAAGCAAAGTTACAGCAGCAATAAACGGTAACATCTTTGGTCTTGATGCATTCAACGTTGAAGCCCAAAATCCAGCTGTTGCTGAATGGGATGCCCTAACAAGTGAAGTAGTAGCTAAGAGTGCCGGTATTGCTACATTCAAATTAACAGTTGCTGGTGTGGAGAAATTCTTCCACGTAACTGTTTATCATCGTGATGGTTTCCATCATCAAGAAGTTATGGATCTCTTAATTGAATCACATAAAACAACAGCGTTCCATGAATATACACGCGCTTGTGCTTCATGTAACCCTGAAGACTTTGAGTATAATAATAGCGTATACGATAGTTATTCAAAGAGAAACTGGTGGAATCAAGATACTTATGGTTCTGTTTCTCGGATTCTTTTCCAAGACCTTGTAACTGTTACTGATAAGACTGGTGATATTGAAACTTACAAAAACTTCAAAAATAAACACGGCAATAACATTATGTCTGGAGATTTAATCGATTACACTAAACCTGTTTATATCGTTGCTCATGATACAGGAAATACCCAAAAAGGATCTAATGCGATTGCTAATATTAACTACCTATTAAATGAATGGAATACAGCTTCATGGCATTATATCGCTGATGAGCAAGGTGTTCACCGGATTATTCCTGATGAATATCAAGTATGGCATGCAGGTGATGGTGGTTCAACGTTAGCTGAACTTATTGACACTGGCGTTCCAGCAACAGGCGATCATCCATTCTTCCAGTTATCACCTGATGGTCGTAAATTGATGGTTGATGGCACCTTAACAAACGTTGACGTTCCTACTACTAATAGCGGTTTAACAGCGATTGGTTTTGCTCGCTGCGGAATCCAGTACGAAAAGGGTAGTAACGGTAACTGGTTTGTTAATAAACTTTATACACATTCTAACCGTTATGTATGTACACGTTGCGGTATCTCAAGTATTGCAATGGAAGGCGTTGTTGAACGTGGAACTGATTGGTATATGATGTGGCATAACCAAGCTAAGTTAATTGGTGAATTAATGGTTAAACATAATATTCCAATTTCTCGCGTTTTAACTCACAACAACTGTAGCAATAAAGACTGTGCAAGTGCTTTAATTAACGCAATCCCTGGTGAACGCGGATACCTAGACGAGTTCAAGGCGATGGCTGATGCTGAACATAAGTATTTGAAATTTAAGAAGGATGGTTATACAATTACTGTGGAAATGTTAAGTGAACTATTAGATGCTAATGGTCACTTCAAAGCTTCTCCATTAACTAGCCAAGAAGTTAGTTATAAAGTAACTGTTGAAAAGGGCGGTAACACTGATACTTTAACACTTTACACTAATATCTTCGGTAGCTTAACAATGCGGAAGTGGTGGGAATATAACTACGAATCTACAAATATCGAAGCATATGAAGCATTAAATCCTAAACACTAATTAGATGAAAAAAGAAGTCCTGAGATTAAACTCAGGGCTTCTTTTTAAATGTCTTATAATCAAAAAAGAAGAATAGGTGTAAACTTAACTGTTTCTTTCCTAAACATAGAAGGGAAGGCGAATTTTCAGGGTTTTTAACGATTTTAAAAAGGAAAATGGGAAAGATTATTCTTTCCCATTTAAAAATTCTTTAATTTTTGAAAACGTCTCATCGCTAATGACGTGCTCAATTTTGCAACAGTCAACATCGGCAACATCATAGCTAACCCCAAGTTTTAAAAGGAACGCTTTTAAGGTTTCGTGTTTTTCAAGCACCTTTTCGGCAAGACCAAGACCTGCTTCTGTTAAACAGATGTTTGTTGGTCCTTCCTTGATGATTAAGCCTTTGGCGATCAGATCAGCAATTTGCCGGCTGACAGCAGGTTTACTGATTCCTAAAATGTTTGCGATTTCAATTGATTTGACGCGGGGTTTTCTTTTACTGAGCATTAAGACAGCTTCTAAAAAATCCTCACGCCCCCGGGTAATTGATTGTTTATCCATCGTTCACCTCTATATACTTATTATACAAAATCTTTTGTTTTCCGCAACCACTTTTCTTATTTTCTTGTTTCTTGAAAATTAAGAGGGTATAATTAGGTGAAAGGAAAGGATTTCTAAAAATGAAGAAAATGCTATTTTGTTTATTAATGGTTTTATTTAGTTTAACAATTGGTGGCTGCAAAAAGAGGACGTGGCAAAAAGTGGAAATGGAGACGAAGTTGACAGTTGATGGCAAAGAATTAAAACTTAATGTTACAAGCCAAAAGACGATTCTCGAAGTTGAAAAGCTTTTGAAAATTCAAGAGTTCACGGCAGCTAAAACTACTGGAAATGAAAAGATAGATCACCACTACTATAGTATGGAAATTTATAGTGATAAGGAAATTGAACTTATTCCTTGGGCAATTATGGATGGGGATAGTTATAGGCTAACTAACGTCATGCAAATTGCTCTTGATTATCAGTATAAGCATAAGGATAAGAAGGTTGTAGCGGCGATTAATTATTCGTTTTATGATATTAAACGCCAACAAATATGTAAGGGACAGCCAAGCGGATATTTTCGGGCTGATGGTATTAACTATAAGCCAACATCACTTTTTAACGGTCTTTTGTTTCATAATGGTTTTAAAGACAGTTTAGTTAAGTTAAATAAAGACGATATTAAAACTACTGGTTATACCATAGCGGTACTAGACGGTGAGAAAAAAGTTAGTGAAATCGAAACGTTAATTAACCAAGAAGGCGGCAAAGTTTTTTATCGGCTTCCTCCAAGGAACAATAGCGAACTTATGGAAAAAGAATTTAAAAACTTCTACGTCCTTGATAAAAATAGTACTACTTTATTATATGATAAAGACAACTGTTATATTGATGGTGTAATTACCGAAAAGGTTACCGAAAAGCGTGAGCTTAAGCCATACGAAGTTGCGCTTAAACTTGATGGTAGTGATTTTATTAATAAACGTGTGAAGGTAAAAGCTCTTTTAAGCTATCAAAACAACCTAATAACAGACGAGGTTTTAAGCGACTATCAGCATGAAATTTTAGATGATGGTAAATTTGTTGGCAACTGGGAAGAAAAACATCCCCGCACTTTTATTGGCAAAAAGAAGACTGGTGAAATTGTTTTCTTCGTTTGTGAAGGGCGAACAAAAGCTTACCCGGGAATGAAATCTAGCGATATGGCTCTTGTTTGTAAGACGTTTGGTTTAACTGATTGTTATAATTTTGATGGTGGCGGTTCGTCAACGATGATTGTTAAAGACTACAGTAAAGAAATTGATGATTTTAAACTAATCAATTCTCCAAGTGATGGCGGAATGCGTGGAGTCAGTAACGCTTTACTCGTTGTTATAAAGAAGTAACTCTTAATTATATTTACATTCTTTCAGAATATGGTATAATCTGAAAGATGAAAAAACATAATCAAAAATTTGTAAAACTCGTCCTCGAAGGCGGAGGAATGCGGGGGATATATACAGCAGGAGTGCTCGATTTCTTCATGGAGAAGGGACTCATTTTTAAGAGTGTTATTGGCGTATCGGCAGGTGCTGGATGTGCAACAAGCTATGTTACCAATCAGCCATACCGGATGCGTAGAATTTATGTTGAATTTTCAAACGATCCTCGGATGATTGGTTTTAAAAGCTATTTTAAAACGAAATCGTTTTTTGGAATTGATTTTATTTTTCGAGAGATTCCTGATGAGATTTATCCAATTCACTATGACGATTTCCCAAAATCAGAAATCAAAATGGAAGTATCAGTAACTGAAGCTTTGACAGGGAAACCAGCATACTTCCAAATAAATGATCTTCGAAAAGACATCGATAAAGTCATCGCTTCAGCGTCTATCCCAATTGTTTCGCCGCTCGTTGAGATTGAAGGGACGCTTTATGCAGATGGTGGTGTTTCCGATCCGATTCCGATGGACTATAGTTTTAGCCAAGGCTTTGGTAAACAAGTGCTTGTTTTAACGAGAAATTATGATTTTGAGCAGAAAAAAGATTCAGGGCTTTTAACAGGAATCATGCTTAAGAAATATCCGATGCTTCAGTCGGCTGTTGATAATCGGTATATTTTTTATAACCAACTTCTAAAGCGAATCAAAGAGCTTGAAAAAAACAAGGAAATCGTCGTGTTACGACCATCTGAGCCTTTAGACAAACTTGATAAATTTGAAAAGGACCCCCAAAAGCTTGATAACCTATATTTAATGGGTTATCGTGATGCTAAGCATAAATATCTTGAAATTGTTGAGTATGCAAAGAAAACGAAAAACTTTGAGTATGATAAAAAGAAATATAAAGAATTTGTAAAAAAACAAAAACAGAAGGAGAAAAATGGAACCAAAAAAATATGAATTATTAGATGAACTTGAATATCAACGTTCGAGCTTTCAGAAGAAGAAGTTAGCAGTTGCCTTGCCTTTGATTTCTGGTGCGGCAATACTATTTATTCTTCTTATTGTTTTTATGGGAAGTGAAAGTGCTTTTGTTGGTATTTTAAGTTACATTATGATTGCTATGATGATCGGACTATTTATCGCAGGGATTTTAGTTTTCAGCATTTATCAAAAAAAACTTAGTGCCTTAAAGGCAGTTGTTGAAAGAGACATTGTAAAACCAACAATTGAAAGTTTCTATGAGGATTGTGAGTACAGTAAAAAAGATGGGTTATCTTATCTTGATATCAAAGACTCTTTAATTGTTCCTCGCCACGATGTTTTTAATTCAAGTAATTTGATTGTTGGAAAATCAGAGGGCGTTTCGTTTGTACAGTCTTCGGTGTTTTTACAAGAGAAGCATCAGTATACTGATAATAATGGGGTTGTTCATACATCATATATCACGATATTTAATGGAATTTTTACGGTTTTTTCGTTTCCGAAAAAAACCGAGAACCAGGTAATTGTTAGTGAAAGCTTTTCGTCTATGCCTGGATTTCGAAAGGTACAATTTGAGAGCATTGATTTTAATAAGAAATTTAAAACTTTTTCGAAAACCGAACTTGATGCTTTTAAATTAATCACCCCACTTTTTATCGATGAAATTCTTGGAATCGAGCGCGAGTACCCAGGTTTAATTTCTTTTTCGTTTTATGATAACTTTTTAGCGTTCGCGATAAATGAGCGGAGACCGCGCTTTCAGGTAAAAATGAATAAACCAATTAATATTCAATTAATTTCCCAAATCGAGAAAGATGCCGGTATAATTAGACGAATTGTTAAGAGTCTCAGACTCAACCAAAATATTTTTTAAAAGGGAGGAAAAATGTTCAAAATATTAGAAGGTATTTTAGAAAACAGAGCTGCAGTTATTGGAACTTTAGTTGGCGTTGGTGTTTTATTCTTACTACTATTATTTGCAATTTGGTGGATTAGAGTTAAGAATACACTACGAAGAGGTTTAGAAAAAATCAGCGAAGCTGATTCAAGTATTGGTATCGCTTTAACAAAGCGTTATGATGCTTTAACAAAAATGTTAGGAACTGTTAAGGGCTATGCAAAACATGAAGCAGAAACGCTAATTGGTGTTATTCAAATGCGTGGTGGTGTTAGTCCAAAAGAAATGACAATTGATGAGAAACAGGAATTTGCATCGCAGCTTACAAGAGCCGTTAGCGGTTTAAACGTTGTTTTTGAAAAATATCCTGAACTCAAAGCATCACAACATTTCGCTCAGTTTAATGCAACAATTATTAATATCGAAGATAATCTTGAAGCAACGCGCCGGATTTACAATTCCAACGTTTCGCGAATTAACCAAATGATTGTTAGTTTCCCAACTAGCATGGTTGCTCACAGCATGCATCTTGAACGACAAAAATTCTTCCAGGCTGAAGAAGAGAAACGACAAGACGTTAAAGTTGAGTTTTAATTTAATTAAGGAAGGAACTATCCTTCCTTTTTTAGTTTTTTTAAACTACAGAGATTAAATAAGAAGGGTCTTGTAAAAACCTTAAAACTTAACGATAGTATTTTTTAAAGGGGAAAAAACTTCCCCTTTTTTTGTAGCTTTTTTGGTATAATTTGGTGTATGAAAAGAATCTTGTTTTTAACATTTATGCTTTTAGTAGTACTCGTTCTTACAGGCTGTCAGAAAAAAGAAAAGATTTTAAAGGAAACAGTTTATGAGCTTTACGAAGGTGAAACAAAACCTTTAAAGCTTGAAGAAACATTTCTCAGGAAAAAATATGTCTTGTCTGAAAACGAAGCTTATACTTTTAATGGACTCTATCTCACAGGAGTTAAATCGGGGGAGTACGAGGGGACTATCACTATTGGGAAAAAGTATGATAAATTTAAAGTTATCATTAAGGAATTTGATTATGGATTTAAAGATTCCGAAACTTATTCCCTCTACGAACTTATCGATCCAAAGTTTAATCTTCCCCCTTTTAAAACTGACGAGCTAAGAATTGAGGAAACAGGAGGAAGTGTTTTACTGTCTTTCGGGACCAACAGACTCTATGCAGTTAGGGAAGGAAAAACCAAACTTAAACTAACACACGTTGGTAAAACCTTTTATAAGGATATCACAGTAAGTGGTATAAATGAACTTCTGTTTACTTTCCATAAAATACCTTTGGTCAAGGAATTTTCAACCGTTTCTGATCCTTTGGTAATCGAAGAAAATGAGAAAACGTTTAAGGTAGTAAACGGAAGGGTAGTAGAAGGTATCGATATTTTTCATAACATTCAGTTAAATGAAAATGGTAAAATTATAAGCAAAGAAAGTGAATATTTTGAAAACATTGATTATTTTACATTTTTACTTGCTCCAGTTGCCAGTGGCGTTTTAACAGTTACTGTATATGAAAAGGATAAGGGGATTTTAAAAACTGAGAATATAACAATCTATAGCGACGATTTGGTTGCTAAAAAGGTTGATATTAAGTGCGGTGGTAAAACAATCCGTTTTGAAATTTCCTGGAAGCCCAATCTTGAATCAAGCTTGAAGGTTATTGAGGTTAGTCCTTTTAGGTTGTATCGAAAGTAATAAGCAATTTTAAAATTACTTTGCATTTTAAAAGAAGAAGGACTTATTTTGTTAAACTACGTTTGTAATAATTATTGCAAGAGATTAATCAATCATTTCTTTATTGACTATTATTTAAAAATTCAGGTAGTTTTCGATTGTTATACATAACTAGATGTGCAGAATTGATGAAATTCAATACATAGATTTGTGAGAACGATTGAATAACCCTAATTTTAACCGTATCGAATTCGACACGTTTAAGAGTGAAGTCGATGTTTTGAATGTTGCACTTTTTGGCATGACTGCAAAGGAGTGGTGAGATAAAAAAGGAGACATTCGTAATCATGCAGAAGCTTGCGACTAATGATTAAAAATTGATTTGACAAAAACATGTGTTTAAGGTAATATAAGAGCGTGCTATTTCTAGCACTTAATGGCGTGGAAGATTTTTAAAAGAAATCGCTATTACCACATCACGAACAATTACAAAAGAGGAGGATATTGTCGTGGCTAAACAACAGAAAAAAATAACAAAGCTTATTAAACTGCAAATTCAAGCCGGCAAAGCGACTATGGCACCACCAGTTGGTGTAGCCTTGGGACAAGCTGGAGTTAATGGACAACAGTTCTGTACACAGTTTAACGAGCAAACGAAAGACAAGATGGGAGATATTATTCCTGTTGTCATCACTGTTTATGAAGACCGGAGTTTCACTTTTATCACGAAAACTCCACCAGCAAGCGCCTTACTTAAGAAATTTGCTAATGTTCAATCAGGTTCAGGAACACCACAATCAGTTAAGGTTGGTTCAATCACCAAAGCGCAACTAGAAGAAATTGCGAAAATCAAAATGCCAGATCTCAATGCTTATGATGTTGAAGAAGCGATGCGTATCATTGCTGGAACTGCTCGGAACATGGGAATCGAGATTAAGGAGTAACAAATGGCAAAACATGGGAAACGATACCAAGATGCTCTTCGCCAGATTGAGCACCTTAAAAAATATAGTTTAGAAGAAGCTGTCGAACTTGTTAAGAAGACAAGCTTTACGAAGTTTGATGCAACTGTTGAAGTGTCATTCAACACTTCACTTGATCCTAAGTATGCTGAACAAAACCTTAGAGGAGCATTACTGCTTCCAAATGGTAGTGGTAAAGTTCCAAAAGTCTTAGTACTTGCGAAGAGTCAAAAAGCCGAGGAAGCCAAGAAAGCTGGCGCTGATTTTGTTGGTGATGATGACATGATTCAAAAGATTGAATCTGGTTGGCTTGATTTTGAAGTTTTAATTGCAACTCCTGATATGATGGGTAAACTTGGTAAACTTGGTAAACTATTAGGTCCAAAAGGCTTAATGCCGAATGCCAAGACAGGTACTGTAACGATGGATGTTGAAAAGGCTGTTAAGGAAATTAAAGCTGGTAAGATTGAATACCGCGTTGATAAATCTGGAAACATTCAGGTTATTGCTGGTAAGACAAGCTTTGAAACGCCAAAACTTGTTGCCAACGTTAAAGCAATTTGCGAAGTTATTTTACAAGCACGCCCAAGTGCTTTAAAAGGCGTCTACGTTAAAAACGTTAGTTTGTCATCAACGATGAGTCCTGGTGTCAAACTTGATTTTGAAGGATTACGTTAATATTTAAATATTTGCCAAAGACAGTAGGAGCAATTTTTTGCTTAATATCCTACCGAGGTATAAAAGAATTTTTTATCCCTTTTTCTTTGGCAGAAAAAGGGATTTTTATTAGAAAGGAAAATGATGAAACAAGAAACGTTAAACAAAAAAGTTGCGGCGGTAGAAGCTCTTGTTGAAAAACTAAAGCCTTGTAAATCAATTGTACTAGTTGATGCAATTGGTTTAACCGTCGAAGAAGTTACGGGTTTACGCTGTGCCCTTCACGAGAAAAATTGCCAAATGGCAGTAATTAAAAACAATATCGTAAAGCGGGCTACTGAAAAGCTTGGAATTAAAAACCTTGAAAATGTTTTTAAAGGTCCAACAGCCGTTGTCACAAGCACAGACGAAACTTCAGCTTTACAAGTAGTTTATAAATTCAAGAAAGATTTAAAACTACTCGATGTTAAAGCAGGTATCATCAACAACGAGGTATTTGCTTTAAGTGATCTTGAAACGCTTGCTAAGCTTCCCGATAAAGACGGTATGCTTTCAATGCTTTTAAGTGTTCTCCAAGCCCCTATTAGAAATATGGCTTGTGTAGTTAAAGAAGTTGCCAATGTCCAGGCGAAAAATTAATTAAACGAAAGGAAGTGTATAAAAATGGATACTAAAAAATTTATTGATGAACTTAAGAAGATGACAGTTTTAGAGCTTAACGAACTCGTTAAGGCAATCGAAGAAGAATTCGGTGTTACCGCTGCCGCTCCTGTTGCGGTTGTTCAAGGTGGTGCTCAAGAAGCGAACGAAGGACCAACAACTGTTAATGTTGTTCTTGCTTCATTTGGCGATGCTAAAATCAACGTTATCAAAGTTGTTCGTGAGATTACGGGTCTTGGCTTAAAAGAAGCTAAAGATTTAGTTGATGCTGCACCAAAGGCTGTTAAAGAAAATGTTCCTGCTGACGAAGCAGAAAGTATCAAGAAAAAGCTTGAAGAAGCTGGCGCAACTGTTGAACTTAAATAGTTTTGAAACTCGGTTAACACCGAGTTTTTTTATTTTAAGTTGCTTTAATCAAAGCCAAATAGTAAAATATTACTGATGAGCCATTATTTTACAAACGAACCAGTTAAAAATTCTAAAGACTATGAATTTAGTCATACTTTTTTAGGTGTTACGCTAACCTTTAAAAGCACTTCGGGAGTTTTTTCGAAGAACCACTTTGATACGGGATCAAGTGTCTTGCTTAATTTTTTACCCATTCTCAAAGATGAAATAGTTTTAGATATGGGGTCAGGCATTGGTTCACTTGGGCTATCGATTGCTAAAAAATATCCTCATACTAAAGTTTATCTACGGGAAATCAATGATAAAGCTAATAGTATGGCGAAAACAAATATTAAGCTTAATGGTATTCATAACGCCTATTTAGTAAGTGAAGAAGAAGTAAAAACGATGAGTTTTGATCTAGTTGTTTTTAATCCACCAATTCATTTGGGTAAAGATAATTACTACAAGATATTTCGTGATTTGATGCTTCTTTTAAAGCCAAGTGGGAAAATTATTACGGTTTTAAAAACGGTTCATGGTGCTAAAAGTTTTTTTAAATATTGGGAGCCAAATATTGAAAAAGTTGGTCATAAAAAAGGCTTTTATGTTTTTAAACTACAAAGGGGAGAACAAATATGCTAGTTAAGAGTATTAACTTTTTAAATCCGCAAAGCATCCCAGAAATTATTTTTGTGATTATTGGTGGCCTTGGACTATTCCTTTTTGGTTTAAGACTGATGAGTGATACTTTAAAAAACACTGCTGGTAAAAAGTTAAGAACGCTCGTTCAAAAGGTAACAGGAACACCTTTTAAAGCAATGCTAACTGGTATCTTAGTTACAGTCGTCATCCAGTCATCGAGTGGGACAAGCGTCATTGTTGTGAGCCTTGTTTCTGCGGGACTTATGAGTTTACCACAGGCGATGGGGGTACTGGTTGGATCAACTATTGGTACAACCGTTACGGCTTTTCTTGTTGGTTTTAACATTGAACAAATCGCTTTACCAATTCTCTTTGTTGGTTCGCTTATTTTGTTTTTAGTTAAAAATAAAAAAGCAACAGCACTTGGATTTACGATTCTTGGTTTTGGTATCCTCTTTTTAGGCCTCAATCTTATGGGAAGTGGTTTTCATGAGCTTAGTACCCATAACTGGTTTAAAGATGCTTCTTTGTATATGGGGAAAAACCCTTCTTTAAGTATCATTCTCGGAACGGTTTTAACTGCTTTTATCCAGTCATCAGCGGCTTTTATATCAATTGTTCAAAAGATTTTTGAAACAAAAGAACTTCCACTAGTTGCTGCGATGGGAGCTGTTATCGGAGCAAACCTTGGAACGCTGATTACGGCCTTTATTGCTTCCGTTAAAGCTTCTCGCGAGGCTAAACAAACAGTTCTAGGTCTTCTATTTATTAAAATTGTTGGGGTTATTATTTTTGCACCGCTTCTAAGACCGACAGCTATTTTAATGGCAAAGCTCGATACCTTACTTGGTTCTTACAACAAACTAACAATTGCTTTCTATCATTTATTCTTTAACCTAGTTACAGCATTTATCATCATTTGGTTTGTTAAATATCTTGTTATACTTGTTACAAAAATCATGCCGGTTAAGTCTCGACAAACATCGCTTGATAAATTAACACCTGCTTCTCTTGATAACGCAACGATTGCCTTAGATATTAGTTTAAACTGTATTCAAGAAATGAGTGCTATCGCAAGAGAAATGTTTTCTCTAAGTCTAAACTTTAGATCAAATTGCGATGAAAAGGCGCTTGAAGAAATCAGGCACCTTGAAAGTTTAACCGATGAATACGATAACAGAATTCACGACTACCTGATTAAAATCAATACATCTTCATCAAGCGAAGAAGACGTTTTACGAAGAAGTATTTATCTTGATGTCATTAGAGATCTTGAGAGGATAAGCGATCACGCACTCAACCTAACGGAATTTTATGAAGACCGATTCAGTACTAAATGCCATGTAAATGAAACTTTGAAAAACAATCTTGATCATTATTTTACACTTGTTGCTTCTCAGCTTGATGAAGCAATCACGGCTTTTCTTACAAAAGACAAAGTCTTAGCTCAGAAGGTAATGCAAAGAGAAAAAGAAGTTGACGAACTTGAACGTAAATATCGCACTGCTCAAATTAACCTAATTGCCGAAAGCAAGATCACTAATGAAGATTTACATTATGTAGATATTTTAGCGAACCTCGAGCGAATTAGTGACCACTGTGAAAACATCGCTCAAGGCGTCATTAATCCTTTATATATTTCTCGGGAAATCACTTAAACTAAAGAAAATAAAAAGACAGAAAATAATTTTTTTGTCTTTTTTTGTCGCCTATAAAATTGACTTTCCCTAAGGGAGGGGGTATAATTCCACATATTTATGTTAAGGTGTTTTTTATGAAAAAGTTTTTAAATAAGTTACCACTATTTATTATCTCACTTTTGGCGATAATGTTTCTATGTTATCCTAAGATTAGCGCTTATGAAGAGTATTCCGTTAATACAATCACAGGTGATCTTCGATATTTTGAAATTAATATTTATGATCCGCTCGGAAAAGAGACATTCCTTTATGACGATAGTTTACCAGATAAAGAGGGACAAATATCTTTTGGTAAGAAAGGGTACTCAAAAGAAAAATATAATATCGTTTTAGCTGAAGCTAAAACCATCCGTGAATATATCGAAAAACCAGAAAATCGTAGGGATTTTTCAAATCCTAGTAATATAATTCATGATTTTCGTCACCCACTAATGTTTCCGCTTGCCAAGGAATTTCATAAACATTTGGAAGAGCTTAACTCTAGTTCTGTTACGGGGACGCGGTTAGATGTGAGATACTATAAGCAACAAATCAAAAAATATGATTTTTTGTTTCAAACAGATACTGGAAACCCTGATAATAATTTTTATGATGATCCTATAACGCTTGTGCAAATGCCTGGGACAGGAGAACAAGTAATCAAGTATTACGTTAAAAAAGCAGATGCTAATCTTTATGGGGAAAAGCATAACCAAATAACTAGTCTCATATCTAGTTATAATGACCTTGGTTTTGCGAGTACTGAGCTTACTAATAGCTTTAATAATTTCGTTTCGTTTTATAACGATTTTATTAACAATAAGCGTTATACTGGAAATCTTGTTAAGTTTAAAATCAAAAAAGAAGATACTACTACTGAATTTAATGTACATGCTGGCATATCAAACAACCGATATATACTTACATTTTCAGAGTTTATTTTAAGAACTCACTTCGCTACAGAAGAAGAGATTAATAATGGAAAAATCATAGAAGTTAACGGAGTTGAACGCAAATTTATTCCCAAAGTTTTCTATTATGTATTGGCTAAACAACATGATCAAGATTGTATAGCTGAGAAAAAATATATTAATCTTAAAACAACACCAGCGTTAGATGCTCTTGATTCGACGATTGTTGATAACACTTTCCATGTTGAGTGGGTGCCTGAAACTCCTGTTGTAACATTTAAGATAAAACCACTGGCAGAAAACTTTAAAAATCATGAAATTTTATACTCTACAAAAATTGTTAATTTTAGTTCGTGGGAAGGTAATATTCCTAAAATACCAGATTATCAAGAGTTTGCTAAATATTTCAACGACATGGATGAGAAGTTTTTCCTTAATGGTTATTACTATGACAACAAGTACAGAATTAAATCTATAGGTTGGTGCTACGAAAACAAGAACACCTATGATTTTAATGTAGTTCCAACAGAAGATTTAACACTTTATGCCTATTATGAATTCGAACTAATAAATCAAACAGAAATGATTCGTTTGTATTATTTAAAACGCTATTATGAAAATGAATTAATAGATGATAGCAACGACGCCACGCTATACCTTGAAGTTGACAAAAACACAAAGATTGCCAAGCAAGTATATAATGAGTACTATACACCAGGTTTTTATACGTTTTACGATTATAAAGATGGCCATAACCGCCGGTATTTTTTTGAAAAATTCATTGATGATGAAGGCAACGAAATTGATTTAAACGGTTTTGATTTTAATAAATACGAAGATTTACTTCGTAAAAAGAAGTGTAAATTAATTTATAATCGTTATGAACAATTTTATCAAATTGAATTTTATTGTAAAGAGATTAAAAATTACGGCGATTCTTATTCGGCAAATATCAATGTTAATTTAAAGAAATATTTCTTTAAGGGTGATATTATTGGTGAAGATGTCACAAGGGAATTTGATAAATACTGTCAAGACCCCCAAGGGAAAATGGTTCAAAAACTTTCTTATTGGAGGGAAAAAGAAACTAAAGAAAGAGTTGATTTAACAAAACCCTTAGAAGAAAGAAATTACGTTTTAGAACCGGTAATTGAAGATACTACTGTTCCTTTTATTCCGATTGAACGTGTTGTCCTTGAAACTAATTATCTAAGCATTGATCCTTTTGATACTGATACATATGAAGTGAAAATACCATATAAAGTATATCCTGAAAATGCTACTGAAAAGTTCTCACTTGCAGAGTGTTCATTTACTAATGATAATGACTATTATTTTGATTCCGTGTTAAAAGATCTTTTCAAAAATAAAAAGATTTTACATCGCTTAGAAAATAATAAGATTATTTTTACATTTAATAAAGAAATATATGGATATTTTATTGAGCGTTATTATTACGCACAATATGAGCATCGAGACATTAATTTTGGAATAAGATTTGCGATTATTCCAAATTCTATCTTTTTTCCAACAAATCTTAGTTTGTTTGGCTATTTAGAATTATGGGAAAAGTATAATGAAAAAAACTACGTTTATCTTAAAGGAATCAATAGTATCTATTTTAATTTTGAACTGCATAGTGAAAAGTTAAGAGAAGAACTAAAAGAAGCAAAAGAGCTTTTTGAATCTACTTATTTTGTACCTAATGCTTATCAA
Organism: uncultured Acholeplasmataceae bacterium; assembly: GCA_963542825.1. GTDB lineage: Bacteria > Bacillota_I > Bacilli_A > ML615J-28 > CAG-698 > CAUTZD01. The sequence goes on along the minus strand of CAUTZD010000011.1, from coordinate 9,067 downwards.
GAAAATAGTCTACCAAAAGGGACAAAAATAATTAACGATGAACTTATATATAATAGGTTATTCTATTTAATCGAAGAAACTGATCTATATTTAAACAATATTAGATCAACTCTTATTAATCCAAAAATTAGATATAACCCTGGTTGTTTTAAAATAGATTTAGGTTATTCGCATAATGTAATTCTTTACCATTTACTTATTAATTTGCGAAAAACAAAAAGTGAATTTGAAAGTTCTTTAAAAACAATTGATACAGACGGAACGACTAATAATGGTTTTGAAGTTATTTATCATAATCATTTAGGAAAGCCATTTAGAAAATTTAAATATGTTTATGATATTAATTTACGACTTCCTTTGGTTAACCCAGAACTTGGCTATTATGTTCATAGAGATGGTGATAATTATGTTGCTCGTAAATTTATGTACTGGGCATTAACTCAGCAAACAATAGGGGAAGGTAGCTACCCAAGAGATATCTTCGATGGTAAAGATTTATTCTATTACTATAGTAAAAATAAAGTTATTAATTTATACCCCGTTTATCAAGAAGATTTTGATGGATTTATTAAAATAAATGTTTATGATGCCGATAAGAATAAAGTTTTTGAAACTAGGGTTTATCCAAAGTTTTATGCGGCTTTTGCAGTTGGTGATGATTATTCTGATTATTTAGCATATCAAGACATAATTTCATATGATAAAACTAAAGAACAGGTTCGAGGTTGGAAATATAGATACTGGCACGCAAATTTCTTTTCATTCAAATACTTTTTTAGTATTAATGAACTTAACAAAATACTACGGCTTTGGCAAAATTCTTTAATAAAACCAGATAGCGGTATCGATTTTATACCTGCAAATTATAGTAAAGATGACGAAAATTATATAATAAAGAAGTTAGAACCTTATAAAGATACGCAAGTGACGTTTTATAATTACGAAAGTAAGATATCAAATAATATTGCAGTTTTCCAGTTTAAAATTAACTATCGTGTTATAATGAATAAATTTTACGAATACGAGTCTTTTCCTGGAGAAGAATACGTTAATACTTTGCTTCTACATTCTCCTCACCGCGATATGATTCGCGGCGTAGAGTTTAAAGGAGTTACAGGTTCTTTTGGAGCTCGAATTTACTATTTGTACATAACCTTTAAAAGAGACAATCTCTTTCAAAACTATCCTGATTATATTGATTTAAAGTTCAGTGATATTTTCGGTAAAGACGTTAATAATGGTCGTCCTTTGCGGATTATAATTAAAAAGGATGGCAGTATCCCCGAGAATCCAGTAGTATATAAAGAGAAGCTAGTTATTCTAAGAGCTAGTTTTCAAGAAATTTTTGATACTGTTATTTTTGCTAATTACTTAGCTCACGATAAATATAATTATCCAAAACAAAAGTTTTTGAAAATGAAATATAAAAAAGAGATTATAAAAAGTATCGCAGAGCTTAATGATTTGATAGCTGATACTACACTTAACCAAAAAACGGTTGACCAAAATGTTTTTATGTATATGGCAATTTACCAAAGGATTTTAAGCGATATTCTATATGGTGGTAGTGTTTATTCTTATCATGAGAACATCAATCAAGGACTTCTTAACAAGATGCAGGAGCTTTTAGAAAAAGTACAGAATCTTAAAAACAGCGTATCTTCCGTTCCTTTAGAAGAAAGTACAGAAACGGAGTTTTGTTTAGATAAAAATAGTTTAGATGAACTTAAAAAACTCGAACAAGAAATCATTAAATCTATCGATTATTTTCCTTTCTTGAAAATAGATAATCCTTATAAGTTTATTAGTCAAAGTTTTTATGATGAAACAAAATCAAAAATCGAAGATCTTAGTAAAAGTATTAGGGTAAACGATAAGAAGATAAAAATTTTGTTTGAACAAATGAAAAGTTTTAATAATTCTTATAGCGTTACTCATAGCTTTAATAAACCATATTTGTTAGAACGAGGAATTAAGTATTTGCTTATAAAAGACCACGAAAACTTTATAAGTGCTTATAACAAAATTGATGCTATCATTAAAACAATTGGTGAAATTAATAGTGGTACATATTCTTTTACAGGGAGTCTACCAGAGATTAAAACAGTTTATGAAGCAAGTTACAACACTTTCTATACGGTAAAAAGAAAGATTGTTATTGGAACGTGGTTTCATCCAGATATTACGGAAATTTTTAAGGTTAAAAAGCAGCTCGAAGAAATTCGTGATAAAGTTTTCACAACTTCTAAAGAAAATCATTACGAACTTAGATACCCAAACTATTACTTAACAGATGAACTATACCGTAATCTCATGAAAGATATTACAGAAATAGAAGCGTGTCTAGATGTTGTTCGCACGCTTTTCCAAGAGGATGTTGATAGGGTAAAGAACGAAAAAGCTCCAAAAATTACTATTTATAACGATGGGATATTTATGGGCGGTGATGAACTTAAGCTCATCTTTAAGGGCCTCGAGAACTTAAAGAAGGAGGTTCAAGTAACTCTTAAAACTGATCCTGAACTTTTACCAAAAAACCGAAAATATTTAGTTTCTGATAGTTACCGTTTGCTTGAGGAGCTTGTTTCAAATTTAGAAGCAAAAATCGCTACTGGAAAAGTTGATATGAAGACAATCGAAGCTGATGTAAATAAATACCAAGAGAATCTAACAAACCTTCAAAAACAAGTTATTGTTGGTAGGCGTCTAATTGATATATCGCGTCTTCAAAGTCTTCTCAAGCGTGCCCAAAATCTTTATGTTCGTGTTAAGGTTCAAGGCGATTTTGAACTTGATAGCGGTGATAAGTATTTACCAAGAACGAAGTACCATAGTTTAGAAAATTTAATCTCTGACCTTAAAAAGCAAACAGAAGGTGATTTTCTAACTAACGATTCTTTTGAAGAATACCAAAGGAGTAAAGAAGAAGAACTAAGCAATTTAGAGAAAAGTGTTGAAGTATTCCAAAAAGCTAAGAACACAGCTTTAATAGCTTCACTATTTACTTTTTTAGGAATTGTTCTAATTGGTTTAATTGCTTTTCCTATCGTTATTAAAGTACGAAAAAATAGAAAAGATAAGAAGTAAATTATTAAGACTCTTAAACGAAAGTTTAAGAGTCTTTTTCAATAACTTTTAATTTATTTTATTATTTTTTCTTAAATTTCGAGACAAAATCACGTGTTAATAGAATTAGACAAATTCTCTTGTTAAGCATATTTTTACATTTTTTGTCGTTAATAAAATTGACTTTCCTAAGGGGGGGGGTATAATTTTATATGTTATTAAGGTGTTTTTTATGAAAAAGTTTTTAAATAAGTTACCACTATTTATTATCTCACTTTTGGCGATAATGTTTCTTTGTTATCCTAAGGTTAGTGCTAATGAAGAACTTTATGTTAGAGGAGATATTATGCTTAATATCAATCGCTTTGAAGACGAAATTTCTGATCCGCTTGGAAAAGAAACATTTCTTTATGATGATACTTTACCAAATAAAGAGGGACAAATATCTTTTGGAAAGAAAGGGTACTCAAAAGAAAAATATAATATCGCTTTAGCTGAAGCTAAAGCCATTCGTGAATATATCGAAAAACCAGAAAATGTGCGTTATTTTATGGACTATTCCGAATTTACGAAAATTGATGATACTAAGCACCCTTTACTTTTCCCGCTAGTCAAAGAATTTAAAAAGCATTTAGACGAACTTATTTCTAGTTCTGTTACGGGGACGCGGTTAGATGTGAGATATTATAAACAAGAAATCAAAAAATATGATTTTTTGTTTCAAACAGATACCGGAAACCCTGATAATAATTTTTATGATGATCCCGTAACGTTTGTCCCAATGCCAGGAACAGGAGAACAAGTAATCAAGTATTACGTTAAAAAAGCAGATGCTAATCTTTATGGGGAAAAGCATAACCAAATAACTAGTCTTATCTCTAGTTATAATGACCTTGATTTTGCGAGTACTGAGCTTACTAATAGTTTTAATGATTTCGTTTCGTTTTATAACGATTTTATTAACAATAAGCGTTATACTGGGAATCTTGTTAAGTTTAAAATCAAAAAAGAAGATACTACTACCGAACTTAATTTACACGGCCATGTAAGTTTTGGAACGTCTTATTCTTATTTTCCGTTTTATTATTATTTTAAATCCGGAGAGCATATTTTAAGAACTCACTTCGCTACAGAAGAAGAGATAAATAATGGGAAAATCATAAAAGTAAATGGTATTGATCGTAAATTTATTCCTAAAGTTTTCTATTATGTATTGATTAGAGAACGTTATGATATATGTACAGTTAAGAAACAATATATTGATCTTAAAACAACAGGAAACATAACTAGCGTTGGTTTACCAATTATTGATAACACTTTTTATGTTGAATGGGTGCCTGAAACTCCGGTTGTAACATTTAAGATAAGGCCACTAGCAGAAAACTTTAAAAATCATGAAATTTTATATTCTACAAAAATTGTTAATTTTAGTTCGTGGGAAGGCAATATTCCTGAAATACCAGATTATCAAGAGTTTGCTAAATGTTTCACCGACGCGGATGAGGCGTATTTCCTTAATATAAGTTATAACCATGACAAGAAACACATAATTAAATCTATAGGTTGGCGCAATAAATATAATGGTGAACTCTATAACTTTAATGAGGTACCAACAGAAGATTTAACACTTTATGCTGTTTATGAAATTTATGAAATGGATGCAACATACTTTTATCGTTTTTATAATACTAATTGTTATTATGATAATAAACTGATAGGCAAAAAATATGTGAGCTTCGAGATAGACAAAGTCACAAAAATCGCTAAATTCAAGCAAGATGATAACCTTCATAATGATATTCATATATTTGATGAATATCTTTATGATCATAACCGTAGGTACCATCTTGAAAAGCTCGTTGACGATGAAGGCAATGAAATTGATTTAAACAGCTTTGATTTTGATAGATATGAGAATTTACTTAAGGAAGGAAAGTGCCGACTAATTTATAGCCACTATGAGAAATTCTATCAAGTTGAATTTAACTGCAAAGAAATTAAAGTTTATGGCAATGCTTTTCACGGAACTTTTAACGCTAATTTAAAGAAATATTTCTTTAAGGGTGATATTATTGGTGAAGACGTAACAAGGGAATTTGACAAATACTGCCAAGACCCCCAAGGGAAAATGGTTCAAAAACTTTCTTATTGGAGGGAAAAAGAAACTAAATAAAGAGTTGATTTAACTAAGCCTTTAGAAGAAAGAAATTACGTTTTAGAACCAGTAATTGAAGATACAGAAGTTCCTTTTATTCCAATTGAGCGTGTTATCCTTGAAACCAATTATCTAAGCATTGATCCTTTTGATACTGATACGTATGAAATCAGAGTACCATATAAAGTATATCCTGAAAATGCTACTGAAAAGTTCTCACTTGCTAGTTGTATAAATTATGGTGCTGATACTTGGAATTGGGATAAAGATGACGGATTAAAAGAAATCTTTGAAAGTAAAAAAATCCAACATCGTTTAGAAGATAAAAGTATTGTCTTAACAGTTAGCAAAGAAATATATGAATATTATACTAGACGCTTTAAATTTCACGTTACTTTTAGGGATATTAATTTTTCAGTAAAATTTATGATTATTCCAAATTCTATCTTTTTTCCAACAAATCTTAATTCGTTTGGTTATTTGGAATCATGGCACAAAACAAGCGAACAAAATTATATTTACAATAAAGGAATTAATAGTCTTTGTCTTAATTTTGAACTGCATAGTGAAAAACTAAGAGAAGAACTGAAAAAAGCTAAAGAACTTTTTGAATCTACTTATTTTGTACCTAATGCTTATCAAGAAAATAGTCTACCAAAAGGGACAAAAATAATTAACGATGAACTTATATATAATAGGTTATTCTATTTAATCGAAGAAACTGATCTATATTTAAACAATATTAGATCAACTCTTATTAATCCAAAAATTAGATATAACCCTGGTTGTTTTAAAATAGATTTAGGTTATTCGCATAATGTAATTCTTTACCATTTACTTATTAATTTGCGAAAAACAAAAAGTGAATTTGAAAGTTCTTTAAAAACAATTGATACAGACGGAACGACTAATAATGGTTTTGAAGTTATTTATCATAATCATTTAGGAAAGCCATTTAGAAAATTTAAATATGTTTATGATATTAATTTACGACTTCCTTTGGTTAACCCAGAACTTGGCTATTATGTTCATAGAGATGGTGATAATTATGTTGCTCGTAAATTTATGTACTGGGCATTAACTCAGCAAACAATAGGGGAAGGTAGCTACCCAAGAGATATCTTCGATGGTAAAGATTTATTCTATTACTATAGTAAAAATAAAGTTATTAATTTATACCCCGTTTATCAAGAAGATTTTGATGGATTTATTAAAATAAATGTTTATGATGCCGATAAGAATAAAGTTTTTGAAACAAAAATTTATAAAGAATTTGTTAAAGAACATCATTATAAATATGCAGATAATTTAATATGGCAAGACATAATTTCATATGACGAAGTTAAAGAAGCGATTCGTGGTATTTATTGTAACTATAGATATGATGGTATTTTGTGTCCAAAATTTTGTTCTCTTAAGTATTTTTTTGATGTTCATTATCTTAGTGACAAGTTGAGATATTTGCGAAGTTCTATTAGTGAGCTTGATTTTACGCTTATTAAGTATGATGATAAATACGACGAAGCAAAGATTAAAGAAAGATTAGAGCCTTATCGTGATAGCAAAGTAATGTTTTATAATTATGAAAGTAAGTTGTCAAATCTCATCGCTGATTTCCAATTTGAGATTCGCTTTTCTCAAAAAACACATGATAGCTCTGATTATAATTATGTTTTTAAAGAATATATTGAAACCTGGCTTTTGCAGTCACCTTATCGGCACATGATACGTGAATTAGAATTTATAGAAACTAGTTCATCTTTTGGAATGAAATACTTTCATTTATACATAACTTTTAAAAGAGACAATCTTCTCAAAGACTATCCCGATTATATCGATTTTACGCTTAGTGATATTTTTGGTAAAGATATTACTAATGGTCGTCCTTTGCGAATCATCGCTAACCACAACGGTAATATTCCTGAGAATCCAGTAGTATATAAAGAACGACTTGTTTTTTTGAGGGATAATTTTCAAAATATTCTTGATACGGTCATTTTTGTTAATTATTTAAGTCTTAATGCAGGATATCCTAAACAAAAGTTTTTAGAAATAAAGTATAAAAAAGAAGTTGTAAATAGTATTACTGAGCTTAGTAGCCTAATAGATGATAGCGGACTTGATCAAAAAACAGTTGACCGAAATGCTTTTATGTATGAAGCAATTTATCGAAGGATTCTAAGCAATATTTTAGATGGAATATTTAATAACCATGGTGGTGAAGTCGAGGATATCGATCAATCACTTCTTGGCAAAATGCGTGAGCTTTTAGAAAAGGTCCAAGATTTTAAGAAAAATGTATCTACTGTTCCTTTTGAAGAAAGTACGGAGATTGAAATTTGCTTACATAGAAATAATTTAACTGAACTTCAAGATCTTGAAGGGGCAATCATTAAATCGATTGATTATTTCCCTTTTGTAACAAATAACTATCCTTTTAAATTAATCAATCAAAAATTTTATAGTGAAGCAAAAACTAAACTGGAAGAACTTCAGAAAAATGTTCGGGTAAATGACTCAAAAATAAAAGCTTTACTTGAAGAAATCAAAAGTTTTAACAGTTCTTTAGCTGCTACTAATACTCTTGATAAACCATATTTATTAAAGCGAGGAATTAAGTACTTGCTTATTGAGGATTATGGACGCTTTACAAAAGCCTACAGCGAAGTAATTGCACTCAATGAAACAACTGATAAAATTAATAAAGGAACATATTCTTTTACAACTAATTTTCCAGGAATTAAAACAGTTTATGAAACCAATTATAGCATTTTTCAAGCAACAAAAGAAAAGGCTGTTTTAGGGACATGGTTCCATCCAGATGTTACGGAAATTTTTAAGGTTAAAAAGCAGCTCGAAGAAATTCGTGATAAAGTTTTTATAGCTTCGAAAGGTGATCATTACGAACTCAAATATCCAAACTACTATCTAGAATATGCTGTGCACCATGAATTGATAAAAGATATTTCGGAAATTGAATCATGCCTTACAAACGTTCAGACTTTGTTCCAAGAGGATGTTGACAAAATTAAAAACGAAAAGGCTTCGAAAATAAGTACTTATGATGAAGCTATATTTATGGGTGGTGACAAGCTTAAGCTAATCTTTAAAGGTTTAGAAAGCTTAAAAAAGGAAGTGCAAATAACTCTAAAAACTGATCCTGAGCTTTTGCAAAAGGACCAAAAATATTTAGTTGCTGATAGTTATCGTTTGCTTGAAGAAGCAGTACTAAATTTAAAAGCAAAGATTGAGACCCGAAAAGTAGATAAGAAGACGATAGAAGCTGATATAAATAAGTACCAGGAAAATCTAACAGCTCTTGAGAAACAGGTTATTATTGGTAGGCGCTTAATTGGCATTATAAGACTTCAAGATCTTTTGAAACGTGCCCAAAGTCTTCATACTAAAGTCAAAATTCAAGGCGACTCTAGACTTAATAGCGGTGATAAGTATTTACAAAGAACAAAGTATCATAATCTCGAAAACTTGATTGCTAATCTTCAAAAGCAAACAGAAGACGATTTTCCAACGAACGATTCTTTTGAAAAATATTATGGTAGTAAAGAAGAAGAGTTGACTAATTTAGAAAAGAGTGTTTTGATATTTAAGAAAACTAATAGCGTAGCTTTAATGGCTTCTTTGTTTACTTTCTTAGGAATTATTTTAATCGGTCTTATTGTATTTCCTGTTGTAATTAAACTGAAGAAAGACAAGAAAGAAAAGAAGTAAACTGTTAGACTCTTAAACGAAAGTTTAAGAGTCTTTTTTTGTAAAATTAGTAAATAAAAAACCTTGTGATTAACACGTGACTTTGTCTTAAAAAAACATCAATTATAAGCTCCAATT
>CAUTZD010000010.1:0-42557 GCA_963542825.1 uncultured Acholeplasmataceae bacterium | reverse complement strand
TAATCACAGAAAAACAGTAAATATAGGTTAACTTTCGATTATCTGAAAAACAAAAAAGCCTAGGAAAATATTAGTTTTCCTAGGCATATATTTAAAGCTAATTAAGACTATTTACAATTACTTCTTTTAGCTCGTCAATGCCTTTCTTTCGAGTACTACTGATAAACAAAGCTTTTGTTTTTACATTTTCTAAAAGGAGCTTTTTCTGTTTAAACTGATGAGTAACAGGAGTTTTATCAAGTTTTGTGAAAGCAACAATAAAGTTAACGTTATTTTCAAGTAGATATTTATGAAGTTCGAGATCGTCCTTTGTGAAACCAACATTAAAATCAACGAGGGCAACGACTAGTTTTAATGTCTTTGATTTTTCTAAAAAATCATAAATCATTTTTCCATATTTTCTTCGATCTTCTTCGCTACGCTTAGCATAGCCGTATCCTGGAATATCAACTAAATAAAGTTTTTCATCAACTAAATAAAAATTGATTGTCTGGGTTTTACCAGGACGCCCGGAAACAAAGGCAGGTTTTGTCGGGAAACACAAAGCATTTAAAAGCGTTGACTTACCAACATTACTTCTTCCAAGAAATAAAAAACTTGGAAAACCAAGCGGTTCCTCCTTTGGACTGACAATCAGTTTTTGTAACTGTACTTTGCTAAAATTAATCATGTGGATATGTATTCTATAAGCCTCGTTCTGTATCTTAAAAAGATGATGATCATTTATCTTAGAATTACTTCTACCTGGCTTCATTCTTATTATCCGCCAATAGCTCCCCTACCAAATTTGGGTTTCTAACTCATGGGGTTTACCCGTTCCACTTTTCAGTTACCTGAAAACTCGTCTCTGTGGCACTTTCAGACCTAGAACCTATAAATAGGTGTTCAGTCGCCGTCTCCATTCCCATGGAGCCCTAGAAATGAATCTAGGCATGAACACTACAGCATCACAGCTGTGTTAGCGAGGACTTTCCTAATGGTTTTACCACTCGATCATCCGAATACACTTTTATTATACTACCGATTTAATATTTTTCTAGTTAAATTCACTCGGAAAATCACCAAGTCTAAGCCAGTAAGTCGTATTGTTAAGACTTTTATAAGCAGGAACGACGGTTTTTGTGGCAAACACACCATGAGTGTTAGGGTCTTTAGTTTTGTTATAAACGATTGTGTCTTTTGGATAAACCATACTCCATTTTACAATTTTTGGGGATTTTTTTGCATAATAAAAAATAAGGGGTAACCCCTTATTTCTTTAATGCTTCTTTTCGCGAAAGTTTAATTTTTCCCGTCTTTGCGTCAATACCTAAAACTTTAACCACAATTTCGTCGCCAACATTCACAACATCAGTTGTTTGTTTAACACGGTTTTCGCTGAGCTCAGAGATGTGGCAAAGTCCTTCTGTACCTGGCCAAAGTTCAACAAACGCGCCAAATTCGACCGTTGATACAACTTTTCCTGTATAAATAACACCAACTTCTGGTTCCCTTATAAGATTTTCAATCATTTTTTGGGCTAGTAAGACATATTCTTTTTCTTGGTGCATAATATAAATCTTACCTGTTTGTTCAATATCAATTTTTACTTTATTACATTTATCGATAATATCGTTAATTACTTTACCACCAGAGCCAATAACATCCTTAATCTTATCAGGATTAATCATCATTGATACAACCTTAGGAGCATATTTTGAAACTTCTGGACGCGGTTTTTGAAGAGTTTTCTCCATATGTGTAAGAATTTCATAGCGACCTTTTTTTGCTTGATCAAGAGCTTCTTTTAAAATCTTTTCGGTGATTCCAGCAATTTTAATGTCCATTTGCAAAGCTGTGATACCTTTTCTTGTACCAGCAACTTTAAAATCCATATCACCAAGATGATCTTCCATTCCTTGAATGTCCGTAAGAATTGTGTATTTTTTTCCTTCTTGAATTAATCCCATCGCAATACCAGCAACCATTCCTTTTAAAGGAACTCCTGCTGCCATCAACGCAAGACACCCTGAACAAATTGAAGCCTGAGAACTTGAGCCATTCGATTCCAAAATCTCACTAACCACGCGAATTGTATAAGGAAACTCATCTTCAGATGGAATTACCTGAAATAAAGCTTTTTCAGCTAAAGCTCCATGACCAACTTCTCTTCGTCCAGGAGAACCATATCTTCCGGTCTCACCAACAGAAAAAGCTGGAAAATTATAATGGAAGATGAAACGCTTACTGTCTTCTTCGCCCAAACCATCAATTATCTGATATTCATTTAATGAACCAAGCGTAACAACACCTAAGCTTTGAGTTTGTCCGCGAGTAAATAAAGCTGACCCATGAGTTCGTTCAAGATAATCAACACGGCTTGATAGTGGACGAATTTCCTCAGTATTACGACCATCAGGACGAACCTTGTCCTCAGCAACGAGACGGCGAAACTCCTTATAGATAACCCGCTCCATTGCTTCTTTTAAATATACTTCCTGCTCTTTACGCTCCTCAGGTTCTAAACCTCGCTTTTTTAAATCGCTTTCAAGATTTTCAAGAAGTTCTGTTTCGATTTTTTCAATTGCTTCCTGGCGAGCAAGTTTTTCTTTAACAACGATTGCCTTTTTAAGACTCATTTCAACTTCTTTTGTAACGAGCGCTTGAATATTTTCAGGAATTAAAAACTTCTCAACTTCTTGTTTGGGTTTACCAACTGCCTTTTGAATTTCGAGCTGGAACGCACAAAGTTTTTTAATCTCTTCAAAACCAAACATTAGTGCTTTAAGCATTTCCTGTTCACTGACCTCTTTAGCACTACTTTCAACCATGTTGATTGCGTCTTTCGTTCCGGCAACTGTCAAATAAATATCACTTTTTTCAACCTCTTCAACACTTGGATTGATGATAAGTTTACCATCAACACGTCCCACAATAACCCCAGCAACAGGACCATTAAATGGAATGTCAGAAATCATCAAAGCAAGACTTGATGAAAAAAGTGCTGCCATTTGACTTGAGTTATTAGGGTTAGATGAAAGTACGGTATTAACGATTTGCACTTCAGTGCGAAAATCATCGCCAAACAGCGGACGAATTGGCCGATCGATAAGCCGAGCTGTCAGTGTCTCGTGATCGGTTGGGCGTCCCTCACGCTTAAAAAAGCCACCAGGAATTTTTCCAGCTGCGTAAAGCTTTTCCTGGTATAAAACCATTAACGGAAAGAAATCAGCTGTTGAGTTAGTTTTGCCCATAACGGCAGCTGAGAGTACCGTTGTATCACCAAACCGGGTAACACAGCTACCATTTGCTTGCTTACCAACTTCGCCAATTTCTACTGTCCACAAACGATCACCTTGTTTGTATGTAAAATTTTTCATTTCTTCTCCTTTTTTTAATTAAAATTAAGGGGTAACAAAAATACCCCTTTTTACAACTATTTACGTAAATTAAGTTTATTAATGACAACTTTATAACTATCCAAATTCCGGTCTTTAAGATACTGTAGTAAATTCCGGCGATGTCCAACCTTTTTTAAAAGTCCGCGCCGAGAATGACCATCTTTTGGATGTATTTCTAAGTGACTATTGAGTTTGTTGATTTCGGCTGTTAAAATCGCAATTTGAACTTCCGTAGATCCAGAATCTTTTGGCGTTTTTCCAAACTCCTTAACGAGTGCTTGTTTTTCTTCTTTTGAAATACAACCCATCTTTTTCCTCCTTTATTTATTTTTTATCCTAAAACCGCGCCCGTAAAACAGGAAACTTTTTACAGCCCAGAATTAGGTCAAAGTTACTATACCATAAAAACATATACTTGTAAACGGAAAAGTTTAGTTAAAGAACTTTAGACTTAGTTTAACTCAAAAATTTTTTCAAGACCAATAGTTAAAGCTTTTAAAGCTTTTTTTTCGTTTTCTTTAAAGCTAGTTATCTGGTCATGTGCCCCAATGATATCGCTAACTGCCCGAATCGCCAGAAATGGAATGTTAAGTTCATGGCATAAATGAGCAACAACAGTTGACTCCATATCAAAGAGAACTTTATTTTCCGTGATATTTAAAAGCTTTAAAATGTTTTTCGCTTGAAAAGGACCGTGGATAAAACTATCTGAGGTCACAAGAATAGCGCCGTCCTGTTTTGGATACTTAAGAGTTGGTTTTAAAAAGCCTTTAAATTCGAAACAGTCACCATAATTAAAACTTTCAGAAGCGGTCAAATCAAAATCACCATAATAGTAGTGGGACCCATAATAAACATCACCAATATTGACTTTCCCAAAACCTCCAGCAATTCCTAAAACAATGATTTTACTGATTTCCTTATACATCTCAAAAGTCATACCAACAGTAAACGCAGCATTTGCTTTGCCCATGTTACTTAATACAACCAAAACTTTTTTATCTTTATAAGTTCCCAAAGCAAAAGTTCGTTTGTTTTTAGTAAATTCTTCCTCTATTTTAATTAGCTTTTTAGCTTCTAAAAATTCTTCTTTAAAAAAGGTAATCACTACTTCCATCGTTTTCGTGCCTCCTCTAAATCTTTAATGAGCTGCTGTTTAAACGCTTCTTCAGATGCAAACTTTTCCTCTTCCCGCAAAAAATCCACAAGTTCAACATCTAGCTCTTTTTTATAAATGTCACCAACATAATCAAGAAAATGAATCTCAACTTTAAGTTCACTGCCATCAGTAAAAGTTGGGGCAACCCCATAGTTCATAAGACCATAATAAGAATTGTGGTCAATCTTCGCAAAACAAATATAAACACCATGTTTAAGCTCGGCATAATTTTCTTTTAAGAGAAGATTTGCTGTAGGAATACCAAGTTTCCTACCTAGTCCCATGCCTGTAACGACTTTCCCTTTTAAAGTAAATCTTTTAGCAAGAAGTTTATTTGCTTCCGTAATATTTCCTTTTTGAAGCTCAGTTTTAATTAAATCAGAAGACACTCTAACGCCATCAATTTTGAACTTAGGAACGATGAAAGTGTGCGGATTATACTCAAGAAGTTTTAAACTATCTCCTTCATTATTGTGTCCGAAGCGAAAGTCCTTTCCACAAACAACACCCCAAAATGGTTTCAAAAATGTATTAAAAAAAGCCTCTGGTTTCATCTCAGCAATATGCTCGTCAAACTTTAAAACATATAAGTAGTCAATTCCCATCTTTTTAAGATAGTTCATTTTTTCATTAAGTCCCATGAGAACACCGCGATAGCTTTTATTGAAAAACTCTTCTGGTGTTGGTGAAAAGGTGAGAATTGCTTTTTTCATGTTGAGTTCATTTCCAATTTCAATAAGTTTGTCAATTAGTGTATGATGACCTAAATGAATTCCATCAAACTTGCCAATCGCTACAATCTCGTTATCCTCAAGAGTAAACTTACCAATATCTAAATAACTAATCTTAATTAATTCCATACGCGTTTTGCCTTGTATTCTTCCTTTCCACACTTTTCGTAAATCGCCACAAGCTTATTTTGATAACTTAAAGCAATAAGCGGTTTACTACTTTTTATTTTAATACGAACACCATTTAATACTTTCTTAATTTCTTCTTCGCTGACCTCATAATGATCAGGAAAAAGGGATAATAAATCAATAAGCTTAACGCTGTCTTTATTAAACTTTTTATAATCGATAGCATCGCTAACATTAAATGGTCCCGACTGTAAGCGTCTTAATGACTTAACGATTCCTTTAGTGTTTAAAAGCTCTCCAAAGTCTTTAGCAATAGAGCGGATATAGGTCCCTTTCGAAACTTTTAAAATGGCTTTAATGGTCTGGTAGCCTTTATATTTACCAGTGCGTACAAAATCGAAACTAAAGATTCTGACTTCCCGCGAGCTAACCTTAACTTCTTGACTATTGCGGGCATATTTGTAAAGAGCCTTGCCTTGAACTTTTACAGCAGAAAAAAGTGGAGGAACCTGATTATAAACTTTCGGAAACCTTTCAATAGCTTCTTTAATTTCCTCTGGTTTAAATGTCGTTTTATCTAAAAAAGTAACTTCGGAAGTGATATCAAGAGTCTCAGAATCAGCTCCTAAAACAAACTCAACTTCGTATGTTTTATCGTTTGTTAAAACAAAATCGCTAACTTTAGTAGCCCCATTTACGAGAATAACTAAAAGCCCAGTAGCGAGTGGATCAAGCGTTCCTGCGTGGCCAACTTTTTGATAACCGCCGATTTTTTTAATTTTCCAAACAACATCATGCGATGTTAAATTCTTTCGTTTATCGATTAATAAAATTCCATCTTCTTGTTTTTTCACGCCCTTATTATACTATAAAAGAACGAAAAAAAGCGAGAAGAAAAAAGCCTTCCCGCCTCGTTTTTCCGCATTACAAATAAAATTGTTTAATAGCAACCAAAAAACGATTAGAACTTCAATTTTAGTTATATTTTGTTATCTCTATACCTATTTTTTAGTAACAAGCACTTTTTTAAGGTTAGCGTACCTTGGAAGTCCGTTTTTCGTTGGGTGCTTGGCTTCACCTTGAATTAACGGTAAAACATAATCGATAAATTTTTCGTTGACACCTTTCTTGTCTTCAGTAAACCAGTCTTCCGGAATCTTTTTCTCAAGGTTTGCGACCTTTTCAAGTGGCACCTCTACATAATCGATTTCATAAGTTTTTCCGGGTCTCCTGTTCATTCCAACCATCACGTCACTAGCACCATTTAAGCTAAACTCGACAGCCTTTTTGCCAACCATATAAGCTTCATCGATGTCAGTTTGACTAGCAAGGTGAGCAGCACAGCGCTGAAGTAAGCTAAACTCGATTGGCCGCACCTTAACGTGTAAACGCTCGAAAACAATTCCTGCAAGATAAAGTCCAAGACCGCCAAGCTGCTGGTGACCAAAAGAATCTTGCTTGCGTGATAGTTGATACTCAGAAATATATTTTCCATCACTGCCTTTAATACCCTCGGAAACGATAACTAAACAATTGCCTTTTTCGTTTAAAACGTTTTGAACGTCACTAATAAACTCATCAACTGAAAAGACAACTTCTGGTAAATAGATAAGATCTGCACCACTTGATGTTAGTTTCGAAAGGCTTGCTGCTGCTGTCAGCCAGCCAGCATTACGCCCCATAACTTCGACAACTGTTACCGTTTGGGTTGTGTAAACGTGGGTGTCTTCATAGAGTTCCATAACCGATGTGGCAACATATTTAGCAGCTGATCCATATCCTGGACAGTGATCAGTTCCTACTAAATCGTTGTCAATTGTTTTCGGAATTCCGATGACTCGGCATTCGTAATCGACTGATTTCAAAAATTTGGATATCTTGTTACATGTATCCATCGAATCATTTCCGCCGTTATAGAAGAAATAACGAACGTTGTATTTTTTAAAGACCTCAAGAATCTTATAATAATCATCTGGCTCTTCTGTAAATGGCTTTAGTTTATACCTTACTGAACCGATTGCTGAAGATGGTGTGTTCTTTAAGAACTTAAGCTCTTCTAAATCCTCACGTTTAATATCATAAAACTCTTCTTTTAAGATACCCTTGATTCCGTTTTTGAGTCCATAAACTTCGGTAATCTCCTTGTGTTTTAATGCTTCTTCAAACACCCCACAGCTCGAAGCATTGATGACGGCTGTTGGTCCGCCTGACTGCCCAAACATACAGCTTCCAATTAATTTTTTCACCACTAATTCCTTCTTTCTAAAAGCATAACGCTTTCGGTTTTTGTTGTTCGTGGAAACATATCGATAATCGTATGTTTCTTCACAAGATAATTTTTAAAAAGTTTCAAATCGCGCCCAAGCGTGGCATCGTTACAGCTTACGTAAATAATTTTACTAGGACGTAAATTATTAATTAAATTAACACTTTCTTCGGGTATTCCTTTACGCGGAGGATCGATGATAACTATTTTGTTTGTTAAATCAAGATTTTTAATAGCCTCTTCTACCCTAGCATTGATAAACTCATTATTTTTGAGACTGTTAAGCTTTCCATTTTTGATGCTTGATAAGTATGCCCGCCTGTTTAGTTCAATCCCGATAACTTTATAAACAAAAGGCGCAAGATAGCAGCTAAAAGCCCCAACTCCTGAATATAGATCAAGAACGGTTACATTCTTTATGTCTTCTCCCAAAAACTTCTTAACCTCGCGAAGCATTATTTTATGCATCTCGGTATTAACCTGGAAAAACGCTTGGTAATTAATTTTATATACAGTTTTATCAACTGTTTCAAGTAAATAGTCATCACCGAAAAGCAAATGTTCTTCGTCCGCCATTTGCCGGTTCTGAAGCTCTTTAGTTACGCTTACAATAACGCCTTTAATCGTTTTGTGCTTATTAACAAGATAGGACGCTGTTTCTTTAATTTTTTCATCAAACCTACTTACTAAAAAATTAATAAGAACATCGCCATGCGCGTTCTTTCGAAAAACAACATCTTTATAGATTCCTTTTTTCGTTTCCGCACTGTACGAATCAAGTTTCATAGCTTGGAGGTCACGAATAATTTCTCTAAATACACTATCGATAAAAATACAGTCACCGATATTTAAAACGAAATGCGTTTTACGTTTAAAGAAACCAAGCTTACCATCCTGAAATGATAGTTCAATTTTGTTACGGTAAAACGGTTCTTTCGCTTCGAAAAACACTGGATCTGGAAGCGTTAATCCTGAAAACTTTTTGATTGTTGAAACGGCAAGTTCTTTTTTGATTTTTGTTTCTTCTTGATACTTAACATTGAGAAACTGACAGCCACCACAATTTAGAAACAAAGGACAACTTGGCTTTTCCCGAATATCAGAAGGATCAAGAATTTTTAAAACTTCGCCTTCGTAGTAATTGGGGTAGGTCTTAGTGATTTTGACATCAGCAAAATCACCTTCAACAGCTCCTAAAACAAAGATAACTTTCGCATCGATATAACCAATTCCCATGCCTTCGTGATTCGTTGCCACGATTTCAATTTTATGCATGATAG
The DNA here is from genome assembly GCA_963542825.1 of uncultured Acholeplasmataceae bacterium. GTDB lineage: Bacteria > Bacillota_I > Bacilli_A > ML615J-28 > CAG-698 > CAUTZD01. Next base: position 33,612 of record CAUTZD010000010.1, on the reverse strand, counting down.
CCTCTAATAACTCCAAGAACGATTAAAAGACCGACCGAAAATATCGATAGCATAAAAAACAAAAACAAAAGTCGCCACCAGACATTATTAATCCAACTTGGCATATTTTGCTTTTGAAAAAATGCCATAAAAATTCCACTAGCAGAAATAAATATTAAAATAAAACCGATCGTTCTAATTATCGTATTCATACCATATTATATTATACAAACCCACTTTTATCAAGGACAATAAAAAATAATAATAAAGAAAAATCACCAGAAACTAATAGTAAAAATTAAAAGAAAATACTGACTATTTATAACATAGCCAGTACCGTTTTTTTAACAATATTCTTTTTTCTTAACTTGCTTACTACTTTTTAATCTATCCATTCATCAAAAAACCCAGGGTGAGCTTCTTCTATTTCTTTAAGCACATTTTCAAGTTCATCTTTACTCATCATTAATTCTTCTTCAAAATATTTATTGTCTAGCGCAAATAGAATGCTTCTATTTATAATAATTTGTATTAATTTGTAGGCCAAATAACCAATCCAGATATATAAAAAAGTTGTACTATTATGAAAAAAAAATATTAATATATACATCGCTATATCTGTTAATATCGTAATAAAAAGATATGCAATATAAAGTTTAAATTTTGGATATTCTACAGTATTTTTAAACCATTTAGATATAAAATGTTTGTTAGACAGTAATGTTTTTTTATAAATTATTATTGATTTAAAATCATATTCTTCAACGGCGTACGGGAAAAGCGACATACCAAACACCGCTAAAAATGAAAGAAAAAGGCCTGCTGACATCCCTATTAAATTTGAATTCATATTCAATACCATTTATCCATTAATGCAGAAATGAGTGATGCAATGCCCTGAATAGCCATATCTTTAGCCGCATTTTTTGCAAAAATTCCAATATTTTTTCTTATATAGGATTTCACAAATGTTGCACCATATTTGGTTATCATTTCACGGATTTCATTTTTTGATAATAAACTTAAAATTGAACGTTTTTGAACGCTATTAGGAATGCCGTAGTGTGTCAATTTAAGTTTGAGAATTCCGGAACTGAATAAACCTGTTAGAGCGCCTAAAGCTCCTGAAAAAGCTGCTTTTCCCACATCAATTTTTGAAAAACTAAAACCGTTATCAATTAAATCGTAACCAGCACTACTTGCAATTCCAGTAAGACTGCCAGTAATCATCATTATAGCGGGGCCTGCTCCTAATGCCGTTGCTACACCGTTTACAATTCCTAATCCTGTATCCAAAGCAACTTTTTTCCAATTTATCTCTTTTTCAACAATTGCCTGTGATACGGCACTAATAATAAAACCACTTGTTGCACCAATAACTGCTCCAATAAGTATTGCTGTTAAAATAGAATGTCCATCAAAATCTACATAATTAACTGGATTGTTTTTACAATAAATAAATAAATTGTTTATTGTTGAACTTTCACCATCGATAAAAAGTGGAGAATCGCTATTCAGCCATCGGCACCATTCTGGAACATAATATCTACTATTGCAGTAGTACATTTCACTTTCGTCATCATAATAGTACCCTTTGTATCTAAATGGGTTAATTAATCCTACACTAGTAGCAAGCAATCCGTCTATCGAAAGAATTCTACCATAGGCATTATATTTATATCTGACTACAAGCCTTCCGTCAGTATCAACAATTCCTACAATGTTCTGTAATATATCTTTAACGTAGAAATATTTTTGAGAATTTTTTATGATAAAACCATATAATAAATTATTCTCATCATATAGAAAATCTAGCTCGTCGTTTCCCCTAATTTGTGATACTAGTTTTTCCCCATCATACGAATATTTTGTTGCAATGCCGTTATGGATTTTCTTTATTCTTAGCCCTTTATCATCGTATTCATAATCGTATTTTATACCAGTGGAACATTTGAAACCCGTTAGTCTTCTTCCTTCATATTCAAAAGTTTTATCTTTATATGAAATTGGATTAAATACGTTTTGACTATCATAAATTATCTCTTTATTATTTACTTTAGTTAGTAAATCTTTTACGTTTGACGTATAAGAAAATGAAGTGTCACCATATTTTGTGATATTTCCATTGCCATCATAAGAAATAGTTACACCATTATCTTTTATTAAAAAATTTCGAAAATCATATTCGTATGCTTGATTACCAAACATAGTATCAGAAATTGTCAAAACATTTCCTAAAACGTCATAGGTATAACTTCTTGCTCTTTCGAAACCATTATACCCAAATCTTATTTTTTCTTTGTCAATGAGCCGCGAAATGTAATTTGAATCTTTTTCTCTTTTTTTATACGAATATGTATTAGAGAGTATACTAAAACCATCTTTGTGAACTTCAGTTTTTCTTAACATTCCAAATTCATCAAATTCATTAATTTTCGTAAACTGTGTTAACTCATCATAAAGCTCATACAGCGTCGACGCTTCGCAATACGCTTCACTTAATGCCAGCATTTCAATTTGTCCACAAAAATTATAGTAATCAGTTGTTGATCCTAGGCTACTCGGAATATAATCACCGCTGATTTTTTTGCCCATGTATAACGTTAAATCACCATAGTTAACATAATCATTATCATAAAAAGTGGTTCTCCGATTATCGAGGATTAGTCTTACATCGAGACAATCAATATAACCATAGCCGTCATCAATAATTCCCTTGGTAAAAGAAACTGTAATTGTATGCCAAACATGAGAAGTGAATTCAAAATATGTATGAATTATTTTTCCATTAAGGTTAATACATAACTTATAATTACTGTCTCTATATAAACTAAATGTTTTACCATTTTTATCAATTGCCTCAAACAAATACTGTTTGTCAAGATCTGCATCAGTATATGCTCTCATCGATATTGTGCCAGAATTCCCTGAGCCGAAAGGAAGAATTAGTTTTGCTTCATTATCTAAAACAAAGGAATATCTTTTGTTTACATTATTAAAATTGAAAGTTCGGTTTTTATCAAGTGGAGAAACTCGTCGTAAATTAAATTCCTTAGGTCGTTTGCCAGAAAGCGATATAACCGAATTATTCAAAGGATAAATATCGAATTGTTTCAATTTTGATTCAGATACTGTTATTGCACTAGCTTGACTAAAATCTACTAATGTTTCGTTTTCATCGATAGTTTGATTATAAATAACATAGTCTTTTGTCAAGCGATAGTATTTCTTAATTTCACTAAGCGATACATATCTTCTCGCACCAATAAATAAGCATGTAATATATCCTCTAAAAACTTCAAAAACACTAGTACCATTAAAATTATGACCAATATTATAAACTGGTTCCGGTCCTATGTCACAATAGATTCGCGGATTTTCTTTCTTATATTGCTGGATACGACCATTTAAACATAGAGCATATTCACAAATATCATCATAACCCTGACCATCATCTCTGTTCATAAATGACAAAGCAATAAAGTTCCATTCGAATTTTTTAACTTTATTTTTCATCTCTATACATGTGAATTCTTTCTTCTTGTCATCAGTTACAACCAGTTTGACTTTATCAGATTGAATAAAAATCGCAATATGATCATCGCCAGTTTTTGCTTTAATGCTGAAAATACACTCTTTATTTGCGTGATTTTTAGGCTCCTGTTTAAACCAAAATTGAACAGAACCAGTTTCAATCGGGTATTGACCTTTACAGTCCAGTTTATAACTTAGAAAGCCTCCATCATTAACAAGTACACACGGAATAGCCCCGGCAAAAGTCAACTCAGGTGTTGTATACTGATAATAATAGTTAGTTTCGTGCTTATAAGATGATATGCTACGATTTTTACTAGACAGAACAGTGTTGTGCAAAAAACTACTTGTATATTGTAAATCATTGTTTCGATATACACTTAAAAGTGATTCTTGATTAACACCCTTTGATTTTTCGAAAGTATCAAAAGACTGATTAATTATTTGCTTGTCTTTGTTTTTGGTTAACGTCTTAAAATTAATATTTCCTGTTTCATCGTAATTCTTGTGAATAGAAACAATACTATCGCTTTCTTCAATTAAATTACCATCAGAATCATGTGCATATTTTTTTAAAACTCTATCATTTTTGTCCTTAATCTCAATAAGCTCTCTTTTGTCGTTATAAAAATATTTATATTTTAGAATCTTATTTTCACCTTTTTTAAAATATATCTCTTTTATTAGATTGTCAGAATTATAGACAAAAATATGTGTATCACCATTATTTCCTTGTTTTTGGGATATGATATTATTAGTCAAAGAATCATACTGGTAACTAAAAAGTGTAATATTATTTAATAATATTTTAATAATATTACTTCTGCTATCATACTCAAAAGTATATTTTGATCCGTTTTTTAAAACAATGTCTTTTAAGCGTCTTTTGCTATCGTATGTATAAACGGCTTTAGAACTATCGCTGCCTTTTTTAGTAATAACATTTTCCAAAGTACCATAAGCGTTATATTTAGTTTCAGTGACAACATTTAACGCATTAATAACAGTTGAAATGCGTCCTAAAGTATCATAAGTATAACTTGTCTTGTTTAAAAGTTCATCAGTTTCGGTTTTAAGAAATTTTCCATCACCTGAATAGGTTTTTTTAACTTCAAGAATTTTGGAACCTTTAAAATTGCTTGCTTTACTGGAAATAACATTATAAAAGAATTGTTCATATTCGTTTTTAATCTTAGTTCCATAAGAAGACACAATTTCCGTAGGATGACCATATAAATCATATGCATAACCAAGAACTTCAGAATTTTCGCTAATCAATGTTTCAGGTAGGTTATTTTTATAATATGTTATGCTAGAAGAAATCCCGCCATTGCCAACTTTCGTAACGTTATTACTACTATCATAACTATAAAAAGTTCCGAAAGATTTTTTAATTACCTGAATACCAGCAATTTCAATGCTAGCCTTACCATGAATAATGATATCTAACTTGATACTAGAGAACGAAATTTTAGCACTAGTTCCTAAAACCATTATACTGAAGTTATCATCAACTACTTTTTTACTAAAAATTCCTGTATCACTATCGCCAGCGAGTAGTCTAACTTCAACGTAAGAGCTATCGGTTTTTGGTGTGAGCTGTTTACCCCAAATAATAGCAGTAATCTCATCGATTGCTAATCCAGAAAAATCTACTGAATAATGGATACTAGAAAAATATTCTTTTCCTGTTACTTTGTAAACAGTATCACCTAATATGTCTTTAAAAAAGGTGTTGTTACAGTCAACCTTAGTAATGCTTGCGTTGTATACTGAAAAATCTTTAACACTGTTTGGAAATAAATTAGTTTCTTTGTGTTTGATTTGAACAGGAGCTGATTTAGAAAGTAAAAGTTTGGTTTTTTTGTCATATTCGTTTTCCACTACATCTCCATCATTGTCAAGCTCAAAAATTGGAAAACCTTCGCTATCGAAAAAAGTTGTCGTTTTATTACCTAAATAATCAATAACTGTTGAACAGTTATTTTTATATTCAATTCTAGTTAAGCGACTATCAACAAAGTCTTTATCATAACTTTCTAAATAAGATATAACTTTTTTATTATTTAGATTATACTTGATACTTTTTCCTGATATGTTATCGTTAACCACAATACTATTTATTGTATAAGTCATGCTTACATCAGACAAGATGTCATTTTCTTTTTTGGTTATTATTCTTGATAACCGGTTATCTTGATAATCTAAAAAAGAACTCAAAACTTTTTTATTGTAGTGATAGTAATGGGCTTCGGTGATTACGTTTCCATTTTTGACAAATCTTAGTTCATCACCGTGCCTGTTAGTTATAGTTTTTACAGATGCTGTAAAGTCAAGAATTTGCCTTTCGCCATTTTTTAATTTTATATATTTTGGATAATTCGCATCAGTTAAATACTCAAAAACATTATCATATTTATCAGTAACCTTATCACAGGCATAGTCATGATAAGGACTTTCATATACTTTTGATATTCTTGTTTGGATTTCACTATTAAAATAGTCGCCACCCGATCTATAATTAAACTCATCGATTGAACCATCCGAATTGAAAATGTATGCATATTCAGCATCATATTCTATCCGAGCGAAATAGTTTATATTAACGCCCTTACCAAAAAATCCCATTTTATCAATATTTTGATAATCAAAAATGAGTTTAGTTTCTATTGGGTTTAATCCACCCGATGAAAGCAAAGGAAAAATAATGTGTAAATTAGCATCTTTTTCATTAATATTTATACTTCCAGTTACTAACCCTTCAATAAACTGGGTAACCTGCTTCGTATAACTTTTCAAACCTTTATTCATAAAAATTCATCCTTTATCAAAATATTTTAATTGCGTCTTTCATTTCTTTAATCATGTAATCAGACAAATAATCGCTTATTTCTAAAATATCAACAAAATGTTGAAACTTCTTAAATAGGTATCCTTGTAAATATACTACTACCTTTTTCTTTTGGTCATAACTTAGATCATCACTTATTGCCATTAATAAATCAATATCCGAATCAACTCTTTCGCTATTTTTAGCATATGATCCAAAAATGAATAAACTTTTAACACCATACTTTCTTAAAAGAGTTTCTTCACCTTTTAAAATTTTTACTACTTTTGAATAATTAATAAGTTTTAAGTTTTCATAAAAACTTTTATTCTGAAACTTGCCATTAAGAAGTTCGGTTAAAAAACAACTCATTGCTGTTTTTTCATCTTCCTCTTTTATGATTTTTTCATATTCAGGCAATTTGTTTTTGAAAAAAACTATTGTAGGTATACCGTATTTCACTAGCACAAAATTAAAAAACATAAAAGAAATAATTAAACGGTCATTTAAATCTATCTCCACCATTTCTTTGTAGGCTTTAAGTTGGAATTTAACAGCCTGTTCAAGCGGTGGAAAATTTGAGAGATTAAAAAGAATAGTAGTCAGACGTAAAAGCAAATCCTTATCGATTTCTTTTCCGTAAACAATATAGAAAAAACGCTTCAAAAGACTTTGAGAAAATGGATTTTTACGATTACTTAAAAGATATAGATAAGCGTCGTAAAAATTTTTAATTTTCTCTTCTAGTTCAGTATCGAAAGAAATTTCAGAATATATTATCTTTTTATAAATGTCATGACGAAAATCATAACCTAAATAACGAAAGAAATTTTCAATAAAAGATGCAACTTTCTTTCTAACTATCAGCTCTTTACCTGTAGTTATTTCTTGATATTTTTCCATAATTAAACTTCTAAATGTACTTCAAGTTCTCTTTGAAACGATTAAATCTTGTACTACCTATTTCCCCTTCTCTTATAAATACCAAATCAATAGGAATGTCGATTTTAAAATGCCAATATTCAAAAACTTCTGTTTTTAATTCTCTACTAAAATCGTCAGGAGTTACAACTAAAAGATCAAGATCACTATACTCGTTTGTCTTACCAGTAGCAAAAGAACCATAAACACCGAATTTCTTAACTTTAAATTTATTAATAAAATCTTTTTTATTCGCTTTAAGTATCTCGAGAACTCTTAGATTATAAGATATATCGTGTTTATAGTTTATTTTATCTGTCCTATTTTTCAGTATCAAAATTCTTTTTCTAAAAGTTTCATCACTGCAGTTATCAGTCAATAGGTCATTAAACAGTTTTGAAGAGGCAGGATAATAAGGAATAATCAGGGAATCATAAATTTTTGTTAAACTAAAAAATAACGTTAACTGAAAATAAAGTAGTGCATGTTCTTTATTGGTTATTTTATTATTGATATTTTTTACAAACGCAATTACTTCACTTATAAGAAGGAAGTTAGGTAGTTTTATTTTAATATTTATGTTCTCTTCAAAAACGAGAAACATAATTTCATTAATTTGCTTTTGGAAATCATCTTCAATCGTTTTGTCTGAAAAGTATGATTTTAGTTTCAAAAGGGAAAGATCGAAACTATCGGATGGTTTAACTTTTTCTTTAAAAACCTCACGAAGTCTATTTTCATCATAATCTTTTCTAGTTCCTCTGGCTAGGCTTTTACATATAAGATAGTCAGTTTTTTGATTGTAACTATCGCTATTGTTTATAATTATCATTAGCTTCCTCCTTACTAGCTTTTTCTAATTCAATGCGTATTTTTTTGTTCTTCTCGATTTGCCTAAATAATTTCTTCTTTATTTTATAAAATCTTATATCTACTATAGCAGCCATAATAAACATTAGTAAAATAAACGTTATAATAGATGTCATAAATGCCCAGTAAGGGTATTTAGGAAACATAAAAAACAAGATAAAAGTTGAAATAATTATATCGATAACTCCAGCTGTAATGAGTTTTCTATAAAATAATTTTATAGATAAGTGTTTAAGTTCTCTTTTAATTTTTATTTTTTTTGTTTCATAAAAAAGATAAGAATAACTTATTGGTGGGGATTTTTTAGACTTTATTATTCCCGCTACAGTCATCAAAATAGGCAAAGGAAAAAGAACAACCGAACCAATGATAAATATTCGTAAATCCATACTTTTCCTTTCTATAAAGTTATAAAACAATATCTTTACAACAAATTATACCATACATTTATATAAAACAAATAATAAAAGGACATTTTAGGTTGATAAGCTTTTAAAGATAATAAAAAAGGTAAGAAAATATTTCTTACCTAATCAATTTCTTTAATATAGCAGCGCCGTGACCGGTGCTGAACACTGTCAATATTTAACTCCTTCCACTGGTTAATAACAAAATTATTTGTTTCAAGTTGTGGTCCTGTCTCTGCGAACTTAATGTTATTTTTCTTGCAGGCGTTAAAACCTTCAGTCAATAAAATCGAATTGATTCCAAAGTTTTGATAATCAGGACGAATCGCAATTAAAAACAGCTCAATTAAATCGTTTTTCTTAAGAGCTCTTAAAACTCGTAAACCTTTAATTAAACTTAAGCGTCCGTTGTTTTTCTTAAAAGCTTTAGCAAGCGAAGGAACAGCTAGTCCAAACCCGATAATCTCATCTTTTTCGTTAGCGAGAACCGTACAAAAATCGAGATTGACAAGTGGCAAATAGCGTCTAATGGCATCAGCTGCCACGGCTTTAGTCAAAGGAACGGTACCATAAAGTTTGATATAAGCGTCGCTTAGAAGTTTAAAAATTTCTTGACCACGCCTACCAAGGTCTCTACCTGATTTAAATTTCAGCCTATGAATCTTAAACCGTTTCTTCACAAGCTCTGCCATCTTGGTAACACGTTCAGGAATTGTTTCAGGAATCGTTAATAAAAACTCAACCCAGTCAACATCTTTTTGAAAACCAAGCTTTTGTAAGTGTGTGTTGTAATAGTCATGGTTATAAAGCGTAATTGACATATCGAAGCAGTCAAAACCTTTAATGAGCATCCCCTGTTCATCAAGGTCAGTAAAACCTATCGGACCCATAATTTTCTTGAGGCCACGTTCTTTGCCCCACTTTTCAACTTCTTTTATTAGGGCCTTTGTTACCTCAATATCATCGATAACATCAAATCTTGTAAATCTAATTAAATTCTGATTAACTTTTTTAATGTAAGCGTGATTAATAAGACCAGCGATTCTTCCCACTAAAACCTCATCTTTATATGCGAGGAAAAGCCTTGTTTCACAAAACTCATAAGCAGGGTTTTTATGTTTATTAAAAGTATTAATCTCTTCCATCCGTAAAAATGGAACAAAGTATGGATTGTCTTTATAAAGTTTCGTTGGGAAATCAACAAAAAGCTTTAATTGTCTTTTGGTTTCAACAGGAACAATTTTAATCATTTGCTGTTACCTATACCAAACTAAAATAAAGAGCCACTTTATCAGTATTAATTGCTGGCCATTTGTCTTTAATAAATTTAACGATGCCCCAGAAAAAGTTTTTCTCGTAAAGGAACTGAGAAATTGAAGTTTTATCTGTTGATCGTAAATTAGCATCTAAGAACTTATATAAATTACTATCCTTAATGATACCACGGTCAAGGACAAAATGACAAATAGTAAGAATAGCTAAAACAATAAGTGTTCCCTTAACGAAGCCAAGCAAAAATCCAAAAAACCGGTCGACCCCATTAAAAGCCATTTTTGAAAGTGTTTTGGTAATTATCGCAAAGATAAAAAATAAAATTAAGAAGATAGTTAAGCCTAAAGCGATTGAAGTCACTAAGATATGACTGTTGGATGTATCACCTTTGAACATCGCTTTTGCAAGCTGACCACCAAAGAACATCGGAATAAGAATTCCAAGAACTAAAGCAATGAGTGTGAGGATTCTTCGCACAAATCCGCGAAGTAGTCCGATTATTGAAAATAAGAGAACAATCGCTAAAGTTATTCCATCAAAATATGTAAAAGTAAATTTAGCAAGTAAGTTAATTTGGTCAAACATGTATACCCCTCCTTTGGTTTTCTTAGCTAATTATACACCATAATAATTTTTGGTGCAAAATTTATTTAAATAGTTTTCCCTAAATATTTTGGAAGTTCTTTTAAGGCTTTCTTCCGAAACCTTGGAAACCTTCCTAAATAAAAATCAACTTTTACTTTTATTAAAGCTTCTTTTATTTCCTCTTTAACTAATCCAAGACGCTTTAAATCACACCCTGTTATTGGTAAATGGTAGCGGGTATTTTTAAAAGAAAAAGTTAGGGCCCTTGTTAGTTTCAAGTATTTTTTAAGAAGCTCAAAACATTCGCTTGTTGAAGTAGCCTTAACGTAAGCAAACTCCTCAATTGTTTTCACATTCAAGTATTTTAAAGTATCAGCTAAAAGCTTTTGCTTCTCTTTTGGAAGGACAAGACTTTTAAATTCGACTCCCGGCTTTTTAAAAAATGAAAGAAGGTTTAAATCTAAATCAGAAGTTGTAAAAAAATCATGAGAATCATAAGGCTCGCTGTTTTTAAAAAGCACTTCGAAAACTTCCTTGTAATCTTCAATTAAGCTTTTGATATTATAGTGGCACATCTTCACAATTTCTTCAGTTATGCGTTCTTTAGAGATTGAAAGAAGGCTGTCTTTATACTTGATGATAGCCGCCTTTAATGCTTCATCAATTTCAAAACCAAGACTTAAACTAAATCGTAGTGCTCTTAAAATTCGCAAAGCATCTTCTTTGATACGTGTTTCAGGGTCGCCAACCGCCCGAATGATTTTATTTTTTAAATCAGAAATTCCATTAAATGGATCTGTGTATGTTTTATTATAAGCAATAGCGTTGATTGTGAAATCGCGACGCTTCAAATCTTCATTCAGGTCTTCAACAAACACAATTTCCTGAGGATGCCGTAAATCAGTATAACCACTTTCTTTTCGAAAACTTGTAATTTCTACTAGATGAAAACTTTTAACAACAGTTACCGTTCCATAAACTTTGCCATGTTCTAAAGTCGTCCCTTTAAAAAGTTCACTAACTTCTTCTGGCTTAAGTGACGTTGCAAGATCATAGTCACCAATTGGCTTATGAAGTAAATGGTCACGAACGGCCCCGCCCACAACAAACACTTCACCGCCAAACTCGGTAATTTTATCCATAATTATTTTAACGTATTTTGGTATTATCATCTAAAACCACTCCTTTTAAAAGTTCTAAAGGTTCGCTAAAAGAATACTGTAGTGTCCTAAAGAAAAATGGTTTTGGTCCAAGGCAATCATTAATATAATTATCGCCTATATACACCATTTCCTGAGTTTTAATATTGTAACCCTTTTTTACAAATTTATTAAACCTTTGAAAAATAACTTTCGAGGGTTTACAGTAATTAAAATCAGTGCTCGAACAAACAACAATTTTATCGCTAATGCCTTTATTTACGAGAAGTCTTTTCAAAGTATCTCCTGAAAATAAAGAGTTTGATAAAACAAAAACTTTAATGCTACTATTTAATAAATCATTTATAAACGTCTTAGCGTTTTCAAAAAGCACATTAGCGCTTGTGTTCAAACAAACATCATATTCTAAATCGGAAGAAAACTTAAAAGCTCCTAAAACTTTCAAAATCTTTTGAAAACTTATTTCTTTATTTTTACGGTTTAAAAGTTTATTAATTAGTTTATATAAAATATCTGGAGTAAGAAAAATATCTAGTCGCTTTTCAAGTTCTTTAAAAAACCCATAAAACGAAAAACCACAATTGTCAATTAATGTGTTACCAAGATCAAACGTATATCCTTTAATCATCAAGGTATTCCTTAGCTTTTAAAAGCATCGTTTCGGCCTTTTGTAAATAAAACTCTGTTAGATATTTGAAATCGATTTTAAGTTTCCGACTAAGACCTATCTCGTGTTTATAAAGGGCAACGTTATACCACATGATCGCAAAAAAACTTTGCCACCAGTAATAGTCAAAAAGTTTCTTGCTATCAAGCGCCTCTTTATAATACTCTTTTAAAAGTTCAAATCCCAAGCGGTCATTAAAATTAGCAAAGGCAGCAATGTCAGCCATTTTTGGAGCTTTAGAGGCAAACTCAAAATCGATGATAAATACTTTTCCTTTGTGCATGATAAAATTAGACGGCTGACTGTCACCATGGACAAATACACAATTGTCATCATTAAGTTTTAAACTCAAAAGTTCTTCTTTTATTTTTAAGTATTTTTCTTCTCTAACACTCACAAAAGATTCATAGAGCTTGAGTCTATAGGGATAATCTATATTTATATTAACTTTTAAACTATGAAGCTTTTTAAGGATCTCGCTTACTTTTTTAATAGGAACCGTATCCATCTTATCAATAGGCGTGCCATCAAGATACTTTGTAATTTTAATTCCAGTTTTAGAATCAAAGTAAATAGTTTCAGGAGTAAGTGAAAAATCACTTAGCACTTTAATAACTGTTTCTTCAGTTTCACGGTCTATGTATTTATTTACACTAAACTCTTCACCAGAAAATCTAATAGTAAATTTCCCTTTGTTAGTCCGAACTAAATAATTATAGTTACTCATCCCACCAAAAATTTGTGTTATGTTTTTAACTTCAAAACCAAGCTTATGAAATAACTTTTCCGTTCTTTCTAAACTTTTCATAAATATCTTTCTTCCAAATATTTAATAAGTTTATTAAAAGCCTTAGCACGATGAGAAACCCGGTTTTTAAATTCAACAGTCAAATCAGAGAATAAGGTATTTCCTTGATAGATAAAAACTGAATCATAACCAAACGCTTCTTTTGTTTTTATTTCTTCAGCAATTTTTCCTTCTACTTCCCCCGTAAAATATGTTGGTGTCTCTTCGTATAAACATAGTGTTGTATGAAAATATGCACTACGGTTACTGTTGCCTTTAAGCTCAGTTAAAAGTTTCACATTGTTTTCGTAATCGCCCTTACCGCTATATCTTTTCGAATAGATTCCCGGGCGACCATCGAGAGCTTCGACAACAAGTCCTGAATCATCAGCAATCGTTGGGATCAAATATTTTTCATAATAAAACTTAGCTTTAAGATAAGCATTCTCTTCAAAGCTGTAACCTGTCTCTTCAACATCTTCATATTCATTTAAATCGTTTAGATTTAAAAGATGAAACTGTTTCGGAAATAACGACTCAATTTCCTTAAGTTTATGATTATTATGAGTTGCCAGTAAAAACGTATTTTTCGGAACTTTTAAAAAGGTCTTAAGGTTTTTAGCGAGCGTTAAATTTAGCCTAACTGTTTCTTTGTTTTCTAAACTCTTTCCATCAAATGGTGAGTATATTAGTCCAATTTCCTTAATTGATTTAGAAAACGTACCGAAGTTATTAAGGCTGACGTTATTACCATCACGCAAATTCTTCTTGATTTCTAGGAGAAAATTATCGATAATTTTTTGCGTCAAAACATTTGTAACATCTAGGTTACTACTAACTTTTTTAATCAAATCTTTACGAAAAACAGTTTTACTCATGTTTGAGCTCACGCATCAATAATTTTTTAATAGCTTCTTTTGGAGAAACTTTATTATATATAACTTCATAAATACTATCAATAATTGGCGCTTCGATTTTGTAAAAATTTTTAGCATTGTATGCTGCCTTAACAGTACGCGCCCCTTCAACAACCATTGTCATCTCGCTTAAAGCTTTATTTAAATCGTTTGTCCTAGCCAGTTTAACACCCGTTTGGTAGTTCCGGGAATGTGGAGAAAAACAAGTAACCATGAGATCACCAACTCCTGATAAACCGTATACTGTTTCCGATTTCCCGCCCATTCTCACGATAAGCCGTTCCATCTCTACAAGACCGCGAGATATTAAAGCTGCTTTAGCATTATCCCCATAGCCAAGTCCTGTCAAAACGCCGCTCGCTAGAGCGTAAATGTTTTTGAAGGCCCCACCAAGCTCACAGCCTATCAAATCAAGGTTTGTGTAAACCCGGAAAAATGATTGATTAGAAAAAAGTTCTTGAATATATTTATTATGCTTTTGACTAGTTCCCGCAGAACAAATGAGCGTTGGTTCATGGTTTATTACTTCTTCAGCATGGCTCGGTCCTGTAAGCTGGACGTAGCCTTTATAATCTTTAATTTCTTCCTGGACAATCTCACTGATCCGCTTAAAAGTGTCAGGTTCAAGGCCTTTCGAAGCGTTGACAAAAAGTCTATTTTTGTTATCAAATTTACTAATAAGTTTAAGAGTATCCCTAATGACTTTCGTGGGAACGGCAAGCACTAAAACTTCAGAAAAATTAAGAACATCACCTAGACTAAGAGTTGCCTTAACCCGCCTATTAACTAAAGCCCCATTAAGAACAAAAGATTCGTGTTTTGTATTTAACAAACTAACAACACTTTCGTTATTATCGTAAATCAAAACATCATTTCCGTTAGTAGCTAAAACTTCACCCAAGCTAACGCCCCAGCTTCCACAGCCAATAATACTAATATTCATTTTGTTCCTTCTTTCTGAAAACAAAGCGAACTGGAACTCCGGAAAAATCAAACTGTTCCCGTAAGACGTTTTCTAAATATCTTTCATAAGTAAAATGGACCTTATCAGTATTTCCAAAAACAATAAATGTTGGCGGAACATCTTTAGCCATCGAGGCATACGAAATCCTTAAACGAACGCCATCTATTACTGGCGGTTGATTTTGAAAAACAGCGTTCTTTAAAATCTCTGTTAATAGGCTAGGCTTGATTTTACGATGTAAATTTGTATATACTGAAAGCACCCTTTCTAAAACTTTGTTAACATTTTTACCAGACAAAGCCGAAATAAAAAGTGGCTCTACGTAGTCCATAAATACAAATTCTTCGTGAAACTTTTTAATATATGTTTCTTGCGTTTCTTTGTTATTTAGGTCCCATTTATTAAAAATAACTAATAAGCCTTTACCATGATCCTTACAAATTCCCGCAATCTTTTTATCAAGTTCTTTAATCTCTTTGGTGCTATCGATAAGCAGTAAACAAATATCACTTTCACTAATAGCTGATATGGCTCTTAGTAAACTATACTTCTCAACGTTTTCAAACTGGTGCTTATTAATACCTGCCGTATCGTATATTCGAAACTTCTTTTGGTTATATTTAAAGTAACTGTCAACAGCATCCCGGGTCGTATTTGGAACAGGTGAAACAATCATCCGGTCTTCCTTGAGAAGATAATTAACAAGCGTTGACTTACCAACATTTGGCTCGCCAACTACTGCTAAAGTTATTAAGTCGTTTTCTTTCTCCTCTTTTGTTTCCCTAGGAAGCTTTTTAATAACTTCATCGAGAAGATCACCAACGCCGATACCATGAAGCGCTGAAACGGGAATAATCGTATCCGCACCAAGTGCATAAAAATCGGAATAATTTAACTGTAAAGTTTTATCATCAGCTTTATTTGGAGAGACAATGAGAGGCTTATGAGATTTTCGAAGGATCGCCATAATATCTAAGTCTTCCTTAACTACCCCCGTTCTCACATCGGTCACTAAAATAATTAAATCACACTCTGATATTGCAATAAGCGCCTGAGTTTTAATAGAATGAGAAAAGGGCTCATCCTTTAAGATGATCCCTCCTGTATCAATTACCATGAATGTTTGATGTAGCCAAGTCGCAAGAGCATATATTCGATCTCGCGTGATACCGCTCGAATCATCTGTAATACTTTTATGATAGCCGATGAGCCGGTTAAATAAACTCGACTTACCAACATTCGGACGCCCGACAATGGCTACTTTTTTCATTAATTATTTTCCACCTTTAAATTCGTCAAGAAAATCACCGAAACTTGAAACAGCAGAAACACTTTCTGTGTCTTTAAACACTTCCTCTTTAGGACGACGTGTTCGTTTTTCGCGTTCCTTCCGATCTTCTTTCATCGTTACGATAAATTTAAATTCCTCAGGTTCGTATGCTAAAACAAAGAGATCAAGATGAGTATTATCAGAAATTAATAAGCCTTCTTTAATTAAACTCTTTTCTGGTAAGAAGCCAAGAAGCCCCTTATATTCAACTTTATAGCCTTTATTAACTTTCTTCAAAACAGTTGCCCTAATCTTTTCACCTTTAGTTAAAACAATCGTTTTCCAAGGATTCTCAATCATCTGTTTCTTCGATAAAACGATACGCTTTTCTCGCATACCGATGTCGATGATTTTGGCTTCAAGTTTATCACCAAGTTTACATTGGTCTTCGAGAAAAATATTTTTACCCCAAGCAAATTCGCTTCTTGGAAGGAACCCAAAAATACCATTTTCAAATTCTAAAACGATTCCCGAATTATTAATTTCATTGATCTTACCTTTAACAACTGAGCCAACCTTATTATTTTCAACAAAGTCGCTGAAGTGGTTTGGTAAAAGTTTTTTCCGGGAAACATTAACCTTTGTTCCGTTGATTTCTGTGATTTCAACCTCAAGCTCCTCATCAAGCTTCAAAGCATTTTCAGCCTTCACAACCCGGTCATGAGCAATATCAGAGATATGGAGCAATGCTGAAAGTCCATTTTCAAGGGTTACAAACGCCCCAAAACTTGTAAATGATTTAACCTTAACTTTAACCTTATCACCAACCTTAATTTCTTTTAAGTGTTCGCTTAACTCTTCTTGGCGTTTATGTGATAACGCTAAAAATTCAGAAACAACAAGCATCAAGCGCTTGTGATCAATTCTAATAACTGCTACTTCCATCGGCTCACCAACAAGTGATTCATAATTTGTTTCTTTCTTGTGGAGCTTTTCTGGAAGAATACATTCATATCCTTTATATTCTAAAACAACGCCATGCTTAACAACACGTTTAACAGTTGCCGTAATTAAAGCGTGTTCTTTTAAAAGTTCTTCGAACTGTTCTAAACCTTTAATCTTTTCGATTAACGTCTGGGAAAATAAAACTTTCCCATCATCAAATACTCTAGCGATTGCTAGTTCAAACTCATCACCTTCAATAAAAATGTCAATGAATGGTGCTACCGCATCTTTGTCTGATAAAATCATGTTCTTGCGGTGTAAAAATCCTTCGGTACCGTCTTCCATCTCCAGAAGGATTTTATCGTTAACTAAATCCTCAGGTTTAGAAACTTCAAAAAGTTTTTTAACTTTAGCTTTTACAATTTGATTAACACGTAATTGTGACGCGGTTTTTTCGTCTGAAGTTTGCTCTTCAGGTTGAACGTTCTTTTCAACTACTGCTTCTTGTTTTTCTTTCATTCTTTCTCCTTTTTTCTTAAACAGTTTTATTATTTCATCGCCCACCTGTTGGGCGTTGAGATTTGACGTATCAAGTAGCAAAGCATCATCAGCCATTTTTAATGGTGATTCTTTGCGGGTCGAATCTTTTTGGTCGCGGATTAAAAGCTCTTTTATCGTTTCTTTTAAACTCTTCTCACTATTACCGCCAGCTTTTCGTTCTTTGTAGCGCCTATCAGCGCGAATTTCAACGGGAGCTACCATAAACACTTTTAAATAAGCATCTGGAAGAACAGTCGTTCCAATGTCGCGTCCATCCATAATGACGTTGTAGTTTTTAGCAAGTGCCCTTTGAATCCTTACAAGGCGCTGTCTTACTTCTTTAAACGAAGACACAAGACTGACATTTTCGGTGACAGCTACTGAGCGAATGTCTTCTTCAACATTTTTCCCATCGAGGACAATTTCTCCCTTTTTATCATAGGAGAGTTTTGTATTATCAAGAAAATCATAACTCTTAGGATTGTTTAAATCAACATTTAAATTGAGGGCTTTAAGGGTAACTGCTCGATACATGGCCCCAGTATCAATATGTACAAAGTTTAGTTTTTTACCGACGATTTTCGCAACCGTCGATTTGCCAACTCCACTTGGACCATCAAGAGCAATTTGAAAAGCCATTGTTCACCCCACAAAACCAAAACTATTATACACTACAATTACGGTTTTATAAAGAGTTTTTTTCCTCTTTTTTAAAATAACTAACCATTTACCGGTCAGTTATTTTACTTTATTCAATATTTTTTAAGAAATTATCTTCGTACTTTTGGAAGATATAGTCTAAATCCTTATCACCACTTCCTGACAAATTGACAAGAATTGTTCCCTTTTCTTCTTTGCTCTTACTAAGTTTAATCGCAAGAGCCAAAGCGTGGCTTGCCTCAAGCGAAGGAATAATGCCTTCGTGCTTCGTTAAAAGAAAGAACGCTTCGATTGCTTCCTTATCAGAAATGTTTTCGTATTCGATTAAATTTAAATCTTTTAAAAGTGCAAGTTCTGGTCCGACTGCTGGATAATTCATCCCTGCAGCGATTGAGTAAACCTTGGCAGGTGAACCATCTTTTGTTTTGATGTAGAGAGTATTGTACCCCTGCATTACACCTTCTTCTCCATAAGTTAAAGATGCAGCGTTTTCCCCAAGCTTTTTACTCTTGCCAAGCGCCTGAACACCAATTATTCGCCGGGTTTTACCAAGAAACGGTAAGAAAAAGCCAACCGAATTGCTACCGCCACTAACGCTTGCTATGACAACATCAGGGTTAACAGAAAAGATACTTTTAAATTCCTTTTGGGCTTCAAGCCCAACAACAAGCTGAAGATCACGAACAATCCTAGGAAGAGGGTGTGGTCCAATTGCTGAACCCGGACAATAAAAACTTGTTTTGTAGCTGTTGCTATAACTTTTCATCGCCGAATCATAGCTAGCCTTTAAACTCTTATCACCATTATCAACACAAACAATTTTTGCTCCTAAAAACTTCATTTTGTTAACGCTTGACCTTTGGCGTTTAATATCAAGTTCTCCCATATGAATCTCAGATTCAAGTCCAAATTTACTGCAGCTTATTGCAACCGCCAAACCATGCTGACCAGAGCCTGTTTCAGCTATTACTTTTTTCTTACCTAGAAGCTTTGCAATCAAAACTAAACCAAGCGCATGATTGAGCTTGTGACTACCGCCCATCCCCAAATCTTCGCGTTTCAAATATATTTGGGCGCCATCGCAAACTCTTGATAGATTCTCACAGTAATAAATAGGCGTTGGCCGGCCCTGAAAAGTCTTACGAAGATTATTTAGTTCATTAACAAAAGTTTGCGAACCATGAAGCTTTTCATACATCTCATCGAGCTCTTTAAAGGCTTTTGCTAAATTTTTGTCAACAAAACTTCCACCATAAGGTCCATAAAACCCTCGAAAATCTGGATATTTTTTAATGTATTCTTCAAACTTCACTTTTGCTGTCCCTTCTTAATTTATTAATATCGTAAGTTTTAATGTATTTAAATTGTCCTTGTTTCAGTTTTCGGTCTTCTAGATGCCCAATACGAACTCGTTCAAGCGCTAACACTTCTTTCCCTAAGGCTTTCATCATGTTCCGAATTTCGTGATTTTTTCCTTCTTTAATAATTATCGATAATCTTGTTACCTGATTATCATGCGATAAAATCGTCGCCACAGCCGGGCGATAACTTACATCATCAAGACGCAACCCGCGTTTTATTGGCAAAAGCTCTTTATTTGTAATCTTTCCTCTAACCGTAACAACGTACTCTTTTTCAAGATTACTTTTTGGACCTACAAGCTCATTCATTAAGGAAGTATCGTTAGTCAAAATAATGAGACCACTTGATAAAAAGTCAAGTCGTCCAACAGGAATTAAGTGTTTACTTTGTAATTCAAGAGGAATAATATCAATGACTGTTAGTCTCCCCTCAGGATCAACTGTTGAAGTGATTATTCTTCTTGGTTTGTTTAAAAGTAAATAAATCTTTTCTTCAAGCGGCGCTAAAACAATAACCTTACCGTCAATCTTAACAGTATCTTCGTAAGATATTTTATCACCAAGTTTCACTAAATTGCCATTCACGGTAATACGGTTCTCCATAATAAGCTGTTCTACCGTCCGCCGCGAACCAACACCTGAATCTCGTAGAATTTTTTGAATACGTTCACTCATCGATAAAATCCTTTACTGTTTTTAAAAGCTCCTCATAATCAAGATTAAAAGGATCGAATATAGTTCCTTCTATTTGATGTCGAAACCAGGTATACTGCCTTTTTGCGTAATTACGAGTTTTCTGTTTAATTAGTTCTTCAGTTTCTTGAAGGCTACGCTTTTCATGTAAATATTCTTCAAGCTCATAATACCCAAGCGCTTTAATCCCTTTCAGGGTTTTATATTTCTTTAAAAGGTTCTTCGTTTCCTCTAAGAACCCTTCTTCCATCATTTTACTAAACCTATCATTTAGTTTCTGATACAAAATAGTACGCTCAGGAAACAGTTTAATAGTAAGCACTGGATAAACGAGCGTCTCCCGACCATCAGTTGGCTTTAAAAAGTCTTTGATGATGGCATTTAAATAAAGACCACTACCACCGACAAGTAAAGCCACTTTATGATTTTTTAATTCCTCGCGCATCAGCGTTTGAAATTTCTTAATATTGAAATCTTCTGTTAGCTCTAAAAAACTTGTAAATTTAATATCGAGGTCCTTATTAACACCGATCTTTAGTTCCCTATACATTTGGCTTCGATCAAAATTAAAGAGGGGAAGATTTAAATCTTCCGCAACTTTTTTAGCGATACTACTTTTATTTGCTCCCGTAGGACCAACAAAAGCAATAATTTTTGTTAGTGGCGCTTTTGAAACCATGACTTAAGTTCTTTACTATCAACTTTGACAATCGCTAAATCACCACTCGGAGTTGAATAAGGATTTCTTACTTTAACGATGTCTTCAAGTAGAAAATTGATTTCTTTAATATTTTCAATTCGCGGATAGAACATGCATAACCGCTCGGCTAAATGTTCAGCAAGGGCTATTAAAAATTCTTGCTTGAAAAGCGTTTTGTTGACAATTCGTTCTTTTACTAAAACTTTCGCAAACTCTTCAGCCTCATTTGCTTTAATAAAACTCGGAATCGTTTTAACAGTTATCCCATCTTCTGTTGGCTCGAAATCCATTCCATACAAATAATCGTTTTCCGTATTTGTTAAAAAGATAAGTTTTTCATCGCTTGTCAAAGGTAAATGAATAGGTTTTACTAAAGGAAAACTAATGATTTCTTCCTTCGTTAAGTTGTTTAAGAGTTTATAAAAGAAAAGAATTTGAAAAGCTTTATCTTTATCAACTAAATATAAATTGTCACTGCCCTCAGTTACTAGATATTTATCAAATATTTCACCTTTATAAATAAGTTCAGGAAGTTGATCAAAAAGTTCTTCTTCGACCACACCTTTTGTATCTTCCATAAACATATCCGAAATAAATGAATAATCATCGGTTTTCTTAGCTTGAGGCTTTTTAGGCTCTACATTCATCCTCGCAAGAGTTTTCTTAATCGTTTCGATAATTAAACTAAGAAGTTCGGTTTCATTTTCAATTGTCAACTGATCAGAAGCTGTTTTAGGAAACTTAAGGTTAGCCACACTTGTTTCAATATTGATGACAACGATTGGGTACTTACCTTCGCTTAAAAGCGGACGATACCCTTCACGCACCGCCGCAATGAGCGAACTTGTTTCGATAATTCTTTGGTTGACAAATAAATGAATATTGTCTTTGGTTTCCCTAGTTTCGCTCGCAGGAGCAATAAAACCAGATAATCTAAAAACTGAGTTTTCAGCGAAAATCCGCATCATATTAATGCCGATTTGATTACCATAACTTAAACTAATCACATCAAGGACGTCACCATTACCACTAGTTTTTAAAAGCTGGCGACCATTGTTTGATACGAAAAAGGAAATCCGTGGGTAGCAAAGACTTATCTTAACCAGGTAAGAGATGATTTTAGCAATCTCGTGTGGTTTATCACTGATTCGTTCTAAGCGTTTCTCATCGTTTTTAAAGATTTGCCTTACGATAATTTCTGTACCCTTGTCACGAGTTATCAAAGCCTCAGAAATAATTTTACCACCTCTTGCGGTAAACATGATTCCCTTACGGCTATCTTTTGCTGTCGAGATTTTAAGGCTTGTCAGTGTTGCTAGTTCAAACAAAGCTTTTCCGTACATCCCCAAAGTATGTGGACGTTCAAAGTCTGCTAGTTCGTTTACTTTACTTGATGTATAACTTTCAAGAGCTGCCTTACTTTCGATAGCATTCATTCCTGAACCATTATCGATAACTTTGATTTCCTGACCACCACCGTCGAGTAAATATATTTCAATCTTCGAAGCACCAGCATCGATTGCGTTCTCGACAAGTTCCTTAACAATCGATTTAAGATCAGTAATCTTCGAACCTGAATCACTTATAAGTTCGATTAAATCTTTTTGTAGTTTTAAAATCGCCATTTGGCTCCTCACTTACTTAATATAAAATAGTTAAAAATAACTAAAAATTAATAACTAAAATACCTAACTTATCATACATTTTATGCCTGTTACTGTCAATAACAATTTTGCCTTACTGCTTTGTTTATTTTTATAAAAGGAGCTAAATTTTTCTACATTCAAATGACTTAAATAAAGGTTTTTGAAACTATTTATAATTGATTAGCCAGTCAGCAATATCAATGATTTTTATCCCTTCAATATCGTAAGGAGGGTTACTGGTGTTAGCTAAAAGAATTTTAGGATACGAATTTTTAATAGCTACTAGTGGTTTAAGTTCACGGTTTAGAACATTTTTGTCAGAAATATTATCTGCAACTTGAATGTATGTTTTTTCACCATTAATAGTAGCAATAAAATCCACCTCTTTTTCATAGAGCTTACCAACATAGATATCATAGCCTCTACGTAAAAGCTCAATAGCAACGATATTTTCGTAAGCTCTTCCATAATCAATATTAGTCGTTCCGAGCATCGAATATCTAAATGATAAATCAGCTAAATAATATTTTTCATTGGTCGCTAAATATTTTTTGCCCTTAATATCATATCTTTTAACCTTATAAAATAGAAAGGCATTGCATAAATATTTAATATAGTTGCCAATTGTTACATGATTTGTCAAAACCTTATTGTATTTAAAGGCGTTGCTGATACTACTTGCAGTCGTTATGTTACCGATGTTGTCCATCATAAACTCCGTCAAACTGTCAAGAAGAAATTCCTCGCTGATACTGTATTTGTCAACCAAATCACGCTTAATTAGGGTTTTATATATATTTTGAATATACGATGAACTGTTTTTAGAATCGTATAAATACGATCCCGCCATTCCTCCCTTCATTAAATATTTTCGAAGATTCTCATGATAATTATTTTTTATTTCAAAATAGGCACAATACTCACTGAAACTAAAAGGGAAAACAGGAATTTCGATAAATCTTCCCGTAAACAAGGTAGCAAGATCTGAACTCAAAAGAAAAGCATTTGAGCCTGTAATATAAATATCATATTTTTTACTGTTGTGGAAACTGTTGATAGCAAGTTCAAAGTTTTTGCAAAATTGAATTTCATCAATCAAAAGAACATTTTCATAGCCTTCTTTGTACTTACTTTCAACATAATTAAATAAACTTAAATAATCTTTAAGTTTCAGAAAGTCTAAAGAGTTATAATCAATAGCAATAATATTTGTCTTTGTTCCGTTTATTTTTAAAAATTCCACATATGCCTTTAAAAGTTCAGACTTGCCACTTCTTCTAATTCCGGTAATTATTTTGATGTCTAGGGTTTTACGAAGACTCTTAAGTTTATCCATATAATGGTCTCGATAAATTAGTTTCATTTCTTTTCCTCCGTTACAATACTATACCACTCACTTTCAAAACTTCAAATATTTTTATTTTTTGAAAGTGAAACGATTTTGAAAAATATAAAAAGCCCCCTAGTTAATCACTTGACTAAGGGGCTTCTACAACTTCTATTTTAAATTTCCGAAAGCTTTATTTCTTTCGTTTCAAGAGCTTTTTGTTTATTTCTTATCACAAAACAAAAAACAATATTTACTATAAATAAAGTTAATGTTAAAGAGTAAAAAACTAAGTTAACAATGATAGTTTCTTTTGAATGGTCTATACGAAGCATCATAAAAAGGTTTAAAGATGTATAAATTATCGAAGGTACAAATCCGACAATTTCCAAAATATAGCCTATAAGACCTAGCTTCTTTTTATAAGCATCAATTATTGATACAATTTGGAAAGTTATACCAGTTATTAATGCAACATCAAATACTATCTTAAAATTAAAAACAAAATGGTAAATCACATCTATTTCGCCTTCATCCAAACCACTTCCTTTAAAAAGGTCTTCAAGCATATTTCTGTATACATTAGTTGATCCAAAGTATAAAACTATTAAAACTGCAAATAAAATAAATATCGTTAAATATGCTTTACCAAGCTTAGTTTTAATAATTGTTTCACTAGTATTACTTTTTACTTCATCTTGAACTTTAACATGCGTAATAAAAATCATCAAAGAAAAGTTGAAAACTATCAATAAAAGAAACAGTATGTAAGAAAACGACCAAAGAGCAATTCCAATGAATTCGTTCATCGTATCATATGGCAAAAACTGTGCCAGTACAACACTATAAGATATTAAATATACAAACAAAATAATAGTGCTTACATATGAGATTATCGAAAAAACAAATTTTGTTTTGCTCGGCTTTAAAAATATTAAAACCAGTTGTATAGCATAACTTAAAAAATAAAAAATTGTAGGTAAAACAAAAGCATTAATACGAGATAAAATGTGATTATTAAACATTTCTTTATCAACAGTTAAAGTGTACCAATTAATAAATGTCGTATAAAAGATAATATGTGCGTAAAAAGAAAGACACAGAATACAAGTTACAAACAGTATTCCCAATAGTGCTTTTTTCTGATTAAGAGAGATTGTAACTTTGTTTCTTTTCATTATAATCGTATACCTTTGGTAAAATTAATTCTTTACTTTTGTTTATAAAAAACAAATTAGCAAATTTAATTTTTAAAGTAAGCGGTACTTCTGGATTTGGTGTATTAGGTCCAGGAACTATACATCCACACTCATAACATTTTTTAGCCTTGCCAAACTGTCTAAATGAATGACATTGAATATCTATTGTATTCCCACAATAACAATCTTTACCGTGTTCCACCTTGTCAATAGATCTATAAGAAGAAGTGTACTTACCATAAGGATTACAACTATGTTCATTTATTCCGATTGGTGTTGCTGCACCGTGACTTATTATATGATCAGGTAAAGTCATCTTTTTATTAGGAAACCCTTTATAACCAACGTGTGTCAATGCGTCTTTTACTAGAGTAGCACAATTAAATTTTATAGCTCTATAAGTTGCTCCTAATTTAGTTTTTAAATATTCAATAGCCTCATTAGCTTTTTCAGAACTCATACCAGCGAAACGATAAATTGCACCACCACGATTAGTAAAACGATAATCATCTAGCATTCCATAACAAACGTTATAACCCCTAGCATTTTCAATAAGTTCTATGTAATACTTTTTATAATTGTTATCGTATTTTATTCCTGTGACAAAAGCAACATGACCATACCCAAAACCTGCATTAGTTTCATAATAGATATCACCTAATTTTATATCATTAAGCAAATTCTTTATACCAAAAACAGGTGTGGTTTTGAGACCATCATCAATTTTGTAATAATTTTTCATCCATTTTTGACCACCAGATGAAAAAAATGGAATGACTTCGTCTTCTTCGAAATCAAATTCTTCTTCGTAATCTAAGTCGACAGCATTTTCATTGATAGCGGTCTGAACATCAGTGCAGTCTTCACATGCTTTTATTCTAGCTGAATTAAAAAATGCAAAGAAAGAAAAAAGAACAACCAAAACAATAGCAAAGAAAGCTTTCATTATTTTATTTAAGCTTCTTTTGTTTAGTTCCATATAAACTAGCCTCCTAGTTCAATTTAACTATGTCGTTCTCCTTTTGTCAATATAAACAGCGTTTTAATTATCAAAAACATTTAATGTCGGCAAATAAATGTGATACTAGTTTTATAAACTTACCTTTTCTTTTAAATTTAAAAAGACTCCATGTAGGAGTCTTAGTAATTAATAATCGTATGAACGCTCTCTAATAATTGAAACAACTTTTATTATCACAGGAGCAATAAACAAAGCAAGTGTTGTCTCGAGTAAAGTGTTGGAGATAAGAACACCTAAAACAAATGGTAAAATCTTTTTGCTCAAAAATGCTTCTTTAACATCTGGTAAATAGAAAGGACATTCTTCTTTTTTAAAATAGAAATCGTATTTTACAAAATAGTAAAGGAGGGAAATGATAAGTGCCGAAACGAAAACATATATAAAACCAATTCCCAAAATTGAATAGCCAAAACGAAGGCGACTATAGATTCTGTCTTTTGTTTGAAATATAAGCGAAAACAGTCCAACCAAAAATCCTAATAAAACTCTTGGAACAACCGATAATAAAGGATTAGTAAACGGAAGATTATAAGACCCAGTAAGAAACGCCATTATTAGGGAACCAAGACCAAACGCTAAACCAAGTAAGCTACCAAAAATAGGTCCCAAAAGAAACGCTCCAATAATTACTGGAAGGTGCACAGTTGTGAGTGACACTGAGCCTACCTGAATGTATCCAAGGGAAGGAACAAATGTCAAAGTAAATGTTAAAACAAGAAAGAAACTAAAAAGCAGTAAATTGGTTAACTTTTTATGAAGTTTTGATTTCATACATCTAGTTCAAAAGCTAAATCGAAAATGTAAATCGTGCTCTCTTTAGTAGCACCTTTTTTGATTAGCTCTTCTTCAATTCCCATTTTTTTAATGATGTTTGCAAACCTAATAGTATTATCAGGAACGTTGAAATCTGTCATTTCAAAAATCTTGCGAAGTTTATTTCCTGTTACTAGATACTCACCTTTAGCATTGATGATGATTTCAAAATCATCCTCTTCTTTAAATGTATAGTAAACTTTGGTTTCGGTTTGCTTTTTTGGTTTCAACAGTTCTTTTTCTACTGCTTTGTATATTAACTGTAAAGCCTTCGCTACTGATTCTTCGTGAAGAAGTGATACAGGGAGTGCATCTTTATATTTCTTTTGAAAAAGTTTTATATTTTCTTCGGCCCCTAGAGCATCAGCTTTTGATAAAAGAATAACTTGTTCTTTCTCTAAGAGTTCTTTATTAAACTCTTTGATTTCTTCGATGAGTGAGTGGTACTCTTCAAGTGGATCGTGTTCTAGATTAATTACAAACACAAGCGTCTTGACCCGCTCAAGATGTTTTAAAAAATCAAGTCCTAACCCCTTCCCAAGGTGAGCGTCTTTAATAATCCCCGGAAGATCAGCAAGCGTAAATCGTAAACCGTTTGGAAAAATAACTTCGCCAAGCTGGGGAATGAGAGTTGTGAATTCATACGAAGCAGTTTTATGCTTTGTTCCGGTGGTCTCGTTAAGAAAACTTGTCTTACCAGCTGAAGGAAAACCAACGAGCCCTGCATCAGCAATCACTGTGAGACTTAAGCGAATGTTTTTCATTTCTCCAGGTTCACCCTTTTCATAAATAAAAGGTGCGGGGCGCCGTGAGGATTTAAAAGCATAATTCCCACGTCCACCTCTTCCGCCTCTAGCTCCAAGAAGTAAAATATCTGGTTCCATGATCTCAAGCTCAAGCTCACCATCTGTGTAAACCTTAGTTCCTAAAGGAACCTCAATTATAAGGTCTTTACCGTTTTTCCCAAATTTGTTACTTGAAGTACCACTACTTCCGTTTTCCGCTCTAAAAACGGTTTTAGTTTTAAAAGGTGCAAGCGAACTTAAATTTTTTTTGCCAACAAAAAAGATTGACCCGCCTCGACCGCCATTGCCGCCATCAGGCCCGCCTTTGGGGACATACTTTTCATGGCGAAAACTATTCGATCCATTTCCTCCAGTCCCAGCAATTATTTTAATGTTACAATCATCTAAATACATAAACATTTAAACCTTTAAAAAAGTGGATACCTTAAGTATCCACTTTTTAACTATATAGCATAAACAGATACTTGTTTTCTGTTTTTACCAATTACTTCGTATTTAACTTTACCATTCACTAAAGCAAATAAAGTATCGTCTTTTCCACGACCAACATTTTTACCAGGATGAACTTTTGTTCCTCGTTGGCGGTAAATGATATTTCCGGCTTTCGCAAGCTCACCATCACACATCTTAGCGCCTAAGCGTTTCGCATGACTATCACGACCATTCTTTGTTGATCCTGCGGCTTTTTTCGAAGCAAAAAACTGAATATTAATTAATTTGTTCATTTGTTTTCCTCCACGACCTCTACATATTTTTTATAATCAATTGCTAGTTTTTTAAAAAAACTTTTACTGGCTTTTAAAATTTTTTCATCAGGAACACTTATTCTAATCATTGGGATATCTTGATTCTCTTCGTACTCATAATTAATATCGTTAATCATAAAGTACTCTTTGAGAAAAAAAACAACGCTCGAGATACTACTACAAACAATATCTTCGCCTTCTTTTTTATAACCGCTATGATTCTTTACTGTAATTAAGTTTCCTTTGAAAATAACTTTTGTCATTTATTAACCTTCGATTTTTGTAATCTTGATCTTCGTAAATGGTTGCCGGTGTCCTTGCTTCTTGTGGTAGCTTTTACGTCTATGAAATTTGAAGACAACGATCTTTGGGGCTTTACCATTTTTTAAAACTTTGGCAGTTACTTTAGCGCCACTAACATAAGGGTTGCCGGCTTTGCCATCAAGAAGTAAGACCTTGTCAAACTCAACTGTTTGATTCTCTTTAACATCAAGTTTTTCGATGAAGAGTTCATCACCCTTAACAGCCCTATACTGCTTACCACCAGTTTCAAAAACTACTGATTTCACTTTAGTACCTCCTCATTAATTAAGACACGCCATGAAGGTAATATTTTTGAACCTCTTCTGTGCGGTGTACTACTTATTATAAGCTTCTTTAATATACCTTATAAATCAGCTTTTGTCAAACTATTTTGCAAAGAACTTTCTTTTTGGTATTTCATTAAAAGCTCTTTTCTAAAAAATAACTGCTTACTTGTATTTACTAAAACCGTAATAACTAAAAGGTTAATAGCCAATGATATAAAAATGTAACCAGCATTATAAGCTAGGCTATAAACAAGTGGTGATATTGTTTTCGGAGCATAACTACTAAAGAAAACAACACCACTTACAACGTGCATAATGTAACGTAAAAGAGTGCCAAGCATTAAACCACTTATTACAAATAAATTAAGCTTCCAGCGCTTATCATTTTCTTTGTAGCAGAGTTTTGAGAAAACTCCACTTATTCCGATAGCCCCATAAGCAAACACATAATCAAGAAGCACCTGGAACGGATGAACGATTGCTGAAGACTGGGCCCACATGATTTGTGTTGCCCCAACGAGCATACCAACACTCGTTCCGTAGTAGGCTCCATATTTAATACTGATTAAAACGATTGGTAGTATCGCAAGTGATATACTACCACCCATCGGCCAAATAAACCGCGAATAAAATTCCGCAAGATAATCAAAAACTAGCGCCAAGGCAATCATCATCGCTCCCTCAGCAACAAATAAGGTATCAACTTTATCATCAGAATTAAAGTTTTTTAAAACTAGCAAGAAAAAGGAAGCTAATATGGAAGTACAAATTAACAGTTCCCACCAAATATAAGTACGGATAAGCCACTTTATTTCTAAAAGTCTTACTTCTTTTTTAGTAAACCCTTGTTTTATATTTTCCTCATCAAACCCCGAAAGCGTAAATTTTTCAAGACTTTTGCCTTCGATAAAAAGTTCAAGATTGCTGTAGTCAATATCTTTTGGAAGCGTAAAATTTACAAGCCCGCTTTTCTTAAGTTTATTTTTATCATGGTCTTCAGAAGGCGATCCCCCACGGTCATAAATTATATCTTTAATAACTGAGCTTTTAAAATCGCCTTTGCTTGTTTTTAAAGTTAACACTGGCAAAGCTTTATAAGAAAAGTTCTCGGTAGTTTGGTTCCATTTGACACCTGTTAGATACATTTCTAAATGTCCATCAACAAGAAACGTCGATATGTTTAGATTTTTTAAATAACTCTTGGAAATGTATTTGTAGTTTTTCCGATTAACTTTCAAATATCTTGTAAGCATCTCTTCTTCTGACAATGGTTCATCCAAATAATAACTTTTAAAAAAGTCTTGGTTTTTACGGTGCTTAACCCCACTAATTACTCCTACGATAATAGTAAGCATAAAAATAGTAATAACACCTACTAAAATAATTATTCTTTTGTTTTTCATATAAACTCCTTTACAATAAAAAATGTTTCTCTAGCTAAAAGAAACATTTTTAAAATGATATTTCCCTCCGCTAGCATTATCTAGATCAGGTTATGGGTCGTTAACTTAATAACCTCTCAGCCTATTTGGCTCCCCGAAAATAAATATGTTATTCTTTGTTTTCTGTAAACTCTAAAGACAAACTAATGATGCGCTTTTTCTGCATTTTCTTAACCTGCATTAAAACAAGTATTTCTTCCTTATTTCTAATTGTTTTAAACTCTACCGTTCGTCCGACTTTTGGAAAGACGCTCGAAAGCTCAAAAAACAATCCACCAACAGTATTTGAACGTGTCTCTGGTAGTTTATCAAGTTTTAGTTTTTCGCTCAAAGTGTCAAGA
Organism: uncultured Acholeplasmataceae bacterium; assembly: GCA_963542825.1. Lineage (GTDB taxonomy): Bacteria > Bacillota_I > Bacilli_A > ML615J-28 > CAG-698 > CAUTZD01. The sequence continues at coordinate 2,619 of CAUTZD010000010.1, read as the reverse complement.
TCAAGCTCACCACTCACGATATATTTTCCGTCTTCTTCTTTAATCGCTAAAGTATCAACAACCTCATCGTCTTCATCATAGATTTCTCCAACTAAACTTTCAAGAAGGTCCTCAAGTGTAACAATGCCGGAAGTGCCACCGTATTCATCAGACACAACTGCAAAGTGCTGCTTTTGTTTCTGCATCGTCTGAATCAGGTCATAAAGTTTTGTTGTTTCAAAACAATAAAGCGGTTCCTGAAGAAGTCCTTTAATATCTACCTTGCCACTGTTTTCAATATAGCTTGTTAAAAAGTCACGTTCTCGTAAAAGTCCAATAATGTTATCTTCATCTTCGCTGTAAACAGGAATCCGCGAATATTTACTTTCGAAAAAGATTTTTTTAATATCGTCAGGTCTTGCGCTCTCTTCAATCATAACCGTATCGACACGGGGCGTCATGACTTCGTAGACACTTCGGTAATTAAGCTCGATTGAGTTCAGCAAAAGTCTTCGATCCTCAGGATCGAAAGTTCCTGCCTGTTCCATTTGCATGATTTCATCTTTTAATTCGTCCTCCGTAAACTTCACAGTTTTTGGAAGATGATTATTTTCTCTAATCATTTTGATAATTCCGAAAGTTACAAAGCTTAATGGAGCGATAAGATAATCAAAAAGAAAGCATACAAATCCAAGCGCTAAAATAATCTTATCTGGAAGCTTAGTTCCAAGAGTTCTACCAAGACCCTCCGTAAATAAAATAAGCATCGCAAGAGCCATAAAATAACTAATTAATAAACTCAAATTATTTGTTACTTCTTTTGTCCAAAATACTGTTAAAAAAGAAATAAATCCAACAAGCGAACAAACTTTTAAAGTTGCAATCGAAGCTTTGTGATAATCAAGATGTTTATAAATTTTAGCAGCAACGTTCGCTCCCCGGCGTTTTTCTTTTTTTAAAGTTTCAACTCTTCTTTTCGATAGATTAAAAAGACTGCTATCGATGAGTGTAAATGAAAAACACCCAAGGAAAAACATTAAAGCTAAAATCAAGTATAGACAATTCATTTTTTACCTTTCAACTTTATTATACTCATCAATTAACTTTTATCAAGCGATAATTATCTGATGATAGTGTGTTTTAGATACTAATTCAAAACGTTAGTTTTGTTTGATCAATTTAATGAAAGATTTAAAATCACCATATCTTAATGTTTTCTTAGGTAAAATTTGATAAATATTTGAAATATCTAATAACTCGTTGTCCACAATCACAGGATTTATAATCATATTTTCTTCTATATACTTACAAATACCCTTCTTTTTATCAGTGCCACATCTTTTAATTACATCTATAACATAGCTATATAGTCCAACTAAATGAAAAAGTAATTTCAAATATAAAAAACTTCTCAATAGGCGCCAATTTGAAATGATGACAATTTTATAATTATATTTTTTGACAAATTTTTTTAGTGCCTTAATTGATCTTTTATCCCAACTAACATATGCAGAATTAAAATCACTTTGAGTAATTATTTTAGCTGCCAGATTATTTTTTTGCATTCGCCTTTTTAATTCTGTATGTTTTGCATAATTTTTCTTGTTTTTAATAGATAAAACACCATCAATGTCTAGAAATAAAACTCTTACCATTTTTATATTTTTACCAATAATGGTCTGTCTTTAACATCGTTAGTTCTATCGATGATGTGAACTTTTCCGCTGGGACTGATTTTTCCTAATTCAATGCTGTACCCAAAAACCTCATCTTTTTTGAGACTAAAATTAAGGTATTTCGCATTAATAATGATGTCTAATTTTTTGTCGTGCAATAGATATTTAATCATATCCGGATTTTTATAAGACATATGTTTTTCTCTTTCGTATAAAAAAATCAATTCTTCTTCCACTGTGAATCTATTATAAACTTTAATTTCTGAACCGCACATTCTTATAGAAATAGGTTCAAACGGAAATTTATAAATACCATAAGTATTATTACAAAATAATGAAATATAAATTAAATTATTTTCGTTTAAATTAAAATTTATATTTTTGAACTTTATATAAATCATATGATTTAAAACATAAATTTTATACTTGAAATTAGTTTTATTATTTCCGACTTTCCTATAACCAACGTTTTTTCGACACTTCAAATTACCGAAATAAAAATTTTGTGCGATATGATCTTTTAGAAATACAGCTATTTCTCCGTGATTCAACAATCTATCTATTATGGGTATATTCCAACGGATTCTGCCATTATTAATAAAATCATTTTCATAACTTTTATAACAATATTTTTTAATTCTCGAATAGATTTTATATATATTTTCATCCAAAAAAATATCATAAGTGTATTTCATTATCAACATAATTTTATGAATAATCTTGAATTTTAAGCAAAATAATATAGTTTTTAATGAAATGTTATAGTTATTTCTAACGATGAATTGATATAAATCATAATAATAACATAGTCTTACTTTCTTCGAATATAACCAACTATTGATTCTTTCCATGTAATTGTAAAGATATAGACAAGAGGAAATGAAAAACATGTCGTTATTCAATATCGGCATTTTAAAATCATCAGTCTGATCTTCGTACATAAAATAATTTTTAAAAAATTTAT
>CAUTZD010000009.1:0-46667 GCA_963542825.1 uncultured Acholeplasmataceae bacterium | reverse complement strand
TTGGAGCTTATAATTGATGTTTTTTTAAGACAAAGTCACGTGTTAATCACACTCTTCCTATTGATTATACCCGATCTATTGTCGAAAAAATAGATAAAGATACAATTGATAATTACTTGTCTGTTATAACAAAAAGAGTCATCGATCGTGGTGGGTCGATCAAATATCAAAATAAATATTACCAGCCTTATTTAGATGGAAGATTAATTAATTTCGTTTATAAAACTGAATGCTTAATTATTAAAAGATTTAACGGTGAACTCGTTTGTAATATTAACGATGTTATCTATAATCTCATTGAAGTTCCTACTCATAAAAAGTATTCTTCGAATTTCGACGCAACTGCCCCACAAAAACCGCAAAATCAATCAAACATAAAGATTTGTGACCCATGGAAAAAAGATCATTTTATGGATTATTTGAAGAAAATGTGCAAAGATGAGAATGAGTATTATGAGAAGTATTTCTGGGACAAAGTCTCGTGATAATCACAGGGCTTTTAATGCTAAAATTTTGAAATTTAATTAAATTTCCTTTTTACGACACTATTTAACATAACAAAAGACTCGAAGTTGTGAAACTTCGAGTCTTTTACAACTTGCAGGTGTCCCCATTAAATTAATTGATTTTTTTATAATCCCTAATGGGGACACGCAAATGGCTGATTTTTTTATTTCTCTTCTTCGTTTTTATTTTCTGTAGGTTCTTCTACTTTAGTCTCAGTAATGTCTGCTTCCGGAACAACGATTAATTTGCTTTTTAAAACACCTTTTTTATCAAACTTACTAGCAAGAATTCCTTCGATGATGAACGAGTGCACAAAGAACAAAAAGATAACTGAACCTAAAGAAACAAAAATAAATATTTTATCGTTTCCTTCTTTGATGCCATTTAAGCGTAAAACAAATAAAACCGTAATAACAGCAGCAATTGCTGGAGCAACCGTTACAAACCAAATGCCTTCGATTTTTTGAGCAAGTTTCCAAGTAGCTTCTGATAGATTGGCTCTTTTGGAAGTATAAGCAATTTTCGCTCCTTTTTTAAAACCTTTCGTTAAGCCATAAATTCCTACAGCAAAACAAACAATAGCAATAAGATAACTTACAACCAGTACAATAATATTAAATGTCATTTTCTTCCTCCTTCAATTCCTTTAATATTTCTTTTTCTAATTCGTTAAATGTTTTTTTCTCTATGAGATCAGGACGATTTTCAAGTGTCTTTTTAAGACTTGTTTTCAGACGGTATCTATTAATAAGTTTATGGTTACCATTAACTAAAACTTCGGGAACCTCTAAACCATCAACTTCGCTAGGTTTAGTATACTGATCATACTCTAAAAGTCCATTCTCAAAACTTTCTTCAGTCAGGCTTTCATTTGTTATTACCCCAGGAATTAGTCTAGCGATTCCATCAAGTAACACAAGTGCCGGAACTTCACCGCCTGTTAGAATGTAATCACCAATCGATATCTCTTCATCGATAAGCGTGTTGATTCTTTCGTCATATCCTTCATAGTGAGGACAAACAATCGTTAACTCTTCAAGCACACTTAACTCTAAAAGCTTTTTTTGGTTTAAAGTTTTTCCACGTGGTGACATGATAACCCTATATCCTTTTAAACTCTTAAGAGCATCTCTAATTGGCTCGTATTTAATAACCATACCTGGACCACCACCGTATGGGGTATCATCAACACTTTTATTTCTAAGAAGCGAATAATCGCGAAAGTTAATTAACGAAACTTTCAGTTTGTGATTACTAATTGCTTTCTTAACGATTGATGTCTTTAAGAAATTTTCAAATACTTCTGGAAACAGCGTTACGATATTAATCTTCATCAAATGCCTCGGTATCGATTATGATTTTATTATTTTTAGTTCCTTTGTAAAAAGCGTAATCAAAGGGAACTAAAAGTTTATTATCAATCTCAAGTATAAGTCCTCTTGGAAGCTCTAAAATATCTGTGATAGTACCTATCTCTTTTCCTTTAAGATTTACCACTTCTTTGTTCATTAAATCATCGTAATAAAACTCGTCTTTTAAAAGAATAGGACGCTCTTTTAAGAAAACATCTTTTAGGTGAAAAATGGTTCCCATATTTAAATCATCAACGCCTTTAAGTTTGAGTAAATAGTTTTTCTGAAATGGTCTTATTCTTTCAATTTCCCATTCTTCGTTGTTAATTATAACTTTCGTTTTCGGAACTAAAAATTCTGGTTTACTCGTGATGGCAATGACAAGTTCCCCTTTGATTCCGTGAGGTTTCTTTATTTTTCCAACTAAAAACATTCTTAACTCCTAAACAGCTTAGGCTATGGAAGATAGCGATGATAGCGACACCAACATCCGCTAAAAGCGATAGCCACATATAAGCATACCCCAAAGTTGCCAACGTTAACACAATTATTTTAATAAGGAAAACAAAAACAATATTAATAAGGACGGTTCTATTGACTTTCTTTGATACTTCATAAGCATCTTTGATCTTATGAAGATGGTCATTAAGAATGACAACGTTACTAGCGGTCACAGAAACATCGCTACCAAGTTTCCCCATCGAAATTCCTAAATAGGCTTTTCTGAGCGCTAGGGCATCATTAACACCATCGCCAACAAAAGCACTTTTTTTAGGTAGCCCCAACACTTTCGTTTCCTTATCAGCAGGTGATAAACGTGCATATACTTTTTCAGGATTCAAGGCGTCTTTTAAAATTTGTGTATTGCTTTCGCTATCACCAGTAAAAATATAAGTTTTGATTTTTCTTTTTCGAAAGTAACTAACAAGTTCTTCTGCCCCATGCTTGATTTCATCAGTTAAATCAAGGTATCCAATGATTTTATCATCGAGCATTACATATAAATAATCGTTTTCTTCAAGATCTAGATTGTAACTATTTTGATAACTTAAGTAGTTACCAATTCTTACTTTGTGCCCCTCATAACTTACCGATGGAAAAGTTGTTTCGTGGTCTTTGTTGACTGTAACACTTTCCTTTACGATATCACCATGATAACTATTTTTAATAGCCATGGCAATTGGGTGACCACTTACCGTCTCGGCAATTGCTGCCCATTTTAAACTATCTTCTTCTGTATAATTTTTTATTTCTCTGATAGTAAACTGGCCTTTAGTCAAAGTTCCTGTTTTATCAAAAGCCAAAGCTTTGATTTTACCTAAACGGTCAAGACTTTCAAGTTCTTTCACTAAAATACCTTTGTGCATGAGATTAACAATTCCACTATAGAAAGCAATAGGAATTGAAATAATCAAAGCACATGGACAACTGGCAACAATGAATACAAGACCATTATATAAACTTGTTTGCCAAGTCAATTTAGAAAAACCAATTTTATCACTATATAAAAACATCAAACTAATGATGACTGCCAAAAGGCAAACAATTGGCGTATAAATACTTGCGAATTTATTGAGAACATTTTCGGTCTTGGCTTTCTTAGCTGTTGCCTCTTCGATAATCTTTTCGATTTTGCTAGAAAATGATTGCTTGTATTCGTTGACTACTTTAAGTGTCAGATACCCTTCTGTTAAAAGTGAACCAGAGTATATGTATTCGTTTGTCGTAATTTTAACAGGTCTCGCTTCCCCTGTTATTTTACTTGTGTCAATAACGCCAGACCCATTAATAACTAAACAATCAAGAGCGAGCGTCTCACCAGCTTTCAAAACTAAGATATCGCCTGCCTTAACTAAACTAACTGGCGTTTTTATTTCCTCGGAGTCATTTACCAAAACCGTATCATTATAAATAATACTATTGGCTTTCGATATCGATCCTTGAGCTCTTATATAAACACTGTCTTGTAAGTGCTCTCCTACCTCATACAGTAAAACTACTAAGACAGCTTCGCTGTAGTGACCAATAACAAACGCAGCTATTGTTGCTAGGATAATGAGGAAAGTTTCCGAAAACAAATTGACTCTAGCAATATCTTTAAAAGTCTTAATAAAAACTGGATAAGCAAAAGCTAGATATGCGGGGATATAGAAACAAAAAAGATAAAAAGGATTTTTAAATACTTGATATCCGTTCTTGTTTAAAATATCAAAAGTAAAACCAATTCCTAATAGTAAAAGTCCGAGAGAATAAAAAATAATCTTTAAGATTTTTCTATAATCTTTCTTTGTTTTCTCTTCTTCTTTGATTTCTCTAACAAAACCATCAGAAGTTATTTCTTTAACTATTTCATTAATTTTATTAACTGGGTCTATTATTAATTCACTATCAACTGTTGAAAACCGTAAGCGCTCGCTAGTTAAGTCAATTTCCAGAAACACAAAAGTAAAAGCGCTACGAAGTTTTTCAGAAATTTGTTTAGCAATGTTTCGACACGAAACATTTTTTAGCTCAAGTTCCATACGGATTTCTTTCACATAGCCTTTTTTCTCTAGCTTCACATCTTTTAAGTATCTGAGAATTCCTTCATAAGAATTCTCAAAAACAAGTTCATTTTTAAAAAGATATAGTTCTTGTTTTTTTTCATCAAAAAAGAAGTTCCCCATAAGGGGTGAGGTTAAAAAATAAGCCTTTAAGTTTTTGCTTTCTTCTTTTGTTATATCTCTTGATAATTTATATTTGACCATATTGAATTATTCCCAAAGCCTTGGTAAATGTCAAATAATAAAATAAGCGCGGGGTTTAACCCCCGCGCTTTGTTTCTTACTTCTCTTTGAAATCGATGTTAACTTTAGCTTTTTGAGAAGCGGCACATGCATGAACTAATGTTCTGATTGAATTTGCCATTCTTCCTTGTTTACCAATAACACGTCCAAGATCATCTTTGTTAACAGCAACTGTAACAAGAACTTTCTTAAACTCTTCGCCTTCGGCTGGTTTCTCTTCAGCTAACTCAACCTTGACATCTTTAGGATTAACAACTAAAGCCTTAACGATTTCGGTAACGAAACTTTTAATGTTTAATTCTGCCATCTTTGACTCCTTTTCTTTTATATTAAACTTTATTCAGTCACTTTTTTTGTGGTTTTCTTTGCTGCTGGTTTCTTTTCTGGAGAAGCTTTTGTTTCTTTCTTGGCTACCGCTTTTTTAGCTGGTGCTTCTTTTGGTTCAGCCTCTTTCTTAGCAGCTACTTTTTTGGTCGCAGGTTTTTTAGCTTCAGCTTTAGGAGCTGTTTCTTTCTTCTCTACGGCTTTTTTAGGCTTTTCAGTAGTTTCTTTTTTAGTAGCTGTTTTCTTTTCAGAAGAAGCTTTTGTCTCTTTCTTAGCTACAAGTTTTTTAGAAGCTTCGGCTTCTTTTGCTGCAGGTTCTTTTTTCGCTGCCGCCTTTTTAGCAGGTGCTTCTTTTGGTTCAGTTTCTTTCTTAGTAGCTGTCTTCTTAGCTGGTTCTTCAGTAGGTTTAACCGCTTCTTCTTTAACAACTTCGGCTTCTTTCTTAGCCTTTTCTTGAGCCCGTTTTAAAGCAGCCTTACGTTTAGCTCTTTCTTTTGCTTGTTTTTCTTCGTTTTCTTTTCGAAGTTCACGCTTTGTTGGACGGCCTTCGATCTTCGCTAAAATTTCCGCTTTAGCTTTTTCGATGCCTTTTTCACGCTTGAGATTATTAAATAAAACGATAATTCCAAGCTGTGTCAATAATTCTTTTGTAGAATCTGTAGGTTTAGCACCATTTAGCAACCACAAAACAACTTTATCTTGATCGACAATTATTTGGTTTTTATCAGATAGTGGACTATATGAACCTAAAATTTCGATAAACTTACCATCACGTGGTGAACGCGAATCGGTAGCGACAAGTCGATAAAATGGTCGTTTATGGGCACCATATCTTTGTAATCTTATCTTTACCATTTTCTTACCTCTGTCAAGATATTACTACAGTTATAGCGCTCTGTCAAGTATTTTTACTTGACACCTAAAATCTATTTTCCGGTAGAACCAACTCCACCTGTTCTTTCGCCATCAACGCTATCATCAACCGTTGTTAAATATTTAACAAAAATTCCTTGGGCTAAACGCTCACCCTTTTTAAAACTTTGAACCGTTGTTCCATAGTTATAGAAAGTAATTCCAATCTCCCCTTCGTTATCGATATTGTTGTAGTAGTCAGCATCAATAACTGCAACATTATTAGCAAGCATCACTTGACGCTTAATACTTACAGAACTACGAATATAAATAAGCAAGACCACGTCGCTTGGCATTTCTGCTTTAATTCCTGTTTTCACAATTTTGACTTCGCGAGGAGCAATCGTAAAATCCTCATTAATATAAAAATCATATCCTGCTGAGCCTTTGCTTTGCCTCTTAGGAACGATTGCGTCATCTTTTACTTTATGAAATTTAATCATCTTCTTCCTTTCTTTTTGCTCTGGGAAATAAATTCATATATTCCCTCTTCATATCTTCATTTGAAACGTGAGTATATATTTGTGTAGTTGATAAATTCTCGTGTCCTAGGAGTTCTTGAACAACTCTTAAATCTGCCCCATTGTTTAATAAATGGGTGGCAAATGTATGCCTAAGCATATGTGGACTTATTTTAAAACTGTCAGATAGTTCACTAATGATGTTATTTAAAATCAGTCTTACACCCCTAGCAGTTAATGGCTTACCTAAAGAATTTAAAAAAACATAATCGTTGATTTTCCCATGAGCGCGCGCCATCAGGCTATAACGAGCATTTTTTATGTACTCTTCATATTCATTAATAATTCGGTCATATATAGGGATACCGCGTTCTTTTTTGCCTTTTCCTAAAACCCGGATCTCACGAGATATTGTATTAACATTTTTTAGTTTTAAACTAACAAGCTCAGAGACACGTAGTCCCGTGCCGTAAAGCATTTCCATAATCAAATAGTTTCTTTTCCCTTCGGGGGTATCAGTTTTAATACCTTCGAAAATTTTATCCATTTCAGGCTCGTAGAAAAATTTAGGTAACGTCTTTTCGATTTTGAAACTTTGGATACTATTAAAATAATTAACAGAGACCATTCCTTCCTGAAGTAAAAAATTGTAAAAACTTCTCACACTTGACATTTTGCGAGAAATCGTTCGCGATTTCAAATGCTTGGTTTTAAGATATGATAAAAAATGGCGAGCACTATTTTTAGTAACGTCAGCTTCGCTTTCAATGCCTTCACTGGCAAGGAAAAGTTTATATTCTTCAATATCTGATAAGTAATTAGTAATAGTGTGTTCTGAATAATTTTTTTCAGCTTTTAAAAATAATTCAAATTTTTCCTTCATTTATTAATCCTTCAATTATTTTTAGCGACCTATTAACAAGTGCTGTGCGTTTCATTTTTCGTTTCATTTCCGGAATATCAGTAAACAGTCCATAATTAACATTCATTGGGGCAAAGTTTTCGTTGGGCATCGATATGTATTTTGCAAGCGATCCAATCGCTGTGCGGGTTGTAAAATCGATCATCTCTTTTCCATTTAAACTTCTTGCTAAATTAATACCTGCTAAAAGCCCTGTTGATGCACTTTCAAGATATCCTTCAACACCCGATAATTGTCCAATCACAAAAACGTTTGGGTTTTCTTTTACCCGGTAGTTTTCGTCAAGCACACCACTTTTCCCAAGATATGTGTTTCGATGCATTTTTCCATAGCGTAAAAAGTTTGCATTTTCAAGGCCCGGTATCATCCGAAAGATTCGCTTCTGTTCATCAATTTTTAAACTCGTTTGAAAACCAACCATATTATACATCGTATCTCTTAAATCATCTTGCCGAAGCTGAACAACGGCGTAATGTTTCTTGCCCTCATATTCAAGACCAACAGGTTTCATCGGACCAAACAGTACTGTCTTCTCGCCAAGCCTTGCCATTTCTTCAATTGCCATACAACCCGAAAAAAGTTTAAGTTCCTCTTTAGTCTCTGCCTTCTCACCATTTATTAATTCTTTATAGAAATTCTTGAACTCTGTTTCATTCATCGGACAGTTTAAATACGTTGCCTCACCTTTATCATATCGCGATTTATAGAAGGCTTTTTCAAAGTTAATGGAATCCTTACTGATGATTGGTGCTACGGCGTCATAGAAATAGAGATTATCTTTACCAACAAAACTTTGTAAAACATCTTCTAATTCAAGTGTTACGGGGCCTGTTGCAATAACAGTGATACCATTTTTTAATTCCTTGACAACTTCTGACACCACTTCAATATATTCGTTTTCCTTAATCCATTTGGTAATCGTTTCAGAAAAAAGTTCACGATCAACCTGAAGACTTGTTCCGCCAGGAATTTTTGATAACTCTGCTGCTTTCATGATGAACGATCCAAGAAGACGCATCTCTTCTTTTAAAAGTCCTACCGCATTAAGGATATCACTGCTTCTAAAACTATTCGAACAAACAAGTTCTGCGAAATTATTCGACTGATGGGCAAGACTTTTTAAAAGTGGCTTCGCTTCGAAAAGTTTGACTCTGATCTTTCTTTTAGCAAGCTGCAAAGCCATTTCAGAGCCTGCAAGCCCAGCACCAATAATGTTAACTACTTTTTCCATAATAAAAATTATACCATATTTAGAAAAAGAAAAATCTATTTTATTTAGGGTACTATCATAAATAAAATAGATTAATTAAACATTTTAACTTACTAAGGCAACAAACGCTAAGAGATTGTTTAAAAAGTGCACAATCATCGAAGCATAAATGTTTTCGTTAGTCAAATAATAAACGCCTGTCACAACCATCGATATCAAAAGATATGGAAGTAGTGGTGCAAACTTAAGTTCAAAAATCTCTGATTGAACGTGAATAAAAGCAAACACTAAGCTCACAATTACAAAATTAAGAATTTTAGGTGACCGTGTTTTTGCAAGAAACCCAGCTATAAGCTTGCGGTAGACAAGTTCCTCATAAATCGGTGCCAAAATTACTACCGAAAAAAACATAACAATCTTTTGATCGCCTTTTATCAAAACCTCAAGAATATCTTGGTTTTCTGAAGATGTACTAATTCCGAGCTTCTTGTAGATGATATCAACAAGTAAAAGCAGCACCGGCATCAAGACAGCACCACCAAGTACAAAACCTATTTTTTCCCAAAGTTTATTTTTAGTATCTCTGGCATCGCTTGCCAAATCCTTGCGAATCAAAATAACAATTAAGACAACAGCGAGAGTTTCTACCATTACTTGGGCGATCATCGATAAATATAAGAAGTTTTTATCTTCAGTGATTTTTTGGAGATTTTTAGCAAGCTCTAAAAATTTATCAGTACCATTAAAAGCGATGTAGAGAATGATCGACAGAAATGCTGTAACAATCATCACTCCAAAAAAAGCACCTAAACCCAAGCCTAAGTATCTACCAATGCCGTAGTTGTAGCACTTAGGCTCCCCACCTTCAAGATATTTAATATTCTTTTTACTGAACACGCTTTTGAACCTTTTCAATAAGTGTTTTTAGTAAAGCGCTAGGCTTAACTGTTTCTGTATCTTTAGTTCCATATAAACGGAAGCTGACAGTTTCATTTTTAACTTCTTCATCACCAATGATAATTGTATATGGAATTTTCTTTGTTTGGGCTTCACGAATCTTATATCCCATCTTCTCTTCACGGTCATCAACTGTAATACGAATACCGCTATCACGAAACTTTCTTTCAATTTCTTGAGCTTTGGCTAAGTGAAGTTCGTTGTTGACAGGAATAACTATAACCTGAACAGGAGCGAGCCATAAAGGGAAAGCACCAGCATAATGTTCAATTAAAATCCCGAGAAACCGCTCGATTGAACCAAAGATGGCCCGGTGAAGCATTACTGGTTGTTTCTTCTCTCCTGACTCATCGATATAGCTAAGTTCGAAACGTTCTGGGAGAAACATATCAAGCTGAATAGTTCCACATTGCCAGTAGCGCATCATCGAATCTTTAATCTTAAAATCAAGCTTTGGTCCATAGAAGGCACCATCGCCCTCATTAATTTTAAAAGGACGCTTAAGCTCTGTACAAATTTTCGCTAAAGTTTTTTCAGAACGCTCCCAAATTTTATCATCACCGATATATTTGTTTGATGGCTTTGTTGACAGTTCAAGACTATATTCAAGTCCAAAAGTTTTATATATGACATCAAATAGTTGTAATAAATCTTTAAGTTCGTTTGCTAACTGATTCTCTGTCATGAAGATATGAGCATCATCTTGGGTGAAAGCTCTAACCCTCATGAGTCCACTCAAAGCACCGCTAGCCTCGTGTCGATGGACATGCCCAAGCTCTGCCATTCTAAGAGGTAAGTCCTTATAAGAATGTAAAGAACTTTTATAAACAAGCATTCCTCCAGGACAGTTCATTGGCTTAATTGCGAAAATCTTTTCATCAATTGTTGAAGTATACATGTTGTCACGATAGTTTTTCCAGTGTCCGGAAACTTCCCACAAATCCCGATTAAGCATTGTTGGTGTTTGAATAAAATTATAATTGGCTTTCTCATGAAGTTCCATCCAGAATTTTTTTAGTTCGTTTAATACAATCATTCCTTTAGGCAAGAAAAATGGAAAACCAGGACCATATTCACTAATCATAAAAAGACCAAGTTCTCTACCGAGTTTACGGTGATCGCGTTTCTCGCGTTCTTCTAAAAGTTCCAGATGTTTTTTAAGATCGTCCTTATCAAAGAAGCAAACACCATATACACGCTGCAACTGCTTATTTTTGCTATCCCCACGCCAGTAAGCGCCACTTACATTAAGAAGCTTGAAGTTTTTCAAAAGCCCTGCTTCTCGAACATGTGGACCACGGCACAAATCAACAAAATCACCAAGACGGTAAATAGACATGTTGCCGTCTTCTAATCCTTCAATAATTTCCCGCTTGTATAAGTCCTTTTTAAAAAGATCGATCGCATCATGCTTAGTTATATCTTCACGAATAAACTTAGGATTTTCGTTTGCAATCTTTAGCATTTCATTTGATATCGTTACAAGGTCTTCATCATTAAGCTTGACATCACCTAAATCCATATCGTAGTAAAAGCCTTCTTCAACGCTTGGACCAACGCCAAACATAACGTTAGGATATAATCTCTTAATCGCTGCCGCCATAAGATGACTACACGAATGGTTGATGACATGGAAGCTTTCATTTTTCATCTTTAAAACAAGCTTAGCGCTTTTTTCAATTGGCCTTACAAGGTCATACTCCTTACCGTCAACCATTGCGTAAACGGCTTTTTTCGCTAAACTTGGAGAGATACTTTCAGCAATCTCTAAAGCCGATGTCCCTTTCTTATATTCTTTTGTTTCACCATCTAAAAAAGTTATTTTCATTTGTTCCTCCTAAAATTGCCCTCACCCTTAAGGGAAATAACAATCATCATGGCTTTGATGCGGGCAATAAGCCTACCAGCTTTCATTTCATCAATTGTTGTTTTTTCTAAAGCCAAGTGTTTTTCAAGTTCCTCTAAATTTAAGTTAGACGTAATAATTGTTACTAAATCATTATTCATCCGGTACTGAAGTACAGGATTTAAAATCTCATCACGAAAATATCCAGAGTTATTTTCAGCTCCTAAATCATCAAGAAATAAGACATCAACAGTTTTTAGTTTGCGGACGTTTTCCTCAAGTTTACCAATACTAATCTGACTACCTAAGAATCTAATGTAATCTGGATAAAAAGTACCAAACACTGTTTTCCCAAGTTTTTGGTAGTTCTTAAGGATTTGTAGTGCTAAATAAGTTTTACCAACTCCAAAGTCGCCACACAAGAAAATACCTTTGTTTTTCTTTTGGGCCTCTAAAAGGAGCGGCGCAATTTCTCCCCGCTGCTTCGTTTGCTTGAAAGCACCCGTCATATCCTCTAAAAACATGAGGTCAAGATTTGGTTCTTCTTTGTAGTATTTACAAGGTAAAGACTTGGTTTCATATCCGTATGGGGTCTTCACAAAATGTGTCCTCACGAAGTTTGTATTTAAAAGGCACGTCTTGCCGTGGCATTTGCTACATTTACTATTTTGATATGCTTCGTTATACAAATCAAGTAAATACTTCTCTTGTTCGCTTTTTGACATCTTTTTGTAAATGTTATTTACAGTTTCATCTTTTACAATAACTTTGAGAAAATCATTCATGGCTATCACCAAACATTTCTTTAAGAATAGTAGCACCCTCAGTATTGATATCGATAGCTTCTGGATCTAAATTCTCGCTCTCCTTATACCAGTTAGGTGTTGCTTTCTTGATTTGTTTAATAGATACTTGCTTCTTAGGTGTTTTATCAAGACTACTAATTTTATAAAATCCATCAAGAGTATTGTTAACTTTCGAAGCTTTCCATTCAGAAGCAATTGTGAGGTAATAAGTTTCTGAAACTCGTTCACCTTTTTTAAGCCGATAAACATAAGTAATTAATGCATTTAATAGCCCCTGAGAAAAACCGGTTTTCTCTTTGATCTTTTTAAACATTTCTAAATCTTTAGGGACTGGCATCATTTTAGTAATTGAACGTAATAGTTCTTCAGTCGTTGCTCTATTTAAGTAATTGATGAGTGTTAATACTTTGTCATCCTTTATCGAAGCCAAATAATCATCACTCTCTTTCACTGCTGTTTCTAAAACTGGGCCCTTAACAACTTCTTGGTAGTATTTCTTGGCATGTGAAACAATCACATCAGCTGTAAAATCGGTACCAGTATTATAAATATTCATAATCACTGAATACATATCGTGTTCGCTAAGATTATACAAAATGGCCGATTGTACGATAGCCTCACGAATCACCTTATCATCAAATATCGCATAAGGAATAATCTTTTGATCAAACATATTGACAAATAAAGCATAATTGAATTTTTCAATTCTGATGACATCCCCTTTTAAAGAAGTGTAAAAATTTTGTTCCTTAACGCGTTTATACGCCTTGTCATAAGGAATAACAATTTCTTCATAGCCTTTTAAGCTTTCCGGCTTTTTCTTTAAAAAGCTAAAGCTATCACCCATTTTTTCTTTGAGGGTTTCGATGAGTAAAGGGGTTGAAAAAAAGTCATCGTAATTAAGAGGGTTATTTACTAAAAATAGATATTCACTATCTTGGTCGTGTTTTTTATATAAACTAATTAAACCTACACTTACAACTTTTTTAATCGTATTTTGAAAATTGTGAATATTTCCAAGTGCTAAAAGCTTAATAAAGAAATCAACATCATAATTTGTACCATCAAGACTGTTTAAAGCAAGATATAAGCCCACACCATCTGGACCGATAAGCGGTGTATAGTAAAGAGTTGCTTGCCCTAAATTATCGGCAAGCACCGTTTTCTTTTTGATTTTAATCTTGTCTTTAAGCTGCACTTTTCTTTTATCTCCTGTTGAGCTTTTTATCAAGTCCTCTATATAAATTCATCACAAAATTTTTGGGTTTTCCAATATTAAAAACACCACTGGCACAAACCGTTATATCAACACCAATTCTACCAGTATCACTAGTAAGCGTAATCGTGCCTTCAAGACTAGATGATGAAAAGATTATTTCACCACGAACTTTATCGATATCGTTAATCCTAATGCCCATTTCCTTAAAAAGATTTTCGATTTCCGAAATTACTTTATCTTGGGGATCAAAATAAAAATGGGTCACATAATCTTTGTTTTTGTGATCTTCTGCTGTTTGAATTTCTTTTTCAAAAAAACTAAGCCAGCCCATTTTCAATCTCCTTAAAAACTGTTTCTACTTTTTTTCTAAACTCTTCTATCGTACCGTTATTAATAATTTCAATATCACAATCAGTTCTCTTACTCGCTAAACCAAGTCTTGTTTTTGCTTGCTCTATAGATAACTGATTGCGTGCTATTAATCTTTTAATAATCACATCATCAGAAGCAGAAATCAAAACGATTTTATCAAAGCACTTCCGGTAGATACTTTCAAGAAGAAACGCTCCTTCGATAACTACTACCTTTTCTTTTGAGCCAAACACAAAATCAAACATCTTTTCATAAACAAACGGATACAAAAAATCAGTAATTTTTTGGGCTAAACTTTCGTTTTCTAAAGCCTTCCAAACTTTTTCTTTACTAAATTCACTTTCGCCGATGATACTTATAACTTTATGGCGAATCCTTTGATTCTTATATAGTTCTTTTACCACGTCGTCAAGATTTAGGTAACGGTATTTAAGAAACGTTTTAACAAGCGATTTGCCGCTTCCTATTCTACCACATATTCCAATAAGTACTTTATTTGTTTTTTGGCAGTTAGGACAGTAATAAGTGCCTCGTCCCCCAACCTTTGTTTTAATAATTGGTAAACCGCAGTTTGGACAAACCGTTTTAGTGTGAACGAGAAGCTCGTTTTGAAAACGCCCTGTGACCTCCTGAGCAGAATGAAATGATCTAATGGTCGTACCGCCAAGCTTGATAGCTTTATTTAAAGTCAAGATGGCGTTTTCAATTAATAGTTTATAATCTTCTTCTTTTAAAGTTTTAGTACTAGTAAATGGATTAATCCTTGATTTAAATAAAACCTCATCAACATAAATATTCCCAAGGCCGCTAACGTTTTTCTGATCTAGTAAAAAAGTTTTTACTGGTTTATCGCTTTTCTTGGCTTTTTTAAAAAGCTCTTGATAATCCAAAACAAAAGGCTCATCGCCAACATTCGCTAAAGGTTCTACTTTGTAGATGTCAGTAGTTTTCGGAAATAAATAAAAAGTTCCAAATTTTCTAGTATCAAGGAAATGCAAAAACTTATCTGTTAAAGAAAAGATGATATGATCATGAACATTAATTTCCTTATCATCTCCTAAATAAAGCTTACCTTCCATCCGTAAGTGAACAACCATATAAAAACTAGTTAACACAAAAATTAAGTATTTCCCTTTACGCAAGACATCAATAATTTCTTCACCGATTAAGCTTTTCTCAAACGTTTTTTCGTCAACGTTTTTAATAAGTTTTCCGTAATTAATTTTGACATCCTTAATATGCTCACCTAAAATATTTTGCTTTAAAGTATTGATGACAGTCGTTACTTCAGGAAGCTCTGGCATTAAAACTTCTCCCAGTGCATTTTATCAAGGTATGATTTTTTCTTATCAAAGAAAACTTTATCGTCTTTAGGAACACCAAAGCCAATCGCTGCATATAGTAAATATTTTTCAGGAATCTTGAAATAATTACGAACCCGCTCGATTCTCGCTTCGCGGTTTAAAAGTCCAATCCAGCACGAACCGATTTTAAGTTCTGTTGCTTTGAGAAGCATGTTTTCTACAACAGCTCCCAAATCACAAACAACCATGTCAAAAGTACGTGTTTCTTTTTTCTCATATAAAACAAGGACAAAAGCTCCTGCTTCTTCTAAAAACTCAGCATTGCCATCAAGAAGTTCTTTAACTCCTTTAATTTTTTCAGGATCCAAAGTAACAAAGTAGCGCTCAAGCTGTTGATTCATTGCACTTGGTGCTTGACTACCAGCATCGCAAATCTTTTCGATATCGCTTTTAGAAATAGGCGCGCCAGTAAAACGGCGAACACTTCTTCGCATTTTAATAATATCCATATGTTTAACACTCCTTCCAGCTCTTGCCATAAGAAACATTAGCAATAAGCTTTACTTTTAATTTAACAGCCGTCTCCATCGTTTCTTTAACAACTGTTTTCATTTCTTCAAGTTCCTCTTTTTCGATATCAAATAAGAGTTCATCATGAACTTGAGCAATCAAAAGACTTTTTTTATTTACAATCTTTTTATTTAAATCAACCATCGCTTTTTTAATAATATCAGCAGCGCTCCCTTGTATTGGAGCATTCATCGCTGTTCTTTTTCCAAATTCCTTAAACGTCTTATTAGGACTTTTAAGTTCGGGGATATAGCGGCGTCTGTTAAAAAGTGTTTCCGTATAGCCTTTATTTTCTGCATCGCTGATTTGTTTATCAAGAAAGGCTTTAACCTTTGGGAACGTTTTAAAATAAGTATCGATAAATTCAAAGGCTTCTTTGTAATCAAGCTGAGCAGCTTCCATAAGCCCCCAAACACTCATTCCATAGACAATACCAAAATTAATAGCCTTGGCTTTACGCCGCATATCACTTGTCACTTTATCTATATCAGTATGGAAAATGAGAGCTGCCGTCTCAGCATGAAAATCATCACCAGCGTTAAAAAGTTCAATCATTTTTTCATCGCCTGATAAATGAGCTAAAACGCGTAGTTCTACTTGTGAATAATCACAAGACATAATTAAGCCATCATCAAACCGCGATTTGAAAAATGAACGAATAATCTTACCTTTCTCACTTCTTATCGGCATGTTTTGGATGTTTGGTTCAACACTACTTAATCTACCCGTTACCGTAAGTGCTTGTTTATATAAGGGATGGATAAAACCTTCCGTCATAATATCTTCAATACTTTCAACGTAAGTTGATAAAAGTTTTTTCGTTTGCCGGTAATCAAGAATAACATCAATAATTGGGTGAAACTTTCTTAGTTTCTCAAGTACTTCAACTGAAGTCGAATAGCCAACCTTCGTTTTCTTATTTGAAGGAAGACATAAATGTTCAAACAAAACTTCGCCAAGCTGTTGCGGTGAATTGACATTAAACTTTTCCTCGGCTAGATCCCAAATTTTTTCTTCAAGTTTTTTTGTTTCTTCACTAAGTTCCTTTTGGGCTTTTTTAAGCTCTTCTTGATTGATATAAAGCCCATTAAGTTCAACACTTGCTAAAACCTCTGATAGTTTCATCTCGAGTTTCATAAGCTCGTTAGTTTCACTAACCTTTTTCATAACTTCAGAAGTTAGTTCTTTTAGAAGCTCTGTTTTTAAAGCAATATGGTTTTGGATTTCAAGATCCGTTGTCTTTTTATCACGGTATAAATTTGCATCATAACTAAAATCATGAGTTAAATAATTATCGTAAGACTTTTTAAAATCATCATTCGCTTTGCGGGGGTCATCGATGTAAACACCGAGAAGTGTATCGTAAATAACTCCACTAAGTTCTAAACCAAGCTTCTTTAATAAAACTAAAAATTTCTTGTAATCAAAAACAATCTTTTTAAAATCGCTTTTTAGAAACTCTTTGAGACCTTGATGAGTTTTGATAGCATCTTCTTTAAAATAATAAACCTTATCACTTAAAATCGCTAGTCCTAAAATAGGATCGCTATAGTAATTATCTTTAACATCGATTATCAGATAGTTTAGAGAAGATGGTTTAAAATCCGTATTTTCTTCCATCACGATTACATCAAATTTCATATCGCTAACTTTACTAGTGGCTTTAACCGAATTTTTAATTAAGCTATTAAATTCTAGTTCGTGGTAAAACTTATATAATTCATCTTGATCATATTCTTTGAGTGCTAAATCTTCAAGATAAAAAGGAAGCTTAACGTCAGTTATTAAGGTAGCAAGATGTTTACACTTAATTCCTGTTTCCTTTCCATCAAGCATCTTTTCTTTTACTTTTCCTGGTAGCTCTTCGATATGACTTATGATACCTTCAAGAGTCTTATACTCTTCTAAAAGTTTGATGGCAGTCTTTTCACCAATACCTTTGACTCCTGGAAGATTATCTGAACTATCACCAGCAAGCCCTTTGTAATCAATTACCTGATTTGGATAATAACCAAACTTCGAGAAAAAATTGCTGTTATTGTATTCTTCTAGTTCACTAAGTCCTTTTCGTGGAAACAAAACACGAGTACTATCATCAATAAGTTGTAAAAGATCACGGTCAGCGGAAAGAATAGATACAGTGTATCCCCTAGATACAGCTGCGGTTTTAACGCTAGCGATTATATCATCAGCTTCAAACCCTTCTGTTTCGAAGTACTTAATTTTTAAAACATCAAGGAAACGTTTAAAGAGTGGGAACTGGCTAGTCAACTCAACAGGCGTTTTATCACGCCCCCCTTTATAGTCATCATACTCCTCATGGCGAAAAGTTTTCTTGCCGCTATCAAAAGCTACAAACAAATAATCATATTCTTTTTGTTTGATAAGTTTTTCAAAAATTTTTGCGAGCGAGAACACAGCATTTGTATAAACGCCTTTCGATGTTTGCATAATATTATCACGAAAACTCGTTCCATAAAAAGCTCGAAATATTAAATTGTTTCCATCAATTAATAGGATCTTTTTCATGCTTTTATTATAGCACAAACGCAAGTAAAAATAAAGGAAAACAAAAGCATTAAATAAAAAAAGAGATTTTACACAAAATAGTTAAAATCTCTTTTTTATTCCTTAGAAATTATTTTCCCAAGCATATGCCAAGTAAAAGCTTTTTCAATTTTGACATCTACAGTTTTACCAATTAAACTAGGGTCACCTTTAAAATTGACAACTTTGTTATGTTCACTGTGGCCAGTTAAGAACTCTTTATTCTTATCACTTACTCCTTCTACTAGCACCTTAACAGTTTTACCTAAAAACCTTAGGTGTCCTTTTTTAAAGCCCTCATTAATTAATTCGTTCAACCTGAAAAGCCTTTTCTTCTGAGTGCCCGGATCAACCTCACCTTTAAAACTAGCACCAGGCGTTCCAGAGCGCTTCGAATAAATGAAAGTATATGCTCCTTCAAAATCAACCCGCTTAACAAGATCAAGGGTTTCTAAAAAGTCTTCTTCAGTTTCCTGAGAGAATCCAACAATGATATCGGTAGTTATCGAAATTCCTGGAACTACTTTCTTGAGGTAATTTATTTTCTCTAAGTATTCCTCTTTTGTATATTTCCGGTTCATGAGCTTTAAAATTTTGTTACTTCCAGATTGCACTGGAAGATGAAGGTGGGGCATAATATTTTTATATTTTCCCATAACATCCATCGTAGCTTTATCAAGATCACGAGGATGACTCGTAGTAAAACGAATCCGTTCAATTCCTGTTTGGCTAAGCTTTTCCAAAAGCTCTGAAAATTTTTCACCGATATCAAGACCATAAGCATTAACGTTTTGTCCAAGAAGGGTTACTTCTTTATAACCGTGTTTAACAAGATCTTTTACTTCCTTAACGATTTCTTCACTTTTACGGCTTCTTTGTTTACCACGTGTTAAAGGAACGATACAGTAGGTACAAAACTCATCGCACCCATACATAATATCAACCCAAGCTTTAAATGGATGATCACGTAGTTTTGGAATGTTTTCAACAATCTCCCCTTCGAAACTTAAAACTTCAATAAGGCGCTTGTGAGAATCATAGTAAGCTTTGAGGTTAGGAAGCAAGTTATGAATGTTGTGTGTTCCCATAATGATATCAACTTGTGGGTATTTTTTGGTGATTAAACTAACAACACCTTCTTCTTGCGACATACAACCCATTAGAATAATAACCATATCACGATTATTTGTCTTGAGCGTTTTCAAGCGACCAATCTCACCAATGACGCGTTTCTCCGCGTTTTCTCTGATAGCACAAGTGTTGAAGATTAAAACGTCTGCCAGTTCTTCAAGCGGTACTTCTTTAAACTTTGCGCTTTCGAGAAGCCCTCTGATTTTTTCTGTGTCAGAGAGGTTTCCTTGGCAGCCATAAGTTTTAATAAAATAAGTTTTGCCTTTACCAATTTCCTTAAAACTTGAATCCATCAGATATTCTTTAAATGAAGTTTTTAAAAGGCGCTTACGTGCACTTTTAAAATCTGGTAAAATATTCATTAACCAATCCTTTTAGCTAAATCTTTAAAGAAAGTTTCTTTAAGTTCACTAAACTTTCCTTTGGAAATAGTCTCATTGATTTTAGGATCCATTGGAATATTCTCAAGTATTTCTAGGTTAAACTTATTTTTTAGAGCTTCTTCGTCTCCATAGAATAGCTTAATTTCCTTACCACAATCAGGACATTTAATGTATCCCATATTGATAACGACGCCATAAATGTTAATATTCATCATCTGGCACATCTTAACGGCTTTACCAACGACCATTGAAACAAGATCCTGTGGTGTGGAAACGATGATGACACCATCAACATTTACACTTTGGAAAATTGTGAGTGGGACATCTCCTGTTCCTGGCGGCATATCAATTAACAAATAATCAAGCTCACCCCATTCAGTCTCAGCATAAAACTGACGAATCAAATTCGTGAGAATTGGTCCGCGCCAAACAACCGGATTATCTTCACTTTCTAAGAAAAAATTAGTCGAAATAATTTTGATTCCGTTTTCCGTTTCAAGCGGTACCATCCCTCTTTTAGTGCCTCTAACATCACCTTTTAGGTTAAACATTCTGGGAATTGACGGACCTGTAATATCACTATCAAGTATTCCGACCTTATAGCCTTGACTGTTAAGGCTCTGTGCCAGAAGCGAAGTTACCATCGTTTTACCAACGCCTCCCTTTCCCGAAGCTACGGCAATAACCTTTTTAATTTTTACTCCATCAAGAAGTTTATACTTTTCAATTCTTTGTCCACAGCCTTCAACGCTGCAGCCACTGCAATTACTATCACACTGCATTTTCTCTCTTCCTTTCTAATTCATATATAAAAACATGATGATTTTCGTATGGGGTAAGTAAGTTTTCTTTATCAAGATAACTTTCCTTAATTAAACGAAAACCTGTTTTTTCTAAAACTCTTTGACTTCGCAAGTTATTAACAAACGTCATCGAGCGAATATTTAAAGTCTTTCCTGTTTCTGAAAGCCACTTAACACACGCCTTACATGCTTCGGCAGCAAATCCTTGAAACCAGTAATCAGGATTTAAACAGTATCCAATCCATCCAGTATTATCGCGAATATTGATCGAGAACGTACCAATTAAATGACTTTTAAAAACTATACCAAGGCGCTTCGGTATTCCGCTAGCTTCAATAAGACGCTCCGTATTAAAAAACGCTTTTGTTTTAGTGTGGTCTTTTTCCTTATGATGGATCCACCCCGCTGCTTCAGGAACCCCAGCAATCGTTGTAAATTTTAGGTAATCCCCGAAATCCTCTTCTTTTAAATTTCTAATTATAAGCCTTTCGGTTTTAAGTTCAATCAAATTCATAATGAATATGTCTACCATTCACAATCTTATGTTTGTTTTCATCATACTCAACTAAAACGGCATTAAACTGGACAGGTCCTACGGTTTCTGGAACGAAATACGCTTGGCTTTCTTCCGCCATCCGCTTAATGATAATTTCCTTTTTAACTCCGAGTACGCTATTAAGAGCACCTGTCATTCCGATATCGGTAATATAACTACTGCCATTCGGAAGCAAACGAAAATCACCAGTTGGTACGTGGGTATGCGTCCCAACCATAATATCAATGAGACCATCAAAACAAAAGCCGTAAGCAACCTTTTCGCTTGTCGCTTCACCGTGGTAATCAGAGATATATAAATCAGCTTTAACGTTTTTTAAAATTTCCTTAGCACACACAAAAGGATTTTCTACTTCATCTTTCATATAGATAACCCCAAGCATCTGAAAAACGCAAATCTTTAAGCCATTATAATTAAAGAGCTTATAACATCCCTTAAACTCATTTTTATAGTTATACGGAATAACGATATTTTTATTATCCTCAAGTAAACCTAAAATTCCTTGATTACCAAATGTGTGGTTTCCCATCGTAATAGCATTAACACCTTCACTCATCAAAAACTTATAGTGCTCCGCATTCATTCCGCGCCCGTGCGTAATGTTCTCAGCATTCACCACAAGAAAATTAATCTTTTCGGTTTCCTTTATTTTCTTCAATCCAAGGCTTAACGCTTTACGACCAAGCATTCCAAAAACATCGCCAACAATTAAAATATTCATCTTTCCTCTTTCTAGATAAAATCTCCCAAAATAGTTTTGGGAGATCTTTAATTTGCTTTATTTTTTTTCGCTTTATTATCCTCGTTGATTCTTTTCTCAAGTTCCTTATTTTCTTTAAAATAAAGAACAAGCATATATGAAAAGAAAGCTCCCAATAAATTAACAATTAAGTAAAAAACAAAAGCAATCGTATTGATTTTTTGATCAAAAGATTTACCAATAATCGCAAAAAATACACTAACTAAAAAACCAAAGAATATAATAAGTTCAAAAACACGTTTATACATTTTCAGATTATAAAAGATATAAAGTGACACTAAAATAATATTAATAACATTCAAAAAGAAGAGTCCAAGCCACACAACGCGATCACTTTTAAAAGCAATCTTTTCAAAAATGAAATGCGGCTTATTATCAATAATTAGTACAGGAGCTACAAGAATTAGAGCAGCACTAATAGCTAAACCCATAACAAGATATTTATCGATACCTTTAAAAATTTTTTTGATTTTTTCAACCATTTTCTTTTCCTTCATTAAGTATTTTGTAAAAAGCTAAACTATCGTAAAACTTCCTTAAATCAAGATTTGTTAAATTAAGAAGCCTGTTAATCTTCAAATTTAAAGTGTTTCTGTGAAGTCCTAGGTAAGTTGCAGCTTTAGAAATATTCAAATCGTTTATCAAAAAGCCTAAGATAATCTCCTCATATTCTTTAGGAACTTTTTCCAAAATTTTTGCTTTAAGAGGTTCTTTTGCTTTTAAAACAAGTTCGGAAACTTTTAAAAATGTTCGGTCACTTTTCTTAAATTCACGAAGAAAAAACTCAAGATTTTCATGGGAAATCTCCGGCGTTAAAAACCCACGAAACGGTACCATAAAATCAAGAGCAATCGCTTCACAAATTTCCTCATAATTAAAATCATAGATATCTAAAAATCCCATGATAAAAATATCTTCCCAAACCTCTTCTTTTTCTGGAGGATTTAAGCGTTCTAAAAAATTAAGAATCTCTTTATTGTATGATGAAATGAGTAAATATTTCATGCTATTCTTATTATACCTAAAATAGACACATTTTCCAATAAAAATGTTTATGGGATTTAGATTTTAAAAAAACACACTTAAACTTCGCGTGTAATCATTTTAAAATATCTAGATTAGAGTTTTATTAACTAACCCTTAAAAACTCTTACAATAAAGAAAACGAAACTAGAATTTTTTCTAGTTTCGCTTCTAAAAATCTTTAAATTTTAATCCTGAACTTTACTTAATTTTCAAAACTTTTAAGATCCTTAATTAGCTTTAAGTAGTCAACTAAAAGTTTTGACGAATACGTTTCAAAACCATCACCTGTATAATACTTACCATCTTTTACGAAAAGACCATATTGGAACATCGATTCATAAGTTTTAATGCTAGCCTTAGGAAGTGAAAAAGTTTCGATAACAACTAGTTCATCAGTCGGTGTTTTCTTATATAAATTAACATTTATGAAATGTGTTAGTTCGCTGTTTTCTGCAGCTTCACCTTGTTCATAATAAAGCTCAAGTTCTGTGTCCTCAGTAAACACAGTATCTTTCGTTACCAAATTAATACCCTTGTATACGCCTTTAAAATTGTAATGATATGCAGGCGAGAAAAGCGATAGTTTCATAACTAAGTCAGGAAACATATATGTATCAAGGAAAGATAAACTGCTATTTTTATAAATATAGATATCAGGAATTTTAATAGTCTTAATAGGGCCACTTCCTATTCCACAAATAGGACAAACAGCCTTAAACGTGATTTTAACAAAATCACTAGGATTGTAATTAGATTCCCTAAGTTTTAAATAAGTATTTTTATCTCCTTGGGAATTAAGCGGAAGGATCGTTCTTTCATTACTATCAGCGATAAGTTTAAGCTCTCTTTTTAAAGTTTCCTTTGAAACGCTTTTTTCAATAAACTGTGAAAGTTTCTCGGTTTTTTCTGATATCTCACCATTTACAATCATTAGTTTTATTAGAAAAACCATAAACGGTTCTTTTTTATTATTGGGTGTATCTTTATAAGCTTTGGCAAAATCTTTAACAACTGGTGGCAAATATTTGTTAACGGTTTTGATATCATTTTCCATTTGTAGTAACTTATCATCGTTTGTATGAATATCAACAATCGTTTTAACACTACTTAATGTCAAAACTTCGTCAAAAACATCGATAGTTTTTAATTCAGTTTTATAACGCTCACCAACAGCAACAAGACGGTTTTTAGCTTTTTCAAAACGCGTTTCAAACGCTTTTAGTTTTTGTTCAACTTCTTCCTTTGTTTTTAAGAAACTTTCTAAAGACTCAAAAGTATCAAGCGACTGCACAGTAAATTCATTAAAGTCGTGTTTTAAATTTTTAACTTCAAGATTGGCTTCTTTGAGTTCTTGATAAGCTTCTACTAAATTTCTGAAGCCATCCTTTAAAACCGTCAAATCGACACCTTTAGTAAACACTTCACTAAATACATTTTGTAGAGGTATTGACAAACGCATATAAGCTTCTTTAAATTTTTCGATTTGCCCTAAGATGGATGTTTTTAATTCACCATCTGTAAGCTTATTTGCTGCTTCCTTGTACTTATGATAGAAAATGAGATCACCGATAATTTTTTGAATCTCAGCTTGAGTATAACCAGTAAATGGATTGTCACCTACCGCTACTAACTGGTTAACAATCATATCAAGGTGAGCAAACGTTGTTTCATTACTGCTATTAAAAATATCTTTTTGGAGCTTATTTTCACTATTAGCAATTTTATCGTTTAACGCTTTTGCTTGATCTTTAGTTGTTAATAAAACATTATCAACGACCTCTAGAGTAACTTCTGCTAATTTCTTTTTATTTACGAGTAAACTAACTATTCTCGTTCCTTTTTCTTTTCCCTTAACAACTAGCTGATTATTTTCTAAACTTACTTCAGCAACACTTTCGTTTTCATCTTTTTTTAAGACGATTCGCGAAGCACTTTCTTTGGGTGTTGTTTGGAAAGCAATTTTACGTTCTTCCATGACGCCGATAAGATACTTTTCTTCAATAGAAATTGTCGTTTTTTTGCAGCCAGCAAGCACTATCACTAAAACTAGTGATAAGATTAGTAAAAAAATCTTTTTCATTTTTCCTTCCCTTCCTTACTCAATTGATTTGAGTGATTCAATCATTTTCACTTTATTCGATTTATGTGCGATATAGAAATTGATTATTAAAGTCATTCCAATCATAATTGCAAAAGCAATTACGAAACTGATGATATTGATATGGTATATATAACTTACCGCTTCCATCTTGTTTGTTATAAGCACGCTAACGAGCATCGGATAACCCATGAGAAGACCAAGAATAATTCCCACAAACGCTAAGAAAAACATTTCGATAAAAATGCTACGGCTAATTTCGCGTCTGTTAAAGCCAAGAACCTTGAGAGTCGCAATTTCTCTAACCCGCTCGTTTAAATTAAGCCGCGCTAGATTATAAAGAACAACGACCGCAAGAAGCAAAGCAAAGACAAAGATTGTTGTTGAGATGATTGCGAGAATTGTATTAACTTTATTGAGAATCTTAATTGTATCTTGGTTTGTTAATGCTAGATTTATCCCGTCGATTTGCAAAACTCTTTTCGCAAGCTTATCGATATCAGTACCTTTTTTAAGCTCCATCAGTGCTCCAGTAGCTACCTGATCGAAGTTTTCAATTTCGTCTGTATAAAAGACAACACCTTGAACGAAAAACGCTTCCTTTATAGAGCCGACCTCAAACACATACTTTTTATCGCCCATCGTAAAGCTTACGCGATCACCGATATGTAGATTCAAACGTTTCGCAAATTTTTCATGAACTAAGACTTTCCCGTTTCCAAAAACTTCACCTTTTTTTGGTTTATAAAAATTACTGTTTTTATGGAAACCAAAAGTACTACCATCACAACTTTCACCAGTCTCTTCGTTTGTAATAATTGTTTGTTGGTTATAGTAGTTTTCAATAACTTTGACTTCGTTAAGCTTTTTAAGCTTTGAGAAGGTATCAGGACGGTTAGGCTGCATCACAACAGCAAGATCAGCGTTATTGTAAAACCGTGACATATCGTGGTCGATACCATAATTAATCGTATCGTTAATTCCCATACCTGTTAGAAGCAAAGCCCCGCAGCCCATAACGCCGATAATCGTCAGGATACTACGAACAATGTTGATTCTGATATTTCTAAAAGCCATTCGTAAAGGAATGTTTTTCTTGGCTTTTGTTTTAACCTTGATGTTGATTTTTGGGGCAACAGGACGCATCGAAATTGCCGGAAGAAGTTTTAGTTCCCTACGGCAAACTAAGTAGGTCGTAACTCCAACAATCAAAATAACGATAAGAAACGAAGCAATAACTTCGATATAAGGAAAACTATAAGTGTGATTTGGAAGATTGTATAAATTTTTATATTTTTCGTTAACGATATGTGGTATTAAAAGTGGACCAACAATCATCCCGATAACAAAGCCAATCGATATCAGAAACAAAATCATTTGCATATAGTAAACGTAAATGGTTTTATTACTATAACCAATCGCCTTCATCGTTCCGATTTGGGTGCGCTCACGAAGAATCATTTGGCTAGTTGTCGTAATAATTACAAGAACCGCTACAATGAAAAAGATCATCGGGAACACATAGTTTAACTGTCTTGCTTGTTTAACGTCGGTTTCAAGCGTCAGGTTCGTAAACGATTCACTAAGCTTTGTATTAAAAATTAGCCGCGTATCTTTATCATACTTTTTACTAACTAAATCCTTAATACGATCAATTGCTCGTTTATCTTTCGTTTGATTTTTAAAAATGGCTTGATTATAAATCTTATCTTCACGAATCGTTTTAATCTTTTCATCAAGAAGGAAAAGTTTAGTTTGAAGGGCTTCTTTTGTTTCGCTGTTAACGTTATTAGTAGCTAATGTTTTAAAGGCTTTAATAAAAGCTATTGTATAAACTTTATTGAGATCTAAAAAATAGTTATACTCATTTAATGAGGTCAAACCTTTAAAAGTTTTTCTAGCCATAAAACCAGTTTCAAAAGTGTCGATATTATCAATTGTTAATTTCTCAGTTTCAACATTATTAACGATAACATCACAAACATATAAAAGAAAACTAAAAAGTACTTTTTCTTCTTCTGAACGTTCGCTTAAAGTTTTCTTAAGCTGTTTTACTAAATATTTGAAATCAGCGAAAAGAAATCCTGACTGTTCGTTTTTTTGAACGGATTCTGGTTGCATTACGTAACCAGCAAGTTTAACAGGAATATTAAGATAGCCTTTATCGGAAGTTATTTTCCGGAAAAATTCAAGATACTTTTCTCTACTAATAATATTTTTCTTTCCGGGTTGAATATTTTTTCTTTCATCGATCTTAATATAGCTTTCGATTTGATCGAGAAGCCCTAGTTCTTTTTCCCCAATAATTGTTGTAATTGTACCGTCAGCTTCCTTACGGTAAAAATATCCATTTTCATCCCAAAAGACACCGCGTTGTTTTACGATATTGATGAGCGTTGATTTTAAAACGTTGATTTCAAACTCCGTCCCAATATACATTTTATTGAAGTAATTGTAAGATAGGAATACTCCCTCACCAACTTCATCAAGCGGCTTTTTAAAAGGATCATAAACTGTTTTAGCTCCAGAAATATTCATCTGGTTAATTGGTTTATTTGATAAATAAACGTTATGGTTAGTAGCAAAGCCAAGCGTCATCGTATGGCCGTTCTTATCGGTTTGCTGGTTTTTACTTGTAACAAGTGTTTTGAAAAATAACCGAAAATCGATATCGTTATCATCTACTTCTTTTTTAAAGCCTTCTTTAGCGATATTTTTAAGATCCTCAGTGTCCTTTTTTTCCATCCCAGTAGTTGTCACGACAAGATCGGCAACTTTACCATCTTTATACATTTTATTAACGCGGTTTGAAAAAGAACGGTAATTCGAAGCAAGTCCTAAATATAAAGTAAATGCTAAAGCAGCAATTAAAATTAGGGCAATAAACTGTTTGTAGCTAAACCGAAAGTCCCGAACGCCTTTAAGAGATAGTACTTTGCCCTTACGGTATTCATTAGCTACCATTCGATTTCACTAACTTTCTTCGGATTTTTGTTATATTCATCAAAAACAATTTTACCATCAGATATTTTAATCAAGTGGTCAGCAATATCAGCAATCAAGGAGTTATGAGTAACAATGATTACAGTTCGTTTTTCTTTTCGACAAATATCTTGAAGAAGTTGAATAACACCAATTCCAGTTTTGCTGTCTAAAGCTCCAGTTGGTTCATCACACAAAAGTACAGTTGGGTTTTTGACGATCGCCCGAGCGATGGCAACGCGCTGTTGTTCACCACCTGATAGTTCACTTGGAAAGTTTTTCATGCGTTTTCCTAAGCCAACCTTTTCTAAAATTTCTTCACTATCAAGACCATTTTTAGTCACGCTTTGAGCGAGCATTACATTTTCGTAAGCAGTCAAATTATTTATTAAATTATAAAACTGAAAAATAAAACCAATTTCATAGCGCCGGAAAAGAGATAATTCTTTATCATTTAACAAATGCACTTTTTTACTATTAACAATAAACTCACCACTTGTTGGACGATCCATACCACCAAGGATATTTAAAAGTGTCGACTTCCCAGCTCCTGAGGCGCCCAAAATAACAACAAGTTCTCCTTCATCGATAGTAAATGATACTTCATCTAGAGCGACAATCTCTGATTCTTCTCTACCATATTTTTTTGTAATTTTATTAACTTCAATAATCATATCTAGATTCCTCAATTTAATTATACTATAATTTTTACGATTAAAAGTTTTATTTAAGTTTCAAGTAAACGATGATTGCTCGTTTTTTCTTATCAACTACCGCCATGAAAAGGCGTGTCATTAAATGAAGCTT
This sequence comes from uncultured Acholeplasmataceae bacterium, assembly GCA_963542825.1. Lineage (GTDB taxonomy): Bacteria > Bacillota_I > Bacilli_A > ML615J-28 > CAG-698 > CAUTZD01. The sequence continues at coordinate 18,026 of CAUTZD010000009.1, read as the reverse complement.
ATGCTTCAAAGCTTTTCGCATATCAATAAAAAATGTATTGGTTTTTAAAAGAACAGCACCGCATTTTTTCGCGAACGCCTCAGGATCATTTACATAAAAATACATCATAGCATTTTTATTTCCAGTTTTTTTAACATACTTATTAGCATAACTAATCCCCGTTTTATTAGTTGCATCAAAAGCAATCTCGATATTTGCAAATTTCTCTTGAAGTTTCTTAATAAAAGCTAGAACTTCATCTTCGTGGAAATACTGAAATACCCCAGATAGAATTGCAAGTGTTGGTTTCTTCAGGTCAACTTTATTAATCCACTCATCACTTTTGATATCGGAAGCTATTAACGTTTCATTATCATTTGGCTTTAAAATCTCCTCGCGCACTGATATCGTTTCTGGAAAGTCAACTGCATAAAACGTAGCAGTTTTGTTACTACTTCTTTCACAAAGAGTATCGAGACCACATCCTAAATTAATAATATTTCCTTGAGGATTTTTATTAATAAAGTCTTCAACAATTTTATCAAAATAATAATATCTAGCAACACTAGCAAGTAAACTATATTCGCTTGATTTCTGAATTCCTTCGCTTTCCATCTTAATAAACTTCTCAAGTTCTAGAGCCTTTTGATCATAGAAAAATTCTGGAAACTTTTTCGAAGCGTAAATCCGTGCATAAAGCGGGATATACAAAGTATCTTTAACACCACTTAACATTTTTGTCCCTTTCTTTTTTAAAAAGTCGATTCCCGAAAGGAATCGACTTATTTTTATTAATGGTGGATTTGGACGGGCTCGAACCGCCGACCCCCTGCACGTCAAGCAGGTGCTCTCCCACTGAGCTACAAATCCATAAGGAAAGGTGATTTTACATCACCTTTCATCATATCGATTTCTTTTCGCCTTTTTTCTATTTGGAATAACAGATAGTAAAATAATTAAAAGAAGACATGCGCCGGCAACACCAAAAGTAATTCCTAAGATTGTCTTGTTGTAACTAGGGGATGCTAGTTCTCCTACTTGAACTGCGAGTTTAAGTGTTTTGGTGTCGCTTGAATATTTGGATGCAACAACTACGCTAACATCATATACACCCGTTTTCCCGTTTTTTAAGTCTTCAGGTGCATTAACTTCTTTAACCTCTAGTAAACCTTTTAGACTTTCTTCTAGCTGAATTTTTAAATCGCTAGCACCTTTACTGTTGACTTTAAAATTATTATCACTAATCTTTGTTGCATCTGGGATAGAAAATTTAACTCTTTCATATACTCCATGAATGTCTACTTCTCCATTAAGAACCGTCTCGTTTGTAATAAAACCGTTTGGCAAATCAACAATCTTATAACCAACAAAAATTTCATTCTCCTTAATAGTAAATGGTTCACTTAAAATATCTTCAGCCGTTATATTAACAAGAGTTTTTAAAATTTCGCCACCACTACCGAAAATATTAATGACATTAGGAATAACGTCAACGATTGTAAATTTAAAATTAAAACTAAGCGTATCGCTAGAATGCCTACTTTTAATAACCGTTGTTACTAGGTAATCACCAAGCTCACCACTTTTAAATTCTGGAGAAAATCCTTCACTTAGAACTTCGATATCGCCTGTTTGGCTATCAGTGATTAGCATCATTACCTGCGCAGCTTTTTTCTTTGCTACTATGTATTTATCACCTGATTTCAAGGCATTAAGAAAGCTAAACTCAGGCACGACATAATGTGGTTCAATAACTAAAAGACCTTTTAGTTCGTGAAGGTCATTAACGTAAACTAAGCGGTTTCGAACATACCAGCCAACAAACACCTCATTAGCATGTTTTTTGGTAGGCAAACTGTTAATGATTTCTAAAAAATCTCCATCAGCTTTTTCTTTGACTATTGGTACAACGCTATCGCGTTCATAAATCACGAGGCGGTCTTCACCATTATCAACATAATCAAAGCCATTGTCAAGATAATCGGTTTCACTAATTTCTGGTAGCAAGTTATCAGGGTCAGGGGTTCTATCAGTTGGTTTTTTCTTTAAGAAATAATTATATACAACTGTATTATGGACATCGTCGTCATCCCACGTCAAATCAACAAAATACCATTTGCTGGGAATCCCCATCTGTGTATAGTTCCAGGCATGGGGCTCGTTGGTATTTGTTAACCCTGTTCCCATAATCGTTTTAATACCTATCATATTCATAAGCAAATAATAGGCTTTAGCGTACCCCTCACAAACAGGATCAAAGCTTTCTAAAAAACAACTGTTCAAGGTGTGGGACATCGACTGAACATCGGCATTTTGGGTATCATAATTTTTGTTATATTTATTATTTAAAGTTATCCGGTCGTGAACAAACTTTGTTCGCAAATAATTTCGGGGTTCTTTAATAGCATCATCACGAAGTGCTAAAATCTTCGGAACAATTTCTTTGATTTGAGAATCAACAAGTGCATTATCAAGAGCAAAAATCTCCCGAAGTTTAAACTCGATTGTGATTTTATAACTGTTACCAACCATCTGCATATTAATTTTATATCCGTTAGTCCAAAAAACTTCTGGATGATCGTCAAGAAAAGCAGTAGTTGCTTTGCTTGTACGCTTACTTAAAGCTTCAAGAGTTATATTTTCGTTTCCTTCAAAGACAAACTTTTCAGTAATTGGTTTACGCTCTTTAAAAAATAAAATAAGTTTATCATATATTTTCTTCTCTTCTTCTTTTAGTTTTTGGTAAAAATGAAGATTATTTGAATCAAGAAAAATACGTTCATATATTTCTTTAATCGGTTTATCGTTAAGTTCATTTTGGTATTCAGCTACTGTTTTACCTTTGATATCGAAAAGAAAAAGTGACATCAAACCTAAAACGAAAACGAAAAAGATTTTTTTAATTATTTTCATTTGTTTTCCCCCACAATTTATTATACCTAAAAACTTCGAATTCCTTTAACTTATTTTATAAGCTCTTTTAACACCAACTGTAAAAAAGAGAGCGGTAGCTATCGATAACGGTAAAACTGGAAAAGCTACTAAAATCCCTAAAACAGTTAAGTATGAATACCCAAGTGGCAAGAGGATTCTAAGAAGAAAGGGCATAAGAAATAGCCCAAGTGATCCTAAGATAATACTTGTCATCATATAAACAAAATACGAAAGCGATCTTTTGATTACAGCAAAGTCGTCAGTAAGCTTCGGAATCATTATGTTAATAAAAACGCCGAGGAAATTAGAACCAACTGTAATGATTATCGCTTCTAGTGTTATCAAAAGCGGATAGTAGAAACTTAAATTTAGTTTAAACTGAAAATAAACGCTTCCTAAAGAAATAACAATAACTGCAGGAATCCCCACAAAAATCCCTGATAAGACTTTATTTAAGAGAAGATCTTTAATCTTCACAGGCAAAGATTTAACAATCCAAAATTTGCTGCCTTCAAGTGATAAACTGATTGGTGAAGGCGAAACTAAGTAAAGTGGGAATAATGCAGCGGAAGATGCTATAATCATCGATACTTCATTCTTTATATTTGGATTCTTAGCTATTGAGACATAAGAAACAATAAAAACCAAAGGAATGATTACCGTATTAATAATGATACTTATAAAAAGATTTTGGTTTTGAAAAAGCATCTTAAATTCTTTAATAAGCATCGATGTTTTTGGATTGCGACTTTTAAACTTTAAATTACGACTAGTTTTAACAAGATGGTTTTTATTTGTGTTAAGAAAAGTATAAAGTCTACTTATAATCATAATGATACCAGCAAACAATAAAACTACAACTAGCGGGAACAAAATGATTGCATAAATATTTTTCTCAACAATAATCATCTCAGTAAGCTTAGCTGGATAGAAAAGATATCCTAATAAAGCTTTATAGCTTGATATACTGTCTAATTTAATACTGTTTAAAAGTGTCATCGCTACCGTTAAAACAACTGCGAGTATAGCGTAAATAATTGAGCTAATTGTGTTTGATTTAACGGTTCTTTTAAATGCTAAACTAAAAATTAAGCCAATTGCTAATCCTAAAAACCCCACAAAAAAAGCTTCAGTAAAATTAACAAGTATAAGGAGCAAATATTCTTTTAATCCGCCGTTCGTTACTTTTAAGTAGCCAATGCCTGTTGTTATAAAAAGTAGTGAAAAGAGGATTATCGAAGTTAAAAGCTGAAATAAAATTTTAGCAGTAATAATTTTCCTCTTGCTAACAGAGAGCGCTGATAAAATACTATAGTCAACTGGTTTTAAAACTTGACGTTCAGCAATGCCTAAACCAATTAGGAAAACAAACAAAGAAAACTGAATTACTGCTGAGTATAAAATTAAGCTTTTGTCGGCGATGTCAGCGTTTCTTCGAACGGCATTATTATAAAACTGGTAGACATAAAATCCAATAGCCACCAAAAATAAAATTCCTAAGAGAACAATAACAGGACTTTTCTTTGGATCCTTTAGTCTTTCCTTCAGTTTTTCGATTCGAAAATTATTTTTAAAAGTGATTGAAAATATCTTAAACACTTTCATTATCTGTTTCTAGCTCCAAAAAGGTTTCTTCAAGAGTCTTATCGCCTTTTACTTCTTCCATAGTGCCCTTTGCAATAATTTTACCGTCCTTGATGATAGCAACTTTATTACAAAGTTTTTCGGCTACTTCCAAAACGTGGGTTGAGAAAAAAACCGCTGATCCCTCTTTACACATATTTTTAAATTCTTCTTTGGTTGTAAAAGTGGCAACAGGGTCAAGACCAACAAACGGTTCATCAAGAACCAAAAGCTTTGGACTTCTTAAAAAGGCTGAGATTAAGACAAGCTTCTGTTTCATACCGTGTGAATATGACTCAACCAAATTATTTAAGTTGTCAGTTAGTTTATAAATATCAGCAAATTTCTTAATACGCTCTTCGCGGGTTTTGCTATCGATATCACAGATATCAGCAACAAAATTTAAATAATTAAGTCCCGTAATATTTTGATAAACATCAGGATTATCTGGAACATAAGCAAATTGTTTCTTGGCTTTTAATTCATCTTTTTTGATATCAAAACCATTAATCTTAATATCGCCACTTGTGAAATCCAGTAGTCCCGTTAGCGATTTGATGACGGTTGTTTTACCAGCTCCGTTTGGTCCAATAAAAGCAAAGATATCACCATCATTAATACTAATAGTAATATCGTCAATTGCTTTCTTACCCTTTTTATATGAATGTGATAAGTTTTTAATTTCTAACATTATTTATTACTCCTGTATAATGTACAAAAAGCACCGTTTACAAGAAAGGTGCTTTTCATACTTTTATGTAGGAATTAGGGAAAATGTGTAAGTAACATAATTGTTAACTTACATTAACATTCTACCGACCTTTCTTGTTTTGTCAAGCAATATGATAATTAGCTTTTAACGTTGCTTAAAATGATTTCAAATTTCTTATAAAATTTAAATCCAAGATCCTCATATATTTCTGACTTGTCCCAATTTACTTCAGGACGCAAATTATACATTTTGATAATTTCTTCATAATCAGGATCTGATTTTAATAGTTCAAAGGCTTTTTTGATGCTTGGTGCTGAACCAACTTCCATCGCATTTTTATAGGCAACCTCGGGATCAGACATAAAATTAATGAACTTATGAGCAAGATTTACATTCTTGCTAGTTTTTGGGATAACCATTGCGTCATACCATACATTATTAATTTTTGGAACATACATTCCATACTCAAGTTCACTAAGCTCTTTCCCATCAGCAACACTTGCGTAAAGCATATCAAAAAAATCTCCAGAATAAACTAAAGCGATATCGAGATTGCCAGTTGCCACGAGCTGTTTCAAGTTGTCAGTTGCCCAAGTATAGTAAGACTGTCTTTTTAAGAGGGCTTCGACTTTTTTAAAATCATCCTCACTTTTGGTATTGACGCTTTTCCCAAGATAAAGAAGAGCTGCACTAATTGCGTCGCGAGCAGAATTGTACATCCCGATTTTGTATTTTTTAGCTAAAGTTTCATTAAAGAAAACACCCCATTCCTTTTCTTTAATGGCGTTTTCAATTTCTGAATCTTTTCGATACATAATTCCGAGAGTTCCCCAAAAATACGGAACCGCTACTTCTTCGTTTCCTTTAAAGTATCTTCCACGTAAATAATTCAAACGATTATCAAAAAACTCTTGTTTGGCATTTGGGATTTTATTTAAATCAATTTTATGAATTAAGCCTTCATTAGTTAATTTATGAATCATGTAATCGCTAGGTATTGCGATGTCGAAAGCTGTTGTTTTAGCTTTGATTTGGGTATACATAATTTCGTTACTGTCAGCAAACGAAATTTTAACATTTACTTTGTATTTTTGTTCAAACTCTTTAACGCACTCTATATTAATATACTGTCCCCAGTTAAGCAAAATAAGCGTTTCTTTTCTTTCACATCCCCAAAGAAAAAATAAAAGCAAAACAAAAAATAAACTATTAATAATTCTTTTCATTTTTCTTATTCTTTCCTTTAAAACGCGTATAGATATTATAAGCTACTAAAAGTGCTAATGATACTAGCGATACTAAAGTGTTATAAGCGCTTGCCTTCTGCATCGCGTTATTTTTGAGCGGCGTTTTAATACTATATAGCCACATCGAAAAATTTTGAACACCGTTGCCACTTGTCATGTAACTAATAACAAAATCATCGATACTCATCGTGAAAGCAATTAAAGCTCCAGCAATAATTCCCGTTTTTAAAGAAGGAAGAATTACTTTAATGAGTGCTTCACGAGGACGACACCCAAGGTCAAGCGCTGCATCATATAAGTTTGGATCGATTTCCCTAAACTTCGGTAAAACACTTAAAACAACATAAGGGGTTGAAAAAAACACGTGAGCAAGAAGCATCGTTGTATAACCAAATACCTGAACTCCTGGCATTATGAGCATCACAAACTGAAAAAAGAGCATAAGAAAAACGCCAGTAACGATATCAGCATTCAGAACAGGGATACTGTTAATAAGCATAACTCTTCGTCTTGCTTTACGGTTTAAGCTATTAATACCAACTACTGCAATCGTTCCAAACACAACACTCAAAAATGTTGAAATTAGAGCCATTGAAATACTGACACCAATCGCCTTAATTAAATCACGGTCAGAAAAGACTTTTGCGTACCACTTTAAAGTAAATCCTTCAAGTCTTGCTCCAGTTGCTGATGAGTTAAATGACTGAATAATAATGTAGATAAGCGGAAAATATAAAAGTAGTAAAACAAGCCCGAAAAGCGCCCATTTCGATATCGAAAGAAAAACTTGTTTCTTCATAGTATCGTTTCTCCCTCGCTATCGATTTTACTGATAATTAAAAGCGAACCTATAACTAAGAAAATGATAATTAAACTAATTAGACTCCCGAGATTATAGATATTTGCTTTTTTAAAGAAATTCTCGATGATGTTACCAATCATCTGGATTCGTCCAGCACCTAAAATCTCAGAAATTGTGAAGCCCATCGCTGCTGGTAAAAACACCATGACAACACCGCTTACTACTCCCTTAAGGCTTAAAGGAAACGTCACTTTCCAAAATGTTCGAAAGTTATTAGCTCCAAGGTCTTTACTTGCTTCAATAAGTAAAGGGTCAATCTTTTCAAGCACCGTATAAATTGGTAGTATCATAAAAGGCAAATACATAACAATCATTCCGAAGATTACAGCAAATGGTGTTCCATAAAAATTAAAACTAAGCTTAAATGTATTCTTCATAAATCCATTTGGCAAAGATAACATTTCCATCGCCCGTATGCGTAAAAGCATGTTCGTCCACATCGGAAGAATAAGAATAAACAGAATAATCGTTTTATTGCTAGTTTTGAGTTTTGAAATAATTAAAGCAATTGGATAACCAAGAATCAAGCATCCCGCAGTTGCCACAGCCGAATAAAAGAGACTTATCCCAATAGCTTTAAAATATGTATGGTTTACAAGATCATGAAAATTCTCAAATGTAAAATGACTAGATGAAAAATCAAAACCGTTGATATCAAGAAAACTTAAAACGATCATCATGAGAAGCGGTAAGAGAACTAATACAATCATCCAGATTCGATAAGGAATCGATAGTTTCTTAAACTTCTCCATCTTCGTTCCTCATCAAATGAATCTCATAAGGGTCAACTGCTAAGCCAATTGTTGACCCAGCTTCTGGGTTTTCATATTTGTGGATAATAATTTCTTTTTGATTGTGGAGCACACAGATTTCAAAGAAAACACCTTTGAATGTTGAAATATCAACTACGGCTTTAATTTTAGCCCTATCAAGACCAACGATATCGAAATCTTCTGGGCGAATTACAACATTCACCTTCTCGCCTTCTTCAAAGTTTGTATCAACACACTCAAAAACTTCGTTTAAGAATTTTACTTTTTTATTTCCAAGATATGTTCCTTCAAAAATATTACTTTCGCCAATAAAGGAAGCGACAAATTTATTGACAGGTTCATTATAGATATCTTCAGGGGTCCCTATTTGTTGAATGACACCCTTATCCATAACAACAACTCTATCGCTCATCGTTAGTGCTTCTTCTTGGTCGTGAGTAACAAAGATAAATGTAATCCCAAGGTTTCTTTGCATTTCCTTGAGTTCATACTGCATATTTTGACGAAGTTTTAAATCAAGAGCAGCAAGCGGTTCATCAAGCAAAAGAATTTTTGGTTTATTAACGATCGCCCGGGCAATGGCAACACGCTGCTGTTGTCCGCCTGAAAGCTGTGTTACTTTCCTCGTTTCATAACCAGAAAGTCCAACCATCTTCAAAGCTTCGGTTACCGCTTCGATGATGTGGTGCTTACTCATCATTAAAGACGGAGCTTTGCGTTCCTCCTCTGCTTTCATTTTATAAACATCACGAAGTTCTTTTTTTAGTTTATAAACACTTTCGTAATTAATGATATCGTTTAACTTATCAAGATCTTTTTTATATTTCTTTAAAATCTTTTGTTTTTGGCGAGGCTTTAATTTAATTTCATCATCAATCTTGTCCCAAAGTTCATCGCGCTTTATTTTAGCATCAGGAACCAAAGTATCGATATGTTCTTCTTCCTTTGTGATTTTTTCTTCAAGATCTGTTATTCGTTTTGAATAGCGTTTTTCGATTGTCTGAAACTTTTCTTCAATCAAACGATCTTTTTCGATTTGAATCTTGCGTTTTATTTCTTGTTTAATTTCTCTTAAACGGTACTTACATTCTTGCTTTTCTTCTTTTGATAGTTTTTCTTTTTGAAGCTTTTTTAGTAAACCATTCTTTTCACTTTCATAGCTTTTCCGAACTGACGAACTAATTTCGATGAGTTGGCGATTAAAATTTCGTAAACCAAAAGCTATGTTATCAAAAACATTCAAATGAGGAAAAAGGGCATACCGCTGAAAAACAGTGTTGATTGGACGCTCATAAGGGGCGAGATCATTAACCACTTCACCATTTAAAACAATATCGCCTTCATCAGGGGAAACAAAACCTGCAATCATTCGTAGAATTGTTGTCTTACCACATCCTGACGGACCAAGAAGCGTAATGAATTCATTCTCGCCGATAATAAGATTAATATTATCAACTACTTTTTCATCATCAAAAGTTTTGGTAATGTTTCTCAGTTCAATGATTGGTTTCATAACTAACCCCCTTATTTTTATAATTCATTTAAAAGAAAAGGATTCTTTATTTCTATCTCTACTTTAGTATTTTTAACAGGATGAATAAATGAGAGTTTATAGCTTACAAGTTTCAAATCCGTGTCATATCTACTTCCATACTTTTGGTCACCAACCACTGGGTGACCAATGCTTTTAAAGCTCGCCCGAATTTGATTATATCTTCCTGTCAAAAGTTTAATTTCAACGAGCGAAAACTTGTCGTTTTTTTCAAGTGTTAGATACTCTAGAACTGCTTCTTTACCTAGAGGCGAAATCTCGGCTTTCAGGTTTTGAAACTTTTCAAGTTTGATGTTTATCTCCCCATTTTTAGGGGTACTACCCTCAACCAAAGCTAAATATCTTTTTTCAAACCCATTTCGATTTCTAATTTGCTCAGAAATTCGTTTGGCGGCTTTACTAGTCTTAGCCAGTAACATAACTCCACCAACCCTTCGGTCAAGCCGGTGAACCAGTCCCAGATAAACATCACCTGGCTTACTGTATTTAATTTTTAAATATCCCTTAACGATTTCCACAAGTGAAAAATCACCCGTGATATCTTTTTGGCTCAAAACATCAACAGGTTTATTGACAACAATTACATGGTTGTCTTCGTACAAAATTTCAAGATTTTTGATGTAATAATCAAGAGTTTTCATAAGCGTTATAAATCATTTCAAAATGATCATAAAGTTTTTCAACACTATTTATCACAAGTTTCTTACTCTTTATTTTCAAACTAATACTTGTTTCACCAAGCGTCACTTCAAGAAATGGTTTGTTATTTATATAAATAATTTTATCATTTTCAATAATTTCCCGTACACAGTCAAAAGTTTTCATGAGTTCACAGCGAACACTCTTAAAAATTTCTGTATCAATGTACTTAGGAACTAAAGTAAAGTTTTGAATGGTTTTTCTATTTAAAAAACGTTTTTTAAAAACTATTTTATTATCTTCGTTTTTTATTTCAACAAGCTCTGTATCAATCATCAAGTATTTAATAGAATCGATATCGTTATTATTAAAGTATTCCGAGAAAACAATAATTCTTGGAAGAGAATTAACTGAAACGGTTATCCCCTTTTCTTTTAAAAGGATTTTGAATTCGCTTAAATTCTGTTTTACGTAATCGTATCCCTCGATACCGCCTTTAAGAAGATGGGAATTGAAAGTATCGCGAAAGACACCTATAACCAAATTATGATATCGATCAAGGAAAAGTGCTTCTATTAAAATATCATCTTTTTTTGTTAAATAGTTTTCACTAACAAGTTGTAAATCAAGTGTAACTATCGATTCAATTGTCGCTTTAAAGAGCTCTTTTTTCATTATAAAAAATGGCAGGACCAGAAGGATTCGAACCTTCGCATCGTTGGGTCAGAGCCAACTGCCTTACCGCTTGGCTATGGTCCTATTTAAATCTATTGTATTATACCAAAGTTTTAGATATTTAGTTATAGAAAAATCCTCAGTTTTAAAGAACTGAGGATTTGAAACCTTAACTATTTTATTTTACCATAAACTTGTTGTTTCTTAAATGTTGTGTGGAGAACTTCGTGAGCTTTATGAGCACCAGGAGCACCTAAAAATTCCTCGTAAATCTTGAGAATCTCAGGATTTTCATGGCTTCTTCTAATCGAGGTCTTTTTGTCAATTGTATATAAGGCTTTCGCTCTTTCGGTTCTAATGTCGGTTGTATCTTGAATTTTAGCATTGACAATTGGCTGACCACCGCCATTCACACATCCTCCAGTACATGCCATGAATTCAATAAAAGCATATGGTTTTTTGTTTTCTTTTAACCGTTTGAACATCTCTGGAAAATTCACAGCACCATGAACTACTGCCACTAAGAATTCCTCACCAGCAATTTTAAGAGTTGCTTCTTTGATACCGTTATTAACTCCCCTTACCATCGGAAAATCAACATCTTTATTTTCGGTTTTCTCTAAAGTGTCTTTAACGGTTCTAAGGGCAGCTTCCATAACTCCGCCTGTTGCTCCGAAAATCGCTCCTGCGCCTGTATATTCTGCAAGAGGCGAGGTAGCATTAAATTTTGGCAATTTATGAAAATCAAGTCCTGCAATCTTAATCATTCTTGCAAGTTCACGCGTTGTGATTACATAATCAACATCGCGTTTTTTATTAACTTCCATTTCTTTACGGTTTGCTTCATATTTTTTAGCAATGCAAGGCATTACTGAAACAACATAAACTTTTTTAGGGTCGAGTCCGAGTTTCTCAGCGTAATAGTTTTTAACAATTGCTCCAAGCATCTGATGTGGTGATTTACAGCTAGATAGGTGTGGAAGATATTCTGGATAGTAGGCTTCAATATATTTAATCCAGCCCGGAGAACACGATGTAAACATCGGTAAAACACTTTTTTTGTTTGCTTTATACTGTTTATATCTTTCAATAAATTCGTTTGCTTCTTCCATAATTGTTAAATCAGCACCAAAATTCGTATCCGTTATTTCATCAAATCCTAAAGCTTTAAGACTACTATAAACTTTGTTTTCAACATTTGTTCCGATTTTTAAACCGAACTCTTCGCCAAGGGCAGCTCTAACTGCTGGGGCGATTTGTACGACAACATATTTATCAGGATCCTGTAAAAGTTCAAATACGCGTTCAAAGTCTTCTTTTTCTTTTAAAGCGCCTACAGGACATGCTTGAATACATTTGCCACAGTAAATGCACCCACTATCATCAAGTTCATGATTCAAAGCTGTTGATACATAAGTTTTAAAACCACGATAATTAAAATTCAAGACTTTAGTTCCGGCAAGAGTGGCGCAGGCATCAACACACCTTCCACACAAAATGCACTTCGAACTATCGATGACCATAGCATCGGTTAGATTGGCAATTGTTGTCTTTTTTGCAAAACTTTGGTCTTCGCCAATTCTATTTTCAATATTGTACCGGCGAAGAAGTTTCAAAAGTTCACAGTTGTGTTCTCTTGGACAGCGCCAGCACTCAAACAAATGGGATGCTGCGATTAGTTCAAGGTTTTTACGAACAGCATTATTTACTCTTTCAGTATTGGTTTTAACAACCATTTTATCCCATACTTTAACCGTACAAGAATTTTTCAAAGTGTTAAGCCCTTCAATTTCCACAACACAAATCCGGCATGATGAAGACTCACTGATTTCTTTTAGAAAACAAAGTCTTGGAATGTCAATGCCGAGCTTATATGCCGCTTCCATAATTGTGTAGTTTTCCGGAACGAGAATAGTTTTACCATTAATTGTTACGTTTACTTTCTTCATAAAACTACTCCTTCACAATTGCCTTAACAGGACAAGTTTGTACACAAGCACCACACTTAATACATAAATTTTGATTGATGACGTGTTTTTCCTTGAGGCTTCCTTTAATTGCGCTAACAGGACAAACTTTACTACAACGTGTACAACCAACACATTTATCTGTAATAACAATCTTTAATAAGGCTTTACAAACACCTGCTGGACATTTTTTATCAACAACGTGTGCTAAATACTCATCATAAAAGTTATGTAGAGTTGAAAGAATTGGATTGGGAGCTGTTTGTCCTAAGCCACAAAGTGATGTATCTTTAATATTACGTGATAACTCTTCAAGTTCTTTGAGGTCTTCTAAAGTTCCATTACCTTTGGTGATTTTCTCAAGAATCTCTAAAAGGCGCTTCGTTCCTTCACGACACGGTGTACATTTTCCACAACTTTCATCAACCGTAAACTCAAGATAGAACCTTGCAACATCGACCATACAATTATCTTCGTCCATAACAATCATGCCGCCGCTTCCCATCATTGAACCAAGTGCTGTTAGGTTATCATAATCAATTGGTGTATCAAGATGCTTTTCTGTTAAACATCCACCACTTGGTCCACCAGTTTGGACAGCCTTAAATTTCTTACCATTAGGAATTCCACCACCAATATCGTAAATTACTTCACGAAGCGTGGTTCCCATTGGAACTTCCAAAAGACCTGTATTTTTAATCTTGCCACCTAAAGCAAAAACTTTAGTTCCACTTGATTTTTCAGTTCCAATACTTTTGAACCATTCGGAACCATTATTAATAATTTGTGGGATATTAGCAAATGTTTCAACGTTATTAATAATTGTTGGATAACCAAATAATCCTTTTTGAGCTGGAAATGGTGGTTTATTTCTTGGCATTCCCCTTCCGCCTTCAATCGAAGCAATGAGTGCCGTTTCCTCTCCACAAACAAAAGCTCCAGCTCCAAGACGGATTTGTAGATCAAAATCAAATTTTAGTCCTAAAATATTTTTGCCTAAAAGACCGTATTCATAAGCTTTATCAATTGCTTTTTGTAATCTTTCAACAGCAATAGGATATTCTGCCCGAATATAAACATATCCTTCGTGAGCCCCAGTTGCATAACCGGCAATTGTCATTGCTTCAATAACACTATGTGGATCCCCTTCCAAAACTGAGCGGTCCATAAAAGCTCCGGGATCGCCTTCATCAGCGTTACAAATAATAAACTTTTTAGGGTTTGTTTCCCTCGCCATAAACTTCCATTTGAGGCCCGTTGGGAAACCACCACCCCCCCGTCCTCTAAGACCTGACGCTAAAATCTCTTCGATAACTTCTTCTGGCTTCATCTCACCAAGGACTTTAGCTAAAGCCATATATCCATCACGACCGATATATTCATTAATTTCTAATGGATTAATAATTCCACAGTTATGAAGGGCAATTCGTTTTTGCTTTGCGTAAAACTCAAGCTCTTTAAAATGAATCGCTTCTTTATTGAAATCATCCTTCATGACCATGATTGCTTTTTCTTTGACAATCCGCCCTTTATAAAGATGTTCACTACAGATAAGCTTAACGTCTTCAACTTTTACTTTAGAGTAAAAAGTAGCCTCAGGATAAATAATAACCACTGGTCCTTTTTCACATAAACCAAAACATCCGCTCATGAAAATCTTTACTTCATTTTCTAAACCGAGCGCCTTAACTTCCTTAACAAATTCATCGCGAATTAAAAGGCTATTACCAGACATGCATCCGGTACCACCACAAATAACAACTTGACTACGGTAAGCCATCAGCATTCCTCATGGAGAAGGATATCTCCAACAATCTTGTCTTGTAAAACGTGTTCATCGATAATTCTTTTAGCATCAAAAGGCGTTACTTTAGCATAAGTTGTTTTTTTGCCTTTGGTATCGGTAACGACAACAACAGGCTCATTACTACAATCACCCGTACAGCCAACTTGACTAATTAAAACTTTGACTTTGTTTTGTAAATCATTTGCTTTTACTAAGGCACTTAAGACTTCCCGCGCCCCTGAAGCAATACCACACGTCCCCATGCCAACAACAATTCGATATGAACTATTATCATCACGCATTTCCATCTCACGTTTTGCTTTATCTCTTATTTTCTTTAATTCCTCTAATGATTTCATTTTCCCTTCCTCGCTTTTTTAACTCCTTCCCACAAATTTTCTTTTATCCAACCAGTTACATCTGGTTCTATAATTTTCTTAATTTCTAAAACTTTTTTGATTTCCCTAGTGTCTAAAAAGTAACTATTTTCTTCATAGCTATACCTAAAAACGATATCAACATTCTGCGAATTCGTGACAATTGCGAAAACTGTTTCTTCAATACTACCAACTGGTAAACTATCAACATCATCTAGTCTTACTTTGATATCGATTTTGGTTCCTTTGTTTTCCTCTGAAGTGAACTTAAGAGTCCCATGGCTTCTTATAACCATCTCCTTAAGAAACGGCAGTCCAAAGCCTTTATCTCTTGTTGTCCTTGTTGTGTAAAATGGTGAAAAAACTTTCTCTTGGTTTTCTTTACTGATTCCCTTACCGTCATCCTCAATATGAATATCAAGGCTATCTTTAGTTTCCTTAACTGTCAGTTTCACAACTTTACTGTTCGCTTCTAAAGAGTTCGTTACAATATCAAGTAAAATGAGCATCCACTCATTCATCCGCGTGACCTCATAAATTTAAAGAGAGCTTCGCTTGTTTTATCCTCAAGTTCAAGCGTTTGCCCCTTTTCGTTAATAGTGACTAAGCTATGAGAATCAGAAGATGATAGCATCATTTTCTTTTTTAAAACTGGAAACTTCTCAGTGTAGTGGTCCAGCAAATCGCGATGTTCAAGTTCAAACCCAGAAAACTTAAAACCCTCAAGTGTTTCAACAAAACTTAAGATTCCTGATTTTTTACGATCGATGTGAGCAAGAACGGTAAACCCTCCAAGCTTATAGACATAATCTGTTACTTCTTTACAGTCCTTTTTAAGGGGGCTATGGAAATCGATATCGATTTCTCCAATCACTTGGTCAAATTCATCACACAAACGCCCTTTATGTAGATAATCATTTGTTATCCGTTCTTTAGTTATGTTTTCTTGTAAAAACTTATTAAAAAGCAAAAATGTTTTTTTATTTGGAAGATAACAAAGAACATGAAATCCTTCTTTGACTGTTACTTCGGCTCCGTAAATAACAATAAAATCAAAGCTTTCTTTGATTTTGTCTACCGCGAAAAATTGTTGCATCGAATTATGATCAGTTATCGCAATCATATCAAGACCCTTTAAATAAGCCATGTTCAAAACATTATTAGGGGTCATAAGCTCGTCAGCACATGGCGACATGACTGTATGAATATGTAAATCGTAATTAATAATCATTTTTGATAAATGATCCTCAAAGCTTCAGCGCTTGTTATATCAATCGTCCCCAAAAGAATTTGTTTTTCTTCGGCTAATTTGATAATTGTTTCTTCAGGAATAATTCCCTCAGGGAATATGATTGTATTAATCTCTAAAAGACTGGCAACAGCGATTAGATTACTATTTACAACAACTGTAAACAAACAGTAATCCTTGTCTTTTACTTTACCTAAAACCCAACTTAACAAATCGCTAACATAAAAACCTTTGACTTCTTTGTCAAAAACCCTAGTGTAAGTTTTAATATTAAGCTTTTTAACTAATTCTTTTTGATACATTTATTAAACCTTAAATTTAATCGTTAACTTTGTTCCTTTATCACTTGATTTGATATCAAATTCATCACTGGCATTTTTGATGTTCGGTAGTCCCATTCCCGCTCCAAAGCCGTTAGTTTTAGCAATATCGCTTGCCGTTGAAAATCCTGACTGCATTGCTTGAGGTATTGACACAATACCTGGTCCACTATCAACAAACTCTAGAGTTATAGTTTGTGGATCTACTGTAAATAAACAGTAGCCACCATATGAATGAATAACCACATTTATTTCTGCTTCATAGGAAGCAATAGCTATTCGCCTTATGATTCGCGGATCGACACCTAGTTTAGTTAATTCTTTTTTGATATAACTAGAAATTGAACCTGCATCTGTTAGGTTCATTCTTTTGATAAGAAATTTTTTACTTAATTTCTTTAAAGCCATTTTGATACATTATGCCGTTGGCGACAAACATCGTCTTAGGAGTTTTTATCATGTCGATGCCTGCTTCTTCTGCAGCTTTGATAACGAGTTTATTAACCTCTTTATCACGAACAATCACAAGTGTTTTGATATCGAGCATTTCGGCTGTTTTAACCCCTTGTGTTGTAACAAGACCTGTACATAAAACACCTTGTTCACAAACATTAATATCACTATTTCTTAAAATCATCAAAGCGTCACTCATGAGATCACAAGAAAAAGCATAAGCTACCTCGCGTTCTGGATCGTAGTTATTTTCAGTTAGAACAGCACCATCAATTATTTCAACTAATTTCTTGAGCTTCATTTAATAATATTTCCTTTGCTAACCGGTCAGCAAGTGTTGTCGTTGCTGAGCCATATACTTTGCCATCAATTGTAAACACAGGAGCAAGTCCACACGCACCAATGCACCGTGTCGCTTCAAGAGTTACCAAACCATTTTCCGAAGTCTCGCCTGGATTAACATTTAAAACTTTAGAAAAAGCATCGATGATTCCCTGTGAGCCCCTAACATAGCAAGCCGTGCCAAGGCACACACCAATAACGTGCTTGCCTTTTGGTTCAATCGAAAAATGCGAATAAAAAGTTACAACCCCATTAATCTTCGCTACCGATTCATGAAGTTTCTTAGCTATAACTTTCTGGATTTCTAGAGGAATGCAACCAAAAATTCTTTGGGCATCGTGAAGCGTAGGCATAAGTGGCCCTGTAGCTTTAAGATGTTTATTCATGCATTCATTAAGTTCGTTTAATCCCTCTTTTGTTATTTGCAATTGAATGGACATATTCCCTCCCTAATTCCTATTTCTCTGTTGCCCTGATTATACCATAGTTTATGAAAAAATAGGTGATTATTTTCATAAATCTTTATTATTTTATAT
>CAUTZD010000008.1:0-48956 GCA_963542825.1 uncultured Acholeplasmataceae bacterium | reverse complement strand
TTGAGACAAAATCACGTGTTAATAGATTGAGACAAAATCTGAAGTTAATCACACTCTTCCATCTTTTTTTATCCTTTCTCTTGACAAAACACAAATCGTGTTGTAATATTAATCGTTGAAATTACACAACGAGTTCAAATAAGGTTTTCTTAGAATTAACCGAACCCACTAGATTATTGTACTCGCAAACCCGAGGCATTAGGCCTCGTTTTTATTTAGACGGCAGTTTAATTATACCCCCCCCCCGCAACCATTTGTCAACCGAGCACTAAAAAACACGGAAAGTAAGTTTTTCTTACCTTCCGTGTTTTAAACTTTTTTTACTCGAAGTTTTGCTCAAGCATTACATAATGGAATTTTGAATCTGAAGTTTGATACTTAATTAAAGTTTGAACTTTATTATATCTAGATAATGGTCCAAACATAGTAGAATTAAGGACACTAGCATTTGTCACATTATCCTTAAAAAGAAGATTACCAAACTTGTCATAACAATAAACTGTTTCGCCTGTTTTTGTAAAAAAGATCCCCTTTTCATAACAAGCAGGAAATACAAAGTTTTCACCTTCGACTTTGGTAAATTTTCCACCACTAAAACAGAAACTGTTGCCATCAACATCTCGAAAATAATTACTTTTAGAACTAATTGCTAATTTAGGAACAAAATAATCTTTGGCAATTACTTTATCAGTAACAATATCATAGATATAAACTTGATTATAATCAACTGATACTTCTTTGGAACTATCTGTTGGCATAACAAGATACCGGTCTTCAAGCACGTTATATACTCCATCTACTGTGCGAAGGAGCTTACCTTTGGCATTATATAACTTAACAAATGAGCTACTTAAACTCTCCAAAAATAAATCTTTACTAATTTGTTTAAAACCAAAACCTTTAGCCAATTCTACTTTTTTAAGTTCGTTATCGACAACAAAATTATCGGTATCATTAGAAATTGATTTTGTTTTTTCGTCAATAGGGTAGGCTTGCATAATATTTTGCACTTTTTTGCCATACGGTTTTTTACCTGTGTTGTCTTCATGATTATTATAAATATAATTAACAAGATAAGGGAAATAAATTTTTTCAAGAGTTTTGGACTTGAAATTATATAAATAATTATAGTAAACAACTTTCTTGCCATCATCATTATTGTAATAATCAAGTGTCACATCTTTTTCATCAAATTCCATATTATAATATGTATATTGAAGTAAAAGATTTCCGTTGTTTAGTTCATAACTTTCTAAATTAACGCCTTGCGGTAATGAAAAAGTGTCATATAATTTCCCATCTTTAAAAACATACCCAACATTATCAACATCTTTAAAGTATACTCCCTTACCAGTAAAAACACTATAATCAGCAGCTGCTTCTTTTTTATCAATTAAGCGGTATTCACTAAAAAAGTATTTCTTTTCTTCGTGTGTTTTGTCATTTGTATAAACAACAGTTGTTTCGTACTTACGAGAATCTTCATTTGTTGTATAATCCTTAATTTTTCTCTCTTCAAAAACCGAAACGGTATATTTATCTTCCCCCTTAGCGATGTCAAGTGTTAAAAGTTCTTGAAAATCAGAAATAGCAATAAATTTCCAAATTTCGTTAGCGCCATCTTTAACTTTCAAAACGAAGAAGTTATGATTATAAAGAAAACCATGAATGCCAAAAAAGTTCCATGCAACTTCCGTATTTTCGGCACTTACTTCATAAGTTTTTTTGGTGAAGATATTGTAAAATTTATAAACGTTATCTTTTTTGAGAAATAAAAGTTCTCCTTTTTTGAGACTATATTCATCATCACTAGTTAATAGTTCTTCGGTTTTATATTGTTTAAATGTTGGATTCTCACTTTTAGTAGCCAAATCAGCAATATATGATTTTTTAAACAAGCCAAAACGATCAAAAGTGTTAAGAGTTTTTTTACACCCTACTAGACCAACAAGTGTCAAAACAGTAACAAAAAGTAGTAATATTTTTTTCTTCATATTTTACCCCTATTCTCCAAGACCAATAACGGCTGGTTTACGTGTTATATTGTAATACATATGTTCTTCTGTGCCATAACGAAGGAAACAAGAAATAACCGTTTTACCAGGAGTTTCAAACGTTTTATAATAAAAACGATAGCTTTCCTTTTCTGATTGCTTACAACTTTTAATGAGCTTACCTGTAACGTCATATAGATACCACATCTCATCAGTTTCCGTTTCAATTAAAAGTCCAGGTCCTTGTGTTGAGAAAAACGCAAGTGGAACTCTATTACCCTCAAGTTTTGTCATTTTTCCGAAAGAGAAACTAAAGAGCTCTCCTTTACTGTTTCTGAGAAGCACGTAATTTTCATATGAACAGTAATAACCGCCACCGTAACTATATAAGCTATAATTTTCGTGGATTAATTTATTTTCAAATAAATCAAAAATTTGAATGTCATCGGTTTTTGGATTTGGTCTTAAAAATAAATAACGATCATCAAATAGTTTAAAAATATAATCTCTGTGAAAGAAACGACCATTTTTACCGACGGTTTGATATCCTAGATTGCCTGTCTTCAAATAGTAGTTACTCTTCGAATAGTAAAGCGGATAGCTAGCTTCAATAGTTGTACTTAAAAGTTTACCGTTATTATCTATATTAGCCAAAACTTGTTCATGATCAATAATCTTTGTTTTTTCATTGATTATCGATACTATAGCAAGATTAACAATTTTCTTATTATATATTTTATGACCGTTAACTGTTTGATTTCTTTTAACACCATTAACTAAAAAGTTTGTGTCAATCTTTTTAAGTGTCTTAGTTTGATAGTCGTAAATAAAATTAAAATGACGTATTTTGACCAGTGTGTTGCCAGAAATTTCCATAAAATCGTAATCTTGATTCTTATCAACTGTTTTGACCTTCTCTTGGAAAGTAATAAGTAGATTTTTGTTTTCTAAAACGTGGACATCAATTGTTGAAAGATCGTGAACCGTTGTAGTTTTTAAAAGAAACTTATCATATAATTTTCCTTTTTCGTAATACTCGAATTTACCTTCGTCTAGATCTTTTTTAATGTATATTTCTTCTCTCATGTTAATATCATTAATTGGTTGATCGGCGATTGCAAAATTATCAAAGTAAATGTTACGAGTAATTTGAGTTTTAGTATTTTGATCAATGATAGTATTATACTGAAAATTGTAATTGTGTCCTTCGCGCTTTAAAGTTAATAAACGCTTGCCTGTTGTATACTGATATACGTAGTAATCATCTTTTGTTTTGACAAGTAAGTATTCTCCATAAAGAATTACCTCGTCTTCATCAGTATCAGGAACGTAATCAGCGATTTGCGTTACTTCGCCAGTAAAATGACTAACGGAAAACAATTTCTTTTTTTCGGCACTAAAAAGTGTTATATATCTGTAGTGAATCCAGACATTATGAACGTTTAAGAAAGTCCCATAATCAGTAACACTATCGCTAGGCACACCAAGTTTTTTAAATGCTTCTGAGTGAGTAATTGGATCTTTCAATGCTTCTTGTAGGTACTCTTTATTAATGATGTTATTAAGACTTAACTTTTTAGCTTTACAGCCAGTCAAGGAAACAACAGTTAATAAAGAAACCACAAATAGTAGGATTTTTTTTCATTCTTTTATTTTTACCTTCTTTCTTTAAAATGATTATACTATAAACTTGTAAAAAAGAAATGTTTTATTAGAAAATTACTAGCTTTTTTTGAAAAAAAATTAAAAAAGGCGATTTTTTTTATCGCCTTAAAAACATCTTCGACAATTCGCGTATGAAAAATATTTTCTTTTTTGGCATGCTCAATACTGTTTTGTGATACTAATTGCTATCATAATCAGCATCAAAAATGCTATACATTGATCTAGCTTGATCAAGCAAATCATCATATGTTACAAGATCAATTTTATCACTCTGAAGTTGCGACATTGCAGATTCACTAAGTTTATCTCTCTCTGATTTACCACATATAAAAAAGGCTTTAATATTATAAATTTTGATGTTCAAATTTTCTTTTTTATTAATTTCATTAACCATAATCTCGCGATACTGATTAATTTGTTTTCTAATTTCTGCTACATCAGGGCAAGAATAATTTGTTTTTTTAGATCTTTTAATTTCTACAATTATAGGAAATCTATCTTGAGAAGTTTCTACAATAATATCTGTCCTTAATTTTATCTCTTCGTTATTAATATTCAAATATGCCCATTTATTTTGTGTAGAAACCTTAGTTCCTTTGATTTCCCAAGCAGGATTTATTAACCAAGGATTTGCTGCTAGGTGTTTTTCAAAAACTTTTTCAACCTCTTCATTTTTTATATATTTTTCAAGTTCCCTAATGATGTTTAGCCTATTCTTTACATTAGAATGTATTCTTAATGCGTGATTAATTTGTGCTACATTAAATAACTTTGCAAACATACTAAGTATTTCTTGTTCAGAAACTCCTAACTTAATTGATACAGAATTTAAGACTTTATCATTGACAATTTGCATTATCGCAGGCGCAAGGATGTTAATTTCCTCATCATTATTTTTGGCATTTTTATCTTTTGGCTTATCAAAAATTTTCTGAGCTAGTTTTTTGAAATGGCTTTTTTCCTCTGCGGTATAGGTATCATATGTATTCTTATAAACTGGATTTTGCAAAATTTTTTCAATGTAATCTTGATCTGTTTTCTTAGAGCGCATTTCATTCCAATTATCAATCAGCTCATTTCTGATTTTCGAAAGTTCATTTTTTAAATTCTTTACCTCTTCAAGTTCGTGATTAAGTCCCTCACGGCCGCTTAAAACAGGATCTTCATTTTTATCCAAAGAAAAAGCATCAACCTCACCAATCAAATACGCATTAGGGATCCTCCCGTCACTTTGGTGTTTAAAAATATTTTCATCAGCGATCTTACCATTTATGTATATGGCTACACCCGATACGGAAGTCTGGTCATCGGTGCGCAAATCAGTCGGCTTATCAACTGTACCAATCCAACCTGAAGCATGAGAAGAAAAATATTCGTTTGACTTATCAATTAAATTTTCGTTCTTTATGCTTGGAAATAAATTTTTAATTTCGTCTCTTGTTTTTCCAAAAAAGAAAAGATATTCAACTTTACCATAAAAGAAATGCTCTCGGAGAGATATTTTAGTAATCTCGCCGTAATTGAAAAAAAGTTCAAAGTCATATTTTCCATCAAAATAACTTGACGAAAATCTTTTAACTAATAAATCTTGTAGTGATTTTTTTTGTTTGCTTATTTATTGTTCTTTTAAGTTTTGGAAGAATGATGATTGTACCACTTTTTACTGGTAATTCGTATAAAGGTAATATCGGTATCATTATATCGGATAAATCATTAAGGCGTGATACATTAACTTCGTACTCGGTATTTTCCGAGTATAATTCATCATATGAAAGTTCCATTTTCTTCCATTGAGAATCAGATTCGCTTTTTGTGATAATTGTATAGGAATCAACAAGACTAAACGCTGAAAATTTTCCAATTCCTTTTTTCCCCATAAATGGACGCTCTTTCATACTAGCAGGTTTTCGAACACTATAATTTTTTTCAAAACCGGATTTTGCATAACGCTCGGTTAATTCTTTATCAGTCATACCAATTCCATCATCAATAAGATACATTGTATCTTCGTGAATAATAATTTGGCATTTTTTCGCATATGCATCCCACGAATTGGCAATTAGTTCGGCAATTGCAGGGGGATTAGAAGTATAAAGATTTCTTCCAAAATGTTTTACCGCTCCAAGTGCAATTTGAAATTTTACTTTATCCATGTTTACTGAACCCTTTTTAAATTTTTTAAAATGCTTAATCCTATCACCTCCCCTAAGCGAACAGGAACAGCATTACCAATTTGGCGTGCTATATCGCCCATAATATACTCATTATTTTTAACCAACCGGTAATTCAATGGAAACGTCTGTAATAACGCTCCCTCCCTGAGAGAAATCGCTCTATCTTGTTCTGGATGACCATATCTTCCAGTTCCATAACGATTGAACTGTGTCGTCAAAGTGGGAGAAAAATCATCCCATTTCATTCGTCCATATACTGAAGAAAACGTTTTACCTGTATCCTTTTTGTAACACTCTGGTAACAATTCTTTTGGCCAATCGCGCCAAGTACCTCCAGGCTTAGATTTTTTTATTCTCTCTATATTCAAATCTGAAAGTTTAGCCGCCCTATGAAGTGGATCGTCAGGATGTGTTTGTCCGGCATTAATTTTTGGTAAATTTCCAATAACTTCGCGAACCGTCATTTTCTTATTTCTATGCGTCGGCGGTAGTAATTTAATTGGGAATAATCTTGATGCTAAAAACAATAAACGCTTCCTCCTTTGAGGAATACCGTATTCAGAACCATCAACAATTTTATAATCAATGAAGTAACCAAGATTTTTAATTCCTGTCTTGAAATCAAAAAATACTCGTTCTTTTTCAAGTTCTGGAACATTTTCCATAGAGATAATATCGGGCATAATATTTTTAATATGTTCTAAAAAAGAATATAATAAACCCCATTTTGATTCAACGTTTTTTTCAACATTTGTTTTCTGAAGTTTAGAAAATGGTTGACACGGAGCACACCCCATAAGTATTTTTATTGAATTCGGAGAGTAAAGAGACAAAATCTTATTACTATCATACTTCCCGATGTCTGCATAAATAAATTGAGCATGATTATTTATTTCATAAGCGTATTGACAAGTTTTATCTAAATCAAGACCAGCAATAACTTTAATACCTGCCTTTAAAACTCCGTGAGTTAAACCTCCTATGCCACAAAATAAGTCCACTGCTTCTATTTGTTTTACTAATATCATAAAATTTTCCTCCCATTTAAATGATAAATCATAAAAATAAATACACACTAAAATAAGAATTCATACTAATTTCATATGAAATTGTGAAATAGCATTATTTTTCTACAATTTATTATTGTTTCTACATAAAAATTATATATTAAAAAATATTTTTTTACTTATAGAGATTTTTTTCTTAAATCAAACTATGCCTAAAAATTCGTTTCAATTTAAATTTTTGAGGTGTGCTTGTTGTACTAATTTTGATTAAAAAGTTGCTCTGCAACATACTTAATAACTTTTACATTTACCGCATTGCCAAATTGTTTATATGCCTGTTGATCGTTTGGATTACAAATGAAATTATCGGGGAAACTTTGCAATCTAGCTGCTTCTCTAGGAGTAAGCCTTCTTTTTACCTTACCTATAATGGGTATTTGTACAATAGCAACTAATGCTGGAAATACTGTTGCAGTTTTTACTCTAATACCAGATGGTCTAAATTGAATCAAACCATCCCAAATACTTTTGCACGATTTCCCACATTGCCATTCAAATTTTTTTTCTGTCGCTGTAAAGTTTTTAAGATAATCCCATTTTTCTAGCCATTCATCAATAAAAGTTTTATTAAACTCATATAGGCAACGATTTTTAACTATAAATTCTTTTTTCCAATTATATTTTATAAAACTATAATCATAATTTTCTTTGAACTCGGAAGACCAAATCGGAAACCCAATAGTTCCATTAAAAACTGATTTCTCGTATTTTTTTTCTTCTGCATTCCCTTTACAGACTGCAGGAACATATTTTATTCCCTTTACAAATTCATCCCAACAAGTAAGGACTTCTTTTTCATGTTCGGAAATATAATATTTGTTTGCCACTTTTTTATCTTCAAGTATACTAGAATTTAATAAATTAATTTCGTTATTTTTATTGTTTGGAAGTTTAATTTTTATTTTTTTTACTCCTAATGATTTATGAATGCCAACAATAACGATCCGTTCCCTTAATTGTGGTATTCCAAGGTGGTGTGGACTAATAATTATAGGCTTATCATTAATAATATAGCCTAATTCATGAAGAGATTTTTTTATCGTTAGCCAAGTTCTACCATTGTCATGAGTAACAAGGTTTTTAACATTTTCTAAAATAATATATGGTGTTTTGTGATATTTTAATATTTTACAAATTTGAAAAAATAATGTCCCTTTAGTCTTGTCTGTGAAGCCCAATTGAACTCCTGCTTTTGAAAATGGCTGGCATGGAAAACCAGCGCATAAAACATCATGCTTTGGTATGTTTTCGACCTCAACTTTTGTGATATCATTCCTAGCGTTTATTCCATAATTTTGTTTATAGGTTTCGATAGCGTAATTATCAATTTCTGATGCAAAAACACATTCACCTCCCAATAACTTCATTGCTTGGTGAAATCCACCAACGCCAGCAAAAAGATCTATATATTTAAATTTCATCATATTTATACCCCATAAGAATAAATAATACTATTGTTCATGTTTTCTTTATTTAAAAGAAACTTAGCCACTCTTTCGGCCATCGTTACACCAGAATTATGTCCTTGATTAAAATCTAATAAAATATTGTGCATATTCACAGCATTTAGTTCGTAAATATTCATTTTCTTAAATTTTACCGAGTGTTTCATCCGAGAAGTGTAAGAAACGTGATCGCCATCTTTGAAAGATGGATCTATTAATTTCATCCTTGCAATTGCCATTTCATTATTGTAATTTTTGTCTTTCTTGGTTTCGTGTTCGTAAATTATATACCAAAGTCTGCCATATTTATTTATAGCCAAAAGAGTATTTTGTTGATCATTACCAGGCGCTTCTTTTTTATTTATATCAGACGCTTTTAAATCGCCATAAAAATTTAACGATTTAAAGAATAAATCAAAATCTAATGTTTTTCCGGATTTATTTTTATTCCCCGTGTAAAACATAATTGATGAACATTTTTCTTTCTTAATAAATTCCTCTACTTTATATTCCAAAAACCATCCAGCCCATTCCGTTCCTTTTGCTTGATACCAATTTGAAGTAAGCATTTTGTTTATACATTCATCAGCTTTTAACCAATCATTAAATTCGAACTGCTTATTGAATTTATCAAATAAATCCAATACTAAATTTGAACTCTTAACACCTGTAAAATAATCCTTCAAACATACACTTTTAATAAAAGTTATATGATTTTTATTCATATCAATCTTATCAAATATCCCATTCATCATTGCTTGATAAAGATCGTTGGTATAAACGTGGGCTGATGATGAATGCATTTTTTTGGATATGTAATCGTCAATATTAAAGTCACAAAAAATTTCCATATTATCATAATGATAAATACCTATAAAATTTATAGTAGAATTTGGTTTGTTTTTATATTCGTTATAGAAACATTGATACCATTTTTGTAATTGCATTCTTTTTTTAAATATTGGATGTGGTTTGCTTAAATACGTAATTGCTGCTGAAATAATATAATGATTAAATCCGTTTTCTTGATATATAATTACCCTTTTGTTCTTTTTATATTTAAAAATAGAAACATTTTCACCTAGCGCTTTTTTATAAACTCTTAGAAAGTCTTTTTCTTTCGTTAATGGCTGATCATAATCAATTACCATTTGCATGTATGAATTAATTTGTTCACTTTTACTAACTTGTGTTGCCATTTCTATCTTTATCACTTTCCATATTATTTTCTTCAAATAATCAACTTAATTTTCTTTTATTCCTTCAATAAAATTATACCATGGTTATATTATTTCGTCTATATGATTATATAATGTGCGATTATCGCAATCTAGAGTTATCAATCTTTTGTGTCATATTTTGTTTAATAAATTATAAAAATAATGCGATACTTACACTTTACTAAGTTCATTTTGAAACACTTTAAAAGACACCTTATAAAAACTGAGGTAAACCCTAAAAATTAGAGATTTTTATACCGTTAAGGCACTTCTTTTTATTTATGTATAATATCAATTAATCAAATAAAAGGAGGAACAATTAATTTGATTTATGCATATATCCGTGTTTCAACAAAGCACCAAAAGATCGACAGGCAATACGAAGAAATGAAAAATCTTAATATCCCTAATAAACATATCTATATTGATAAAGAATCAGGAAAAGACTTTACAAGGACTAGTTACCAAAAACTAATAAAGAAACTTAAAAAAGACGATCTATTGATTATTAAATCAATTGATCGCCTTGGAAGGAATTATCATATGATAATTGAGGAGTGGACTAAAATCACTAAAACAATAAAAGCAGATATTAAAGTGCTTGATATGCCTTTACTTGATACAAGAGTTGACTCTAAAAACCTTATCGGTAAGTTTATAGCTGATATTGTATTACAAGTATTATCATTCGTTGCGGAAAATGAAAGAAACAACATTAGAAAAAGACAAGCTGAAGGAATAAGAATAGCTAAAGAAAAAGGTGTTAGGTTTGGTAGACCTAAAGTGTCTACCCCGCCTAACACCAATCTAATAATAGATAAATATCTTAATCGTGAAATAACAAGTTTAGAAGCTCAAAAACTTATTGGTGTATCTAGAGGAACATTTTTTAGACTTGTGAAAAAAAGCAAATTATTGCATACTCCTAACGTTTTATTATTTAACAAAAACACAATATCAAAATTAAACTGAAAATTATAATATTTTTTATGTTTAGAAATTATGAAATTAAAATAACTAAACATTATGTCCAACTTTTTGGGTTCACCTCAGTTGCCATATTATTACTTTTGCTTTTTTTACTTTGACTAGCTTGTATTTGTATTAGAGTTCTAGAATGGCAATTAGTTCTTCCCCATCCTTTTCACCTGTTTCAACAAAACCAAAAGAACTATACAGTTTACGAGCAGCATCGTTTTCGGGTTCGTATGATAACCAGCAATACTTTGCTTTTCCACAAGGAAAAGTTTTTATAAAGTCTAATGCAAGCGCCACTGCCTTCGTGCCATATCCTTTCCCTTGATAATTTTTATCTATCATGAGTCTCCACAGGTTATAATTTCCTTTAGCTACTTTGGGTGCGTCCTCCCAGTAATTGTGAGCACTAAACCCTATCATCAGGAATCCTACTGGCACATCTCCATCATATATAACAAACGGGAAAGCATATCCGTTTCCAGTTATTGCTATGTAAGCTTCGATGATACTAATTTCATTAGATGCCACGAAATTCTTCTGCCCATCAGATACTTTAAGTTTTAAAGCATCCCATACATTTTTCCCATTTATCTTTTCCAGTCTAATCATATTTTGTCCTCGTAAATCCAATTTTATCTTTCTAAGTGTTTAGCAATATTATACCTAAAGTTTTACAGTTGTGTGGCGCAATTATTGTGTTTTCTTAAAAATGTGCAATCAACTTCAAATTTTATCTCAATATATTACACACTACTTGATCTCAAAATTTAAGAAAAATGATAAAATATAAAATTGTAGTGAACTCCTAAGGTTTGAACAACAACTAAAGGATCCACTACATTCAATTGTTTTTTATTTTACAACGTATTTATATAGAGGTGTACAAATTATGCCTTGAGTTATTCTTCCCTTCATTCTTGTGTCTATACTACTAAAAATGCGATTATGCGCAGGTATACACAACCCACGAAATGCGATTATGCGCAAGTATACACAACCCACGAAATGCGATTATGCGCAAGTAACTTTGTAATTCTACAAATCACATTTAAAAATAATGGTAAACTTACCATAAATAATCAATGAGGTGTTGTATGGAAATTAAAAGAAATAAGTACTTAAAGATGTTAAATATTAGAAAACACAACGGATTCATCAAAGTAATAACAGGAATTAGGAGATCTGGAAAATCTTATTTACTAAATGAGATCTTTTATAATGATTTATTAAAAAATGGAATTGATACTAATCATATTATTAAGTTTGCTTTTGATTCTGCCAAAGACTTAGCTTTAATTAACGAAGACCTCCAGGAATTAAATAAATATAAACAAAAAGTAAATCCAAAAAAATTTATGGCTTACATCGAATCTAAAGTTACTGATGATAATGTGTATTATTTGCTTCTTGATGAAGTTCAAAATCTTGACTCTTTTGAATCTATACTAAACGGATATTTGCGAGAAAAAAACCTTGATGTTTATGTAACAGGGAGTAACTCAAAATTTTTGTCTAAAGACATTTTAACAGAATTTGCAGGTCGAGGAGATGAGATTCACGTTTTACCTCTATCGTTTTCAGAATTTTATGGCTATAGTGGTAAAAACCTTGAATCAGATTTTGATGACTACATGGTTTACGGCGGACTACCAGCAGTTGCTAAAATGGAAACAGATGAACAGAAAATAACATATTTAAAAGCCCAAATTCAAAACGTTTATTTAAGTGATATTGTAAGAAAAAATAATCTAGATTCTGATAAAAATCTTGAGGAGCTTTTTGATGTCCTTGCCTCCGGAATCTCATCACTCACAAACCCTACTAAACTTAGTAATACCTTTAAATCTGTGAAGAACACTTATATAAGTCCTAACACTATTGATAGTTATATAAATTATATGGAAGACGCTTTTATTATTTCCAAAGTAAAAAGATACGATATTAAAGGCAAGAAATATATAGGTTCTCCTTATAAAATATATTTCGAAGATATTGGACTTCGAAATGCGGAGCTTGATCTTAGGCAAATAGAAAACACCCATATCATGGAGAATGTAATATACAATGAACTAAGATACAGGGGGTATAGTGTTGATGTTGGAGTAATCGACTACCGAGAAATGACTGATGGCATCTTTAAAAGAAAACAGCTAGAAATCGATTTTATAGCAAACCTTGGCAGCAAGAGATATTATATTCAATCAGCTTATGATATCCCTAGTGAGGAAAAGATGCAGCAAGAAATGAAATCACTAGATAAGACTAACGATTCATTTAAAAAAATAATCATTGTCGAAAAAAGTCTTAAAGCACGAAGAAATGAAAAAGGCTATTTGTTTATAGGTGTAAAAGAATTTTTACTAGATCCAAATAGTCTCGACTTATAAATATAATTGCCCTCTTTGTTCAAAACAAAGAGGGCTTTTCATAAAGTTAATACCTGGGTTTTAAATTTTTGACACTAAACAACTATATTTAAAAATAGTTTATCAAGTCTGTTTTAGTTTTTTAAACATCCAATCGGGACAATATAAATGCCGTCATTTCGGCGATATGCATATTCACCAGTTCCAGTTAGAATCATCATAAAGGAAGGCATATTCATTTTTTCAGTGTCGATTTTAGCTAATAGCACCTGTAAATTCTTGGCTCCTTCTTCGATTAACTTTTCACCTCCGAGCTTAATTTCAATAAGCCCATACTTACCATTTCGTAAATGAATAACAGCATCGCACTCCTGATTGTCTTTGTCCCTGTAATGATAAACTTTTCCATCTAAGCTATCAGCGAAAATTCGGAGGTCACGCACACAAAGGGTTTCGAATAAAAATCCGAAAGTTTTAATATCGTTTAAAAGGTCATTAGGGCCTATACCCAAAGCTGCAGTTGCAATCGATGGATCAATATAATACCTAGTGTCCGCTGAGCGAATGGCAGTTTTTGAGCGAAGATTAGGATTCCATGAAGGCATATCTTCGATAACAAAAATTTTTCTGAGTGCATTTAAATATGATGCAACTGTGTCTTCATTAATTGTCATTTCGGAATTTGTATCTAAATCTTTTGAT
Source organism: uncultured Acholeplasmataceae bacterium (assembly GCA_963542825.1). Taxonomy (GTDB): domain Bacteria; phylum Bacillota_I; class Bacilli_A; order ML615J-28; family CAG-698; genus CAUTZD01. The sequence goes on along the minus strand of CAUTZD010000008.1, from coordinate 35,345 downwards.
AATGCACTATTGGAAATCTGACTTCCTTGGTTTCGAGCATAGGAACGCATGAGTTTATGAACCTTTTCGCGGTTTTTCTTAACATCGTCTATACGGTCAATATCGAAGCGAACAATAGCATCATAATAATCGTTCGCTTGATTTAAAGCAATTTCATCACGCATATCAACTGCTTGAGGCCACCCGCCACGGCAAACAAGAAAGGCTAGGCGGTCTAGTGTTAGCTTAGAGATTCCCCTAATTTTACTGTTACCATCAAATAAATCTTTAAGACTAACATCGCCAGTTGATTCTCCTGATTCATATAAACTCATTGTTCTCATTAATATCCATGTAAATCTACCAGTACCAGAATGGGTAATTTTTTTGCTGTCAACGGGAACTGTAGAACCAGTAAGCACGAATTGACCAAATTCACCACGATGATCGACTTCAAAACGAATAGCATCCCAAAGCTTTGGCGCTAATTGCCATTCGTCAATTAACCTCGGTGTTTCGCCAACTAATAGAATCTTGGGATCAAGTTCTGAAATTATGATATTTTCTTCTACTTTCTGAGGATCATCCATATATAAAATACTAGCAGCTATTTGTTCAGCTGTTGTTGTTTTACCGCACCACTTCGGCCCTTCAATTAGTACTGCTCCTTTACCTTTTAACTTTTGTTTTAAAATAGCATCAGCAATACGTTTACGGTATTTCTTCATAAGGCGTACCTCTCTTTTACATAAACACTATACCACTAACTAATTTTTTTTCAAGATTTTTCCGCCATTTGGCGTAAAATCGTTCCGGCATTTGGCTAAAAAATATTCCGCCATTTGGCGGAATATCATATAATACTAGTTAACATAATTTATTTTTAATCATGAACAATTAACCTTGGTTATTTATTAACCAATCGGTAATATCAATGATCCTAACTCCTTCATATTGATATTCCTCGTGTCTAGTTCTCGCGATAACAATTTTAGGATAGGCGTCTTTTATTTGCAAAAGTGGTGAAACCTCTCGCTTGAATGTTTCGTCATTTGAAATGTTGTCAGCAACCTGGATATAAATTTTTTCATTGCGTTTTATCGCTAAAAAATCAATTTCTTTTTTATAAAGCATACCAACATATACTTCATATCCTCGCCTTAATAGTTCAATAGCCACTATGTTTTCAAGGACTCTACCATAATCCAAATTCTTTGTTCCAAGCTTAGCATAGCGAAATGAATGATCACTTAAATAATACTTATCATTTGATGATAGGTACTTTTTTCCACAAATATCATATCTTCTGATTTTATAAAAAGCAAAAGCGTTACAGAGATATTGAAGGTAATTACTTATCGTTTTGTGATTAAGTTTGTCCATGTTTACAGTCAATACGCTTACAATATTTCTTGCTGATGTGAGATTTGAAATATTGTCCATAAGATAATCAACAATTCTATTCATAATCTCTGAATTTCTTATCTGATATTTTTGATGAATATCACGAACGATAAGCGTATTAAACACATTATAAATATAATCATACTTCGCTTTGATATCACTATATAAATAAGACCCTGACATTCCCCCTTCTTTTACATAGCTATCAAAAGCATCATAAATATTTGTATTTTTAAAATACTCTAAGTATTCTTTAAATGAAAACGGGTATACCTTTATTTCAAAAGTTCTTCCAGTAAAAAGGGTTGCAAGGTCTGAGCTCAAAAGAAAAGCATTCGAACCAGTTAAATAAATATCATATTTTTCAAGGGCGTGAAGACTGTTGATTGTTAGTTCAAAATTTGGACAAAGCTGAACTTCATCTATCAAAACAAAGTTATTTCTATTCTCAACGTACATTTTCTCGATATAATCATTTAAAGCATGGTATTCTTTTAAATTTTCAAACTTTTGAATGTTATAATTAATATGAATTATATTTGCTTCTTTAATTGTTTCAGATATATATTTTTTGAATGCTTCAAGTAGTTTAGATTTACCACTACGGCGAACACCGGTTATCACTTTGATGTCTGGTGTACCTACAACATTTTTGATTTTTTCAAGATAATCTTTTCGTTCTATAAGTTTCATGATTGTCACCTCTATTCTTAGTATACATTCTCTATTTCCCAAAATCAAGTTTTTTTCATTTTTGGGAAATAGATTTTATGTTTAGTGCACTTTATTTATCATTATAAAAAGTATCTACCGTTCCCAGTAGATACTTCATAGAGTGAATTTAAATCAAATTATATTAATCTATAATAGTAGATTGATTTACCTTTTCCTTCTCGCTTTAATTCCCCGAGCTTAATAAGCTGTCTTAATGCACTTTCGATGCTGCTTATGCTAAGATAAGGACACTGATTATGAATGTCTTGTTTTTTAAAACGGCCAAGTTGATTCATCGTTGCCCGCCTCACGGTTTCAAGGGCTGAAAGTTTAGTTTCCACAAGCGTAAAACGATCTTCAAATTCCTTATAAGCTGATAGAATCGTTCCGAGAAAATATTTAACGAAAGGTAAAGCGTCTTCTTGTTCTTCATGCCAACCGATTTGTGATTGAAAAAGCACATCATAATACATGTCTTTACTCTTCGCTATCTTTGACTCAAGTGATATGTATTTACCGATATAGAAACCGCTACGATATAAAAGGAGCGTTGTTAAGAGTCGACTCATTCTTCCATTTCCATCATTGAATGGGTGAATACATAAAAAGTCATGAATGAATATTGGAATTACAATAAGCGGTTCAACCTCCATATTACCGATAACACGGTTATATTCACTACAAATGTTTTCAAGAGCAGTCGGCGTTTCAAGCGGAGTTAATGGTGTAAAAAGTATTTTCACCTTACCATCAGGATAAGTTATGCTAATATAATTTTGGACGTTTTTTGTTTTTCCTGCTACAGGATTATTCATGTGACTATATAAAATTTTATGAAGCCCGAGAATATAATTTGGCGTAAGAGGAATAGCATCGAAATCTTCATGAATGATTCTAAGAACATCTCTATATCCAGCTATCTCCTGCTCATTTCGGTTTTTGGGGGTTGTTTTTTCTTCAACAAGCTGCTTAATACGGGTGCTAGTTGTTACGATTCCCTCGATGGCGTTCGATGCCTCAGTACTCTGAATTTTTGCTATCTTTACTAATTTTTCTAATTCTTCAGGTCTTTCTTTTAAGCGTAGTTCTTGCTTACCTGCTTCTTTATATATTGCTGCAATTGAACTGAGAATATCACTGTCCCATTTAAATTCTTTAATTTTAGAGTAATTAAATGTTCGCATTTAATTAAGCCTTCCTTTTCTTCCTTTTAATTATAACAAAAAGTAATACAAAAGTCAAATAGTTTTCCCTTAAATATCATAGTAAAATAAGGGAATAGTTTTATATCTAAGGAATTTAAAAAACTATTAACATGCATTTTAATAATAAAAAGGTTTGATATTTAACATATCAAACCCAAACTACACATGGTGGAATAGCGGGGAATCGAACCCCGGTCCAAACTACCTAAAATAATACCATCTACACGCTTAGACCTTTTTAATAGTGTCCCATTCCTTAGAAAAGATCAAACTCGAGAATAAGCTAGCTTCTATATCTCGGTCATACCAGCGAAGCAACTGATACTTCCATACCTTGATTTCTTACCCTAACCACAATCTCAAGATAAAATCATTGGCAGAGTCTTTCTCATTAATTAATATGCGAAAGCGTAATTTGTTTGTTGGTTTCCGTTTATTAAAACCTAGAACTCGTAACCTGAGTGACTGGGCGTGCCGATACTATTTCTAATAGCCTGTCGAATCCAGAACTATCCCAAATAAGGAAAGACTTTAGTCTTTCCTTATTCATTATACCCTTATTTTTTAATTTTAGCCAATAGATCCTTCCATCTCAAGTTTTACAAGCTGATTAAGTTCAACAGCATACTCCATTGGGAGTTCACGAGCGAATGGCTCAAAAAAACCCATAACGATCATTTGTCGAGCATCTTCTTCTTTAATGCCTCGTGACATTAAATAATAAATTTCTTCATCGCTGATTTTTGAAACACTCGCTTCATGTTCGATTCGTGAACTTGCATTCTTTATAACATTAAAAGGAATCGTATCACTTTTCGAGATCTTATCCATAATGATTGTATCACATTCAATATGGCTTTTAGCATTCTTAGCTAACTTATCGTGGTAAACCTTACCACGATAATTAGTCACCCCTCCCCCTTGACAAATTGATTTAGAGATAATTGTTGATGAAGTATTTGGTGCAAGATGAATCATCCTAGCTCCTGCATCCTGGATTTGGTTTTTTGATGCAAATGCAATTGATATCATATTTCCTTTACTGCCTTCACCTTTTAAAATACAGGCTGGGTATTTCATATTGAGGCCACTTCCCATGTTACCATCGATCCATTCCATCGTTGCGTTTTTATAACAAACAGCTCTTTTCGTTACGAGATTCAAAATATTTGTTGACCAGTTCTGGATAGTTGAGTAGCGCGCGTAGCCCCGGTCTTTAACAATAATTTCAACGATTGCTGCATGTAAAGAATCTTCTGAATAAATGGGCGCTGTACAGCCTTCAACGTAGTTTACACTTGCATCTTCCTCAACAATAATTAAAGTTCGTTCGAACTGTCCCATTTGGCTAGAATTAATCCGAAAATAGCTTTGTAGTGGCTTTGTAAGTTTAACACCTTTAGGAATATAGATAAAACTCCCCCCGCTCCAAACGGCAGTATTGAGGCTTGCAAATTTATTATCGTTATAACTAACAACTGTTCCAAAGTATTCCCTTACAAGTTCAGGGTGCTCTTTTAAAGCCGTATCAGTATCACAAAAGATCACCCCTTTTTCTTTAAGTTCTCTGATAACAGAACCATACACTGCTTCTGATTCAAACTGTGTTGAAACACCCGCCAAAAACTTTTTCTCAGCCTCGGGAATTCCGATCATGTCAAAAGTCTTCTTGATTTCGATTGGAACACTATCCCAGTCTCTTGCGACTTTATCAGTTGATTTAATATAGTATTTATAATCATTGAAATCAATAAAATCAAGATTTGGTCCAAAGTTTGGTAAAGGTGCTTTTAAAAAAGCATCGTACGCCTTAAGGCGTAACTCAAGCATCCACTCGGGTTCGTTTTTTAGTTTACTAATCTTGCGAACTGTATCCTCAGTTAAACCTTTTTCTAGTTCCTTAACACTTTTTGTGTTCGTAGGCTTTCCGTATTTATAATCTTTTATAATTTCTTTAATTTTTTCATTTGTCATTATTTATTAATTCCTCAATCGCATTCCAACTAATTACTGCGCACTTCGTGCGAGCGGGAAAGTCTTTAATATTTTCAAAAACAATCGCTTCTTCTAAAATATCTTTATTAAAATTTTCACCTTTAATCATTTGGTAATAATTATTAATAATCTCAAGTGCTTTATCTTTTTGTTTGTTTTTTAAGGTATCTGTCATGATTGAAGCAGAAGCACAACAAATCGAGCAGCCCTTCCCATTAAAGTTTACTTCTTTTATATTATTACCTTCAACTAAACATTCAACCGTAACATCATCACCACACGAAGGATTTCGTAACCGAGTTTCTTTATAGCCTTTAAGGATGTTATTACGAGGATTTTGGAAATGCTCGATGATGATATCTCGATAAATATTTTTTAATTCCACCTTAAACTCCTAACTCGACTTTAAAAAAGTGCACAGCTTTTTTTGTTGTTTCGATAAACTTTTCTGTATCTTCTAAATCATTATAAAAACTAAAACTAGCTCTTAGGGTACCTAGGACATCCAGGTGCCTAGTTATGAGCTGGGCACAGTGGTGCCCTGCTCTTATGCAAATGTTTTTTGTATCGTAAAAACTCACAACATCATGAGGGTGAACGCCTTTTATATTAAAACTAATTATCCCACTATCGAGGTTATTATTATAAACTTCAATCTCAGGAATTTTTAAGAGTTCAGAAAGAGCTTTCTTTTTTAATGATATCTCTTCATTATGGATGTAACTAACGCCAACTTCATTAATTAATTCAATCGCTTTTTTAAACCCGAGAACTTCGGCAATTGGTGGAGTTCCTGCTTCGAATTTCGTTGGTGGGAGTTTGACACTAAAGTCGTCAAATTGAACATCCTCATTCATATCACCACCAAAAAATGGTGGATCAAGTTTTAAAAGAAGTTCTTTCTTACCGTATAAAACTCCAACCCCTGTTGGACCAAGCATTTTATGAGCACTAAAAGCATAAAAACTTGCGTTAATATTTTTAACATCAACCTTGATGTGCCCGGCTGCCTGGGCACCATCAACAACAAAATAAACGTTTTTGTTTTTTAAGAACGCACCAATTTCCTCGATGGGTTCTTTTATTCCTAAGACATTCGTGATATGCGATAAACAAACAACCCTAGTTTTATCTGTGAAAACTTTTTTAAAGTTTTCTAAAGTTACTTTATTATCCTCATCAAGTGGAACATAGACAAGTTTTGCTTTCTTTCGTTTTGTAAGTTCCATAAATGGTAGTAAACACGAATGGTGCTCGTGATAGGAAATGATGATTTCATCATTTTCTTTTACCTTATTTTCAAGCATCAACGCCACCATATTTAAACTATCCGTTGTGCCTTTTGTGAATATAACTTCTTCCGCGCTACTATTAATGAAACTCGCAACTAGCGTTCTTCCTTCTTCGTATAACTTGTTTGTTTCATAAGCGAGCCTGTATACACCCCTATGGACGTTTGTGTTATACATTGTGTAATAACGCTCAATCTCCTTAATAACACACGCTGGCGTTAAAGAGGTAGCTGCTGAATCAAGGTAAACTAAATTTTTACGTTTATTAAAAATGGGAAATAATTTTTTATAGTTCATTGGTTAAATAATTTTTTCTAAATTTTTCGTGATTAAATTTTTAATTTTTTCTGATTCGATTAAATCAAGAACCATATCGATATAACTAAAAATAATCATCTTACGGGCTTCGTGATCTTTAATACCCCGCGAAGTTAAATAATAAATTAATCGTTCATCGATTGCTCCAACCGCAGCTCCGTGATTAGCTATAACATCATTTTCATCAATATATAAAACAGGCTTAGCTTCAATTGTTGACCCCTCATCAAGGATCAGCCCTTTAGTATTTTGGTTGATTATAGTTTTAACGGCATTCTCTTCAATCTTACCTTCGTTAATGAATACTGATTCTGATTTATGTTTAACGATACCAAAAGCATTAATTTCTGATTCTGTATGTTTAACCTCGTGAATCATCTTTGTATTATAAAGGTGTATTTTACCTTTGCTGTTAATACTACTAATATAAATTTTTGTGTTAGCGTTTATGGCTTTATGTGCATATACCGAATCAAGTTTAAAGTAGTCTTCTGTGAACCCAAAAACAATAACTTCAAGGTTATTCAAAACGTTAAAGTTGTTTTTGATGATAACTTCATTATTTCCTGTTATTAAAATAATGATTTTTGTAGGAGTTTTAACTTCAGCTTTAATACTCACATATACAGGGCCATCATTACTATCTAGAGCTAAAAAGAGAAAGTTTTTAAGTTCTAACTTTAAATTTAAAACTTCTCTTTGGTTTTTAATAAGAAGAGAATCAACTGCTTTTATTACATAAGCGTCATCAACTTTTTTAATTTTATTTAATGCTAAAGTATCATCAAGCACTAATTTAAAATCTTTTGGATTTATTTTAGCCATTTTTCTTATTTAAAGCACAGCTCCCGAGGCTCTCACGAATTGGTTTCTTTTCCTCTACCCCTAGCCAGCCGTATCCTTCTTTATCGATTTTTTTAATAAGTTCACTACCACCAGTTAAAGTAATGTGGCCATCGACAATTACATGTACTTTATCCACATTAATATAATTCAAAAAGCGCTCGTAGTGTGTTATTAAAAGTGCAGAAAAATTATGCTTTTTAATTTGAGAATTGATAGCATCAGCCACGATGTGTAAAGCATCAACATCGAGTCCCGAATCAATTTCATCAAAAATCGCTATCTTAGGATTGAGCATTTGCATCTGAAAGATTTCGTTACGCTTACGCTCACCACCACTAAAGCCTTCGTTAACATACCGGTGAGGAAGGTTAGGATCCATTTTGAGGTTCATCGCAGTATCATCAATCGTTTTATAAAACTTTAAAAGATTAAGTTTTTCTCCGCGCGCCTCTAAAGCTTTACGAATAAAATTAGTGTTTGTTACCCCACTAATTTCCATCGGATACTGCATCGCTAAAAAGATTCCTTTTCGGCTTCTTTCATCAACCGTCATCTTTAAAACATCTTCACCATCTAAAAGGATCTCACCCTTCACAATTTCATATTCAGGGTTACCCATAATCGCTTCAGCAAGCGTTGATTTGCCAGTACCATTTGGACCCATAATTGCATGAATCTCGTTTTCAGGAATCTCCATATCGATACCTTTAAGAATCATCTTATCTTGAACTTTGACCCATAAATTTTTAATCTTTAACATATTTATAACCTCTTTGCACTAAATTAGTATTAAACACAAACTCGTTTTTTAAGCCATTTGATACATAGACCTTTTTATCACCCGTTACAAAAATAGCCTCAACATCATTAAGCTTATTAACAAATTCTAAACCTTTTTCTAAACCCATACAGAAAACAGACGTAGATAAACTGTCAGCTTTAGCTGAATTAGGAGTAATAATTGACACAGAAATTAACCGTTCTTTTTTATATGCTTTTTTCAAAGGATCATAAAACATCGGATATCCCGTTTCATAATCTAAAATATGATGAAAATCAGTAATTTTAAATCCACCGTCGACTGTTTCAAGTAATTTTACAAAACGCTCATAAGTACCACTAGTTACTACTGAAGTATCCTTACCATAAATATATCCAAGGTAATTTGTTTTTTCATCAAGTTCCAAAAACGCTTCTTTTGGCGTCTCTGGGGTTTTAATTTTAACTTTAAAACCTTTTTCCTTGCTAGCGATATTCTTCCCTAAAAGCACAATATTTCCCCCAATATCAATGATTGCACTTTTAACTTTCTTTTCCTCTAAAATTTTTCTAACTTCGTCGGCACCATATCCTTTAGCAATCGATCCTAGATCAATCATTTGGTTTTCACCAAGCGTTACCTTATTGCCTTCGATTTTGATTTTATCATCATCTACATAACTAATAGTTTTTTTGATTTCGGTGTCAGAAGGAATTTTATCAATTTTATTATCGCTTAAAAAGTTATAATAATTATCCTTAAACTTCCACAAAGAAAAAACCGGGAACATGCTTAACTGATATTTCCTAACTCCATTAACTTTAGTATCTTCTCCTGTTTGAAAACCAGTCTTAAGTAAATAAATGAATTCGTCACTTACTTCTAGTGTTTTCTCTTTATTAAGCTTAGATAACATGCTCTTTTCGTTATATGGGTTAAACATATCATCGAGTTCTTTGAGTCTTTGATTCAGTTTAGTTATTGTTTCTTTTGTAAGGCCATCGCGTCCTATCGTTCTTACAAGTGGTGTAATACTAAAAACAGGATCAAGCTGGTAAGTGTAGACATTCAGCTTTGATTCTTCCGCTTTACAACCACTAAGAGGTACAACCATTAATATAACTAATAAACAAAAACACAAAAACTTTTTCATCAATAATTCCTACTATTTAGGAAATTATACCTAAAAATTGATTTTGTGCAATTTTAACTACCTAAAAGTAAAAAACGAGATGGTTTAGCCATCCCGTTTTACTTTGATTTCTTTTACTTTTCCGTGCTTGCTTCTGGAAGCGAATAGTCCATCGCTAAATAGCGTTTATACATCTTATATCTTCTTTGAGCGTCCTCTTTATTGTGCTTGAGTAAGCTGTCTGCATGTTCTGGATTGATACTCTTAAGCTGAGCGTATCTCCGCTCTGACATCAAGAAGTCATTATATAGATCCCAGTTAGGTTCGCGGGAATCAAGCTGGAATGGGTTCTTGCCTTCTTTTTCAAGACGTGGATCATATCTAAAGAGATTCCAGTAACCACAATCAACAGCAAGCTTCGCTTCAAGCTGACTAAAGCCCATACCGTTCTTAAGACCATGAGCAATACATGGTGAATAAGCAATGATTAAAGATGGACCATCATAACTTTCGGCTTCTTTGATTGCTCTTAACATTTGGGCTTGGTTAGCGCCATGGGCAATTGACGCAACATAGACGTGCCCATAGCTCATCGCAATAGCCGCTAAGTCCTTTTTCTTGCCTTTCTTTCCCGATGCTGTAAATTTAGCAATCGAAGCATAAGGTGATGATTTACTTGATTGTCCACCAGTATTTGAATATACCTCAGTATCGAGAACTAAAATATTAACATCTTCTTGGTTAGCGATAACGTGATCAAGACCACCATATCCAATATCGTAAGCCCAGCCGTCACCACCAAAAATCCATTGACTACGTTTGACGATATAATCTTCAAGTTTTAATGCTTCTTTTGCGCTTGGTGATTTCTCTTTCTTTAGCCCTTCAACAATCAAAGAATAAAGTCTACGCGTTTCTTTACCAGAATTTTTGTTTTCAATCCAAAGCTTTAAGTTGGCTTTTAACTCTTCGTTTTGAGTCGTTTCGATTACTTCAAGGAAATATTTCATCAAGCGAATTCTAATCGTTTCGTTAGCCATATGCATACCAAAGCCAAATTCAGCATTATCTTCAAATAAGCTGTTAGCCCAAGCTGGTCCGAAGCCTTCTTTGTTAACGGTATATGGAGTTGTTGGGTAGCTACCACCATAAATTGACGAACAACCAGTGGCATTAGTAATTAACATCCGGTCCCCGAAAAGCTGAGTAACAAGTTTAACGTAAGGTGTTTCACCACACCCTGCACAAGCTCCACTAAACTCAAACAAAGGTTGTGCAAATTGTGAATTCTTTGGATTTTGGAAAATATCAACTAGATCAGTACGATATTTGAAGTTATTGAAAGCATAGAGGGCTTCTTTATCTTTACCGCGGTTGATTTCCTCATCAAGGTTAACCATTTGGAGGGCTTTCTCGCCACGCATTCCTGGACACCGTTCAACACAGTTTCCACACCCTGTACAGTCAGCAATCGAAATTTGAATAGTGTATTCATACTCTTGAAGATTTGGTCCAAGAGCCTTTTTATGATCAAGAGTTTTCGGAGCTTTTTTAAGATCTTCTTCATTTAATAAAAACGGACGAATAACAGCATGTGGACAAACGAAAGCACACTGGTTACACTGGATACAGTTCTCAACTTTCCATTTAGGAACAAATGGAGAGATATAACGTTTTTCGTAAGCCGCAGTTCCTTGAACCATCTGACCATCAGCATAATCTTTAAATGTTGATACAGGAAGATCGTAGCCCTTAATAGCATTGATTGGATTAGCGATTTTCTTCACGAAATCAGGAAGTTTAGTTTTGCTGTTTTCAGAATCAGCGGGAAGATTTCTCCACTCATCTAAAACTTTAATTTCCTTTAATCCTTCAGCACCCTTATCAATCGCTTGATAGTTTAACTCAACAATCTTCTCACCTTTCTTGATGTAAGATTTATAAGCATATTCTTTCATGAGCTTTTGCGCTTCTTTATAAGGCATAATTTGCTCATTAAGTTTAAAGAATGATGATTGTAAAATTGTGTTAGTACGGTTTCCTAAACCAATCTCGCGTGCTAAAGTAATCGCATCAACAACAAAGAATTTGATTTTCTTTAAAGCCAAAGTTTTCTTAAAACTATTTGGCATGAAGTTTATAAGTTCTTCTTCCGTTTTGTTAGTATTAAGAAGGAAAGTTCCGCCAACTTTAAGATTAGCAAGCATATCATATTTTTCAAGATATGTATCAAGAGAACAACTAACAAAGTCTGCAACACTTACTAAATAAGGGGATTTAATTGGCTTCTTACCAAAACGTAAATGACTACGAGTAACACCGCCTGACTTCTTAGAATCATAAGCGAAATAAGCTTGAGCATAATAGTCAGTTGTATCACCAATTAATTTAATCGTATTTTTATTAGCGCCAACTGTACCGTCACTACCAAGACCAAAGAAAATTAGTTGACTAGTTCCCTCAGGAGTTGTGTTTGGCTCTTCAGTAACAGGAAGTGATAGATGTGTAACATCATCAACAATACCGATAGTAAATCTTTCTAAGCCATCTTTCGCTTTTAAGTTTTTAAAGACAGCTACAATTTGACCAGGAGTTGTATCTTTGCTACTTAAACCATAACGTCCACCGACAACCTTTGGAGCGTGTGGTGTATTGAAAAAGGCATTCCGAACATCAAGAAGGAGTGGCTCTGCAGTGCTTCCTTGCTCAATCGTCCGATCAAGAACCGCAATACGCTTAACCGTTTCAGGAAGAGCCTTTTTAAAATAGTCAACACTAAATGGACGATAAAGGTGAACTTTTAAAACACCAACTTTCTCGCCTTTTTTATTTAAATAGTCAACAACTTCTTCAACAGTATCACAAACGCTACCCATCGCTACGATAACATCAGTAGCATCACTAGCTCCATAATAAGTAAATAGGTCATAGTGTCTTCCAGTTACCTTAGAAATTTCTGCCATATAGTTATGGACGATATCTGGAACTTGTAAATAGTATTCATTTTGGGCTTCCCGAGTTTGGAAATAAACATCATCGTTTTGAGCAGATCCGCGTGTTACTGGATGATTTGGGCTTAAGCATCGTTTCCGGAAACTATCAACCTTTTGATAGTCAATAAGTTTATCATATACTTTATAATCCATAACTTCCACTTTTTGGATTTCGTGACTTGTCCTAAATCCATCAAAGAAATGTAAAAATGGAATTGATGATTTGATTGCTGCAAGATGTGCGACACCGCCAAGATCCATAACTTCTTGAACACTACCTGATGCAAGCATTGCAAAACCTGTTTGTCGAGCTGCCATAACGTCTTGGTGATCGCCGAAGATTGATAAAGCCTGAGCAGCGATTGACCGAGCAGCTACATGAATAACACCAGGAAGCAATTGACCTGCAATTTTATACATATTTGGAATCTTTAAAAGAAGTCCTTGACTGGCTGTAAAAGTTGTAGTTAAAGCTCCAGCTTGTAGCGATCCATGAACAGAGGCTACTGCTCCTGCTTCACTTTGCATCTCAATAACTTTTACAGGAACACCGAAGAGATTCTTCTTTCCTTTACTTGCCCACTCATCAACATACTCAGCCATTGGTGATGAAGGCGTAATTGGATAAATACCAGCAACTTCTGTAAAGGCATAAGCCGTATAGGCCGCTGCTTGGTTACCATCCATCGATTCAAATACTTTTTTGTTTGCCATTTAAATTCCCCCTTTAAACTACACGTTTATATTATACACCATTAATTATCAAAAGCACACGAATTTTTTGTGCTACTTATACTTTTCGATTTCTTTATAAACTGCTGATTTACTAATATTTTTAAGACTTGCAACTTTTTTCATGGCAAGTTTTTCATCTTTAGTCTCTTTTAAAGCTTCATCATATAGTTCTTTAATTGAGCCCTTTATTTCTTTCTCCCTATAAGGAATGATAACAACAAACTCACCTTTTAAAGTGATAGTATCAAGTAAACTACTAATTAACCCTCGATAAAAAGTTTCGTGTTTTTTTGTTAGTTCGCGGGCAACAACAATTTCCTGATCGCCAAAAACAAGCAAAAGATCTTCAAGCATTTTTAAAAGCCTGTGCGGAGCTTCATAAAAAACTAAAGTCGTTTTAATACTCGTAAGACTTTTTAACTCTTTCTCTCTTTGCTCAGCCTTAGCACTTAAAAACCCATGGAAATAAAAATGGTTCAAACTAACGCCAGACTTGACTAAAGCTGTCAAAAAAGCACTAGGACCGGGAAGTGATATAATTTCAATATTTTCTTTAATCACTTCCTTAACAATAACATAGCCAGGATCGCTTAAAAGCGGAGTCCCCGCATCACTTACTAAAGCGATGCTTTTGTTCTCTTTTAAAAGCTTGATTGCATATTTAGAAACTTCGGTTTCGTTAAACTCTTGGTAACATTTAAGATAGTTTTTTATTCCTAAGTGGCTTAATAAAAGTCCGGTAATCCTTGTATCTTCACACAAAATGAGATCTACATTTTTAAGGGTTTCAACGGCTCTTAAAGTAATATCTTCATAGTTACCAATTGGCGTTGGAATTAAATAAAGAGGCATTTTTTATGCCTCTTGAATTGCACGCTTCGTTTTCTCTCTAAGATCCCGCTCAGCGTATACGAGTTTCATTAGTTCGTTTTTCTTTTTCTGATCGATTCCAAAAGCCTCTTGAACTTCTTCGATTAAAAAATGTTCCTCGACACTGTACCATTCATCATAAAGCGATGCTGCTACCAAATTAAGAAAAATCAAATTTTTTGTTGACTTATTTTTAGAAGAAAAATAGGCAATAAGTTCTTGAACGGGATAGTGCTCCTGTTTATATTTATTGACATCTTCTCCCATTTCTTTCCGTAAACGGTCAACAACTTGCAAATCAATTTCACTAGGCTCACCTGATACACTCACAATCTTCATAATCAAATCAAGAAAACGGTACTTTTCTTCTTTTGTAAGTAATGTTAAAAACATCTTTTTTATCCTTTCCGCAATTTATAAATCGCTTTAATTTCCTCACTATATTCTTCCCCATCATAAATATAAAGGGGTTTTAAAATCTTTGTTTCCGAATTCCTATTAAGTCTTGCTTCAACCAGTAAAAGCAAAGCACTATCGCTTGTTTTTTTCGGATACACGTTCCTTAAACTAAAAAGTCCAAAATTATTATCAGCTAAAACTTTAATGATTTCGCTAATCCACTCGGCACGGTGGATAAAATAGAAGCGTCCCCCATCAACTAAAACTTTCTTAGCTTCGGAAACAATCTCCTTAAACGTTATCGTTTGCTCGTGACGAGCATTGGTTTTATTGAGGGCATCATTCACTAATCCACGTCCTTTTTTAAAGTATGGCGGATTACTAATCACACAGTCATAACGGTTAGCCCCGAGAACTAAATGGGCTTTTTTAATATCGAGTTCTTTAAATGTAATTTTTTTTTCTAAATGATTTAATTCTAAACTCTTATTACTAAGTGTTACCATTTCCGGGATTAGTTCAATACCGAGCATCTGGTTTTGAAACTTTTGGGAGAGATAAAGAAGAATAGCCCCGTTACCACTACCAAACTCTAAGACTTTGTCTTTAGGCTTTAGTTCAACAAAATCAGCGAGCAGTAAAGAATCAATTGAAAACTTAAAACTTTCTGAATCTTGGTAAATTTTTAAACCTGTTAGTAAAAGATCATTAATTTCCATAATTATTTCTTAGGGATAACAACAGTTGTTACTTCAACATCACCACGGTTTTTCTTCTTATTGTTACGGTTGAAATGACGATTGTTATGGTTTCGATCACGATTATTTTGTAAAGAAAAGTTATTGTTGTTTTTCTTCTTTTGCTCTTCCTTTTGCTTTTTAAATTCGCTACTTTTCTTTAAATAATCACTATCAGTTATGAGATCGGTGTTTTCTGGTTTGTTAACAACTGGCTTTAATTCTTCTTTAAAAGTAATACCTTTTGTTTTTTCTTTTAAAAATTCTTTCTCCGTAAGAATAACTGCATCAACTAGTTTGGTTTTGAAAAGAGTATCGCCTTCATATGGCTTAGCGGTGATAATGCCTGATACATAATTAATGCTGATTACTTCCGCGCAGTTACATTCCTTTGTTTTAATTTTCATTCCTTGTTGGGGGGCTGTCTTCTTTGCTTCTTCATAAAGCTTAACCTCGTAATTAATACAGCACATCAGTTTTCCACAAACGCCCATACTTTTACCAGAACTTAAATTCAAATCCTGGGTTTTAGCATCCTTCATCGTTACGAAATCAATTTCTCTAAGATGGCGGGAACAGCAAGTTTGTAAACCACAAATACCAATACCGCCTTTTATTTTTGTTTCGTCACGGGAACTAATTTGTCTAAGTTCAATTCTAACTTGAAATTCCCTCGCTAACGTACGTACAAGTTCACGAAAGTCAATGCGTCCATCGGCTGTATAAAAGACGATGAGTTTCTCACGGTCAAGCGTATATTCACACCCAACAACCTTCATATCAAGCCCTGATTCTGAAACTATTTGTTTGATATCATCAATACTGTTTTTAGCTTCTTCGAGGTTTTCTTCATAAACCGCTAAATCTTCTTCGTCAGCTTTTCTTAAAACTGGTTTGACTTCATAATCAAGTGTTTGCTCATCGATTGTGATGTTTGTCAAACAGACATCGCTAAGTTCTTGACCACGAATCGTTTCGACAACGACTTTATCACCAATTTCAAATTTCTTATCGCAAGGATCAAACCAATATATTTTGCCAACTTTATTAAAAGTTACACCAATTACTTTCATATATACCTACTATTCTAAATATTTTTAATAAGAGATAAAATTCTCTTTTATTTTACCACACTTTTTAAAGTTAAAGGAAAATAAACGGCCTAAGGAAAATCTTAGACCGTTTATTTAATATCATTAATTTTCTAAATCACTAATGATTAAATCTCTAATTTTTGTTAGGTAACTAATGAAGATAAGATTTAGATTAACGTTATATGTAAGTTTGTCTTCAAGTTCTAAAAGGAGCTCGAGAATCTTGAGGTTTGTTTTCTCTTTGAGGCTCGATGAAAAATCAGTAAAAAAGTCCTCGAATATGTGAGCCTCTGACCCAGCAATGACTTTAAGCTTCTCGTTTTGAAGCGTTATAAGAAGCGAAGCTAGGTATGAAAAGTCTTGCCGGTTATGTTCTCGTATAAGTTTTTCGCCCATGCTTGCGTATAAAATTATCGGATCTGCATTTTGTTTTTCGAGGGCTCTATGAATTTCAACAGCAAGATCAATAAGATAATCAATCTTTTCGCTGACCAAAAAGTTTTTCGCTTCCTGGGGGTCACTAGTTAAGGTAACAACAATCTCAGCTTTTTTTCGGTTTGTTTCCTCAGGATCAATCAGTGAAGCCAAAACATCTTCACGTAGACTTTTAAAAAAGATAACTTGGGAACGTGATCTAATAGTTGGGAGTATTTTATGAAGATCCGTTGTAATAATAACTCCATAAACGTTATCCTGGATTTTTTCTAAATATTTAAGTAAAAGGTTAGCATTATTATCACTGATTTTATCAAAATCATAAAAAATAAAAAAGCGATTGTGTTCATCACGAATTCTAAAAGAATTTAGAAAATCCTCAACCTGATTTTTAGCGATGAAATCATTCATTGGTTTAACTACATACAAATAGGGGTTCATCTCAATTTTTTTGCAGTTATTACAATTTCCACATCCATGACAATCGCTAAGAATTCTGGAAGCCAGGTATAATGCTCCCTCTTCTTTTAAACTTCCTTGACTGCCAACAAATAAATAAAGATGAGATAATCTTTTGCGTTCAAAAGAGTTGTCGATAAGTTTTTTAACTTCGCTTTGGTGTTCTTTAAAAGTCTCAAACATTCTTAATCCTCTTCAGAAGAATCTCAAGAACTTTGGCTTGAACTTTTTCTTTACTCTCTGAGGCATCAATAACAACATATCGATTTGGAAAACGTTTCGCAAGTTCAACATAACCTTTATAAATATATTCGTGAAATTCAAGTTTCTCGTTATCAAAACGATTAACATTTCGCGCATTCGTTTTGATTCTGTTGAGTCCGTCTTTAGGGTTTAATAAAAGAAGAAATGTGAGATCAGGGTTTACTTCATTTAAAGCATATTCCCTATTAAGTTTTAAAACATAATCAATGCCTAAACCACGTCCTAAGCCTTGGTAGACAAGTGAAGAATCGTAGAAGCGATCACAAATGATAATTTCGTTATTTTGAAGCCGGGGTTTAATAACCTTTTTGACATGCTCATTTCGACTAGCAGCATAAAGGAGCGCTTCGGTTGTCGGATCCATTTCGTAGTCCATGATGACTTTACGGATTGCCTCGGACACTACGGTTCCCCCTGGTTCTCTTGTTTGATATACGGTAATATTATGGGCTTTAAAATATTCGAAAATTTCTTTTAAAAGGGTTGTTTTTCCGCTACCTTCCGTTCCTTCGAATGTTACAAAAAAACCTGCCATCTTTATTACCTCACAAAACTGATTATACCATACAAAGATAAAAATATCTATGGAAAAAAGGATAAACATTTGGTAAAATTGTAAAGGTAAAAATATGAAAATTGAAATAAAAAATCTTAATTTTGAATACAAAAATAAACCAGTTATCAAGGATTTAAATCTTCTTATTCCTGAAGGAAGCTTTTTAAAAATTGTTGGACCTAATGGCAGTGGTAAAACGACACTTGCAAAAATCATGATGGGAATGCTACCATACCGCGGTAATATCTATTATGATCTCAAGAAACGCTGCAGTAAGATGATTCGTGAGATTGGCTACGTCCCTCAAAGGACAACCTTTAATTTTGAATTTCCAATTACTGTCAAAGAACTTTTAGTCGCAACATACAATCATAGGCCTGATGCTTTCTTTTATGAAGTTATTAACGACCTTGAGCTTAATGATTTCTTTTTTGTAAATATTAATTCGCTTTCAGGGGGTCAACAACAACGCGTCTTTATCGCAAGAGCACTTCTTAATAAACCTAACGTTTTAATACTCGATGAGCCAACCGTAGCTATCGACAGCGAAAACCTTTTGGCCTTCAAAAAGATTCTTAATGAGCTAAAACAAAAGAGAATCACTATTATTCTTATAACTCATGATAGTGGTTTTGCAGAAGACTTAACCGATACAACCCTAATATTTGATGGTAATAATAACTACGAGGTTCATAGCCATGTTAATTAGTAGTTTTTGGGGTTTCTGGGAAAACATTAACCAAAGTTTTATCTATTACGCTTTAATAGCTGGCTTGATGATTGCCGTTGCTGCACCACTTCTTGGAAGCGTGATTATCGTTAGGCGAATGAGTTTCGTTGCTGACACAATCTCACACTTCTCCTTGGCGGGGGCAGCCTTTGGTGCTTTCCTTGGCGGAGTTCTCTCAACATCAAAAGTCTTTGATAAATTCCCAACCGTTATCTTAACGATTGGCTTTAGTTTAATTGGCACCGTGCTTGTTGAATTTGTGCGCAATCTTTATAAAAACTATAAAGAGCTATCGATGCCAATTGTTCTTAGTTTAGGAACAGCACTCGCTGCGGTATTCTTTAGTAAAGTTCGCGGAGCAAGTGGCAACATCGTCAGAAACTTTATGTTCGGAAGTGTCTTTCAACTAGAAAAGATGGATGTCATCTATTTAGCCATTAGCCTTGTTTTATTAATTGTTTTCTTTATCATTTTTAGAAAAGAAGTAATAACGATATCATTTGATGAAGAATTTGCGAAGTTTTCTAATAAAAAGTATTGGGCATTCCAAATTATCTTTACGGTACTACTATCAATTTTCATTAGTGTATCAATGAAAGCTGTCGGAATATTACTCATATCATCACTAGTAATAATCCCCGTGAGTAGTTCAATATTTATTGGCAAAAGTTTTAAAGATACAATCATTAAATCAATAGTCATCAGTATCTTAAGTCTTTTACTAGGCTTTACGCTATCATACCCATTAAATGTAACTGGTGGTCCAGTAATCGTTCTTGTAAATATTCTTTTCTACATAATCATCGCTATTTATAAAAAAATATCTTTGCTAAGAAAAAATAAGAATTAAGCATCACTTAATTCTTATTTTTTAATAATAGACTTTCAGTAAATACAATCCCGTTCCAGGAACGAGTTTGTTTGTTAAACTGTTGTTTTTACTATCGAGGATTCTTTTAAGCTCAATAAGTGCCATCTTTTCTTGTCCAACTTCAAGTAAACTTCCAATCATAAGTCGAACCTGGTGATGTAAAAAACCATTTCCAATAACTAAAATAGTAAGGCCTGTTTTCTTTTCTTTGATATCGAAAGTAAAAATCTCCCTGACTGTTTCTTTATCTGTTGTCTTGGCGAAAGCCTTGAAATCGTGTTTTCCTAAAAAGATCTTCGCTCCTTCTTTTAATAAGGACACTGACACTTTATAAGGAAAATAGTACTCATAGTTTCTTTTAAAAGGGTCTTTCACGAAACTAATTTTGTAAATGTAAGCTTTCTTTTTAGCATCATATCGCGCATGAAAGTCTTTGCTAACTTTTTTAATACTTATGAAATTAATGGCCGATACTACAAGATTGTTTAAAACCCTTAAAAGTTTCTTTTCCTCAAAATCGATATCAAGGTCAAAATGAACAACTTGTGCTAAAGCGTGCACGCCTTCATCAGTGCGCCCTGATGAATAAACTTTTGCGGGCTTTTTACTAACAATTCCTAAAACGCGTTCAAGCTCTAGCTCTACTGTATAAACGTTTGTGTTTTTCTGAAACCCTTTGAAAAACGAACCATCATAACTCAAGGTAGCTTTGTATCTAAACATATTTTAAAACCTTTAAAACGATTGTTGCTACTAGGAGCGCTAAAAGTACTATCAAAACGATCCAGTCGATTACTCTTAACTTAATTACGCTCAAACTTGTTCGTTTCTCTTTAGGAACATATCCCCTCGCTTCCATTGCGTAAGCAAGTTCTTCTGCCCGTTTATGTGATATTACAAACATTG
Organism: uncultured Acholeplasmataceae bacterium; assembly: GCA_963542825.1. Lineage (GTDB taxonomy): Bacteria > Bacillota_I > Bacilli_A > ML615J-28 > CAG-698 > CAUTZD01. The sequence continues at coordinate 14,651 of CAUTZD010000008.1, read as the reverse complement.
GAATAAGTAGTGATATTATTTGTTTGATGCGCGACTTAAAACTAATCTCCTTAAAATCAACTCCACGTGAAGCCTGAGCTTTTAAAATTTTATTAGCTTCTTTGATAAGCGTTGGAATAAAACGAATAGCAATTGCCATCATCATCGCAAGTACTGGGGCGTGGAAAAGTTTTTCCAAAGCTTTGTTTATTTCATCGGGCTTAGTTGTGACAGCGAGAAGCGAAGACAAAAAGACAAGCGATACGATTCGTAAAATAACCATAGCACTAACTCTAAGGCCTTCATTATATACTGCTATTTGGTAGTCCTTAAAGATTCGAAATTCAAAATTTAATTTAAAAGCCAAATATTGCACGAGAAAAACTAAAAACAAAAGGAGAATAAAAACATATAATTTACCTTTTTTAAGGAAGAACATCGAGAGTAAAAAGATAAGTGAAAGGAAAATTGTTGCGAAAAGACTCCATAAACCAATTCTGAACTGGAATGTTTTTAGAAGTGTTCCTTCTTTATTGAAAGCTGTCTGAAAGAAAACCGAAAAAAGAAGGACAAACAAAACCATGCGTAAACTCTTAAAGAATTTAATAATTGGTACTTTAGAAGTAAATATTAAAATAATGATTGCCAAGAGTCCTCCTAAAAGGACATACAAATTTGAGACAAGAAAGAAAGCAATCATCAAACCAAAAAGACCAATAAGTTTAACTCTAGGATCAAGTTTATGAAACCACGAATTAGATGGATAGTACTGACCAAAAATAAATTTATCATTCATAATTATTTTTGATCTCCTCAACTGCTTCTTCAACGCTAAACTTATAAGGATTAAGTTTTACATTTAATGTTTTATTAATCGCTTCAAGAATGCTCACGGTTTGGGGAATTGTCAGATGGTGCTTTGATAAAAGTTCGCAATCAGAAAACAGTTCATATGGTGTCCCATCAAAAACTTTTTTGCCATCATCTAAAACGACGATACGCTTGCTGTATTCTGCCACAACATCCATATCGTGCGATATCAGAATAACTGTTTTTCTAAGGTCTCTGTTTAAGTGCTCCAAAAAAGCCAAAAGATCAACCTTACTTTGACCATCAAGTCCTGCGGTTGGTTCATCAAGAATTAAGATATCAGGGTCACTTGCCAATATTCCAGCAATCGCCACCTTTCGCATTTGTCCCCCTGACAAAAGAAAAGGATTACGATTTAAAAGATTCTCAATTTTAAGAATCTTAGCAACCTTATCGACTCGCTCATCAATGCTTGGCAACTTAAAATTCTTTGGCCCAAAAGCAATATCCTTTTTAACAGTATCCTCAAACACTTGGTATTCAGGAAACTGAAACACAAGACCTACTTTTTTCCTGATTGGTTTAAGCCTTGTCTTCTTGGTAACAAGTCTACCATCAACAAATAAATCACCTTTCGTTGGAATAAGAAGGGCATTAAGAATCTGCACGAGTGTTGATTTGCCACTACCAGTATGGCCAACAAGTGATATAAACTCATTGTTCGCATCGATTGTTAAATCAATATCAACGAGTGCATACCTACACGTTCCCCTTTTGATTTTCTTTTTCGAATTACTATAAGTCAAACTTACTTTTTGAAGTTTAAGTCCCATAATAACTCCTTAATTTTTTGGTATTTCAAATCACTACCAAGTTTATCACTAATTGACATTTCAACAAGCGGTGTTAATCCAGCTTGAAGCAAAGCTTCCGAAGAATGAAAAACATCTTCTTTTCTTCCTGTTTTAATAATCTCCCCATCTTTCATTAAAATGATTCTATCACTAAGTAGTGCTTCTTCAAGATTATGTGTAATCGTAATTAAAGTTTTACTACCTTTAAGTTTTTTAACAATATTTAAAATATCCTTAACTCCATCCGGATCAAGCATCGAAGTTGCCTCATCAAAAATCACAACCTCAGGATCAACAACTAAAACACCAGCAATCGCTGCCCTTTGTTTTTCTCCGCCTGATAAACTCTCAGGATCGCGGTCAAGAAACTTTTCAAGACCAACAAGTTCTGCTACTTCCGGTATCTTTTTCATCATCGTCTCACGATCGGTTTGTCGATTTTCCATACCAAAAGCGATATCATCACGAAGGGTAACACCAACGAACTGATTATCAGGGTTTTGAAAAACGATCCCAAAATCTTTTCTGAGTTTTGCAATATTATCATCATCTACCTTCGTTTCGTTTAAATAAATATCACCACTGTCAGGAAGCAAAAGTCCAACGATAAGCTTTGCAATCGTTGATTTACCACTGCCATTGTGTCCAATGATGGCAACGTGTTCCCCTTTCTCAATCGAAAAGCTAACTTTTTTTAAAACCCCCTGCCCAGTTTGATAGCTGAATGAAACATCTTTAAATTCAATGGCTTTCATTTTAACTTACAACCTCGATATCTTCAGGATTATTTTTTAAAAACCTTACAATTATTTCATTAGTACAAACAATTGGCAATGTGTATTTAGAAGAGAGTCTAATCTTTTGACATTCGTGATGTGGACAGTTAGATTCAGTCATCACAATAACTCCATCTTTCATTTCTAGGACGTTTTTGATTTCTTTAGAATAATTAATTGCCAAGATTTTTTCTTCTTTAAGAGAATTATTGACATAATATTTTAGGATAACTTTTTTATTAGTAGTAGCTATTTCGATTTTAGCTTGGACTTTATCTGTACATTCAAAATTTAAAACTTCTTTGTTTTGAAAAAATACACCAACTTGGTTGGATGTCTTTTTAACACGTTCGTTTATATATAATCCCATGAACAAGATGATAAAAAGAACAGTGATACCAATGATTAAATAATCTCCTCTTTTCATTTTTACCTCTTTTTGTATTTTACCAGTTATTAAATATTTTGTCTACTAAGGAAAAAAAGCGTACCACCTTTAAGGGGTAGTACGCTTTTATTTTGTCTAAACTTTTACCAAAGTTAACTAAGAATACGAACTGCCGGAATAATTCCTTGTTCAATTTCGTGATTAACGATGATATTTTCAGCATAGCCATCTTTCGTAAAGCCACGAACTTCTTTATCTTGATCAGTAGCGCCAACAGTTCTCATCCAGAACTTTGTTGGGAATTTATCAGAATAATAAGAGTTGCTATTAATTCCTAGCGTATCAAAATTATAAACGCGTTCCTCTTCTTTTAGTAAAGAGAACTCTCTTTCAGAAAGAAGGCTTAACCTTTCAAGTGTTTCTCCTGAGTAAACTCCAGGGATGAAGTCTTGATCTTGGAGTGCCTCTTCTTTATTTGTGAAGCGTTTACCATCGCGTTTTAACCAATCACGTTCGTAAGGATTCATCATTTTTGCAAGTAAAGCAAAGTTCATATAAGCACGAATATAACTAATATTCCAGCTTGTTTGATGATGACTACTATTTAAAGCAACTGGTGAACTTGATTTAACCTCAGGAGCATATACTACTTTATCAATTGGTTTTATTGGTAAGTAAATAGTTTGTTCGATAGTATTACCACCAACAACCATCTTCATCTTAACGCTTGTTTCACGCCATTTCACTGATTCGTACTTGTACCAGTTAACATCACCATTATCAACACGACGTTCGTAGCGCTCATTTTCGTAGTATACTATTTCCCATACGTAGAATTGATTTTGCATAGCCGCAACATCGTTAGCGAACTGCGCCAAAACACCACTATTAATAACCCTGAAGACCCTAACTCTACGTTCTACTCTTAAGAAAGAAGCATTAGTTTCTTTAGCGGTAGCAACACGTTCATAAATTTCACTACCAATATCGCTAAGAATAGTTCGATCACCGGTTTGATTCCAAGATGAAAGCCATCTTCCTTCAGACTCCCCATAGTACTGATTTAATTTTTCAAGCAAATCGTGATTATTGACTTTAGCTTGTGGATAGCTACCAAGAAGATAATACTCTCCAACTTTTGGTGTTGGATTCTCTTCATAAACAGCAATAAGCTCAATCTTTTGGTCAGGTCTTGTAATCATACTAGCAACGAGAATCTGTTCGATTGTTTGTGTTTCACCATTAACTTGCCAGTGTAAGAATTTGAAACTGTCATGACCGTTTCCAAGACTATCAGTTCCGTTTCTTGGTGTTGGAAGTAAGAATGGAAGTGAAGAGAACTGTTTTGAAATTGTCTGCTCACCACTTAATTTATTACCATTGCTATCGAGAATATAACCACCATTGAGATTTAGATTAATTGTATAAGTAAGTTCGTCCCACTGAGCATATAATTTGAGGTTACCACGAACAATATAATTATGGAAATCGAAAGCATTGCCACCAGTTGGCGAATCTGTCCAGTTTCTGAACACATATCCGATACGTGTTGGATTGTCAAGCGGTTTAATAACTTTGCCTTCATATTTAACTAACTGTGTCAAATCGTTATATTCGTTTGTTCCGGCAATTGTTTCATAGAAGTTAACGGTGTAAAGTTTCCGTTTCAATTTAATTTCCACAACATTAAGACTTGCAATATGTGATAACGTAATTGTTGTTGGTGAATCAGGATCAATATAATATCCATCTCTGATAGTTCCATTAATCTTTATTGGAATCGTTTCACCAGCTCTACCGTTATGGATACCAGGATCTAAAGTTCCAACTCCTGGATAAGTACCATCGCTTGATTCATATTTTAAGTAAACTGCGTAATTAACTTCATTACCAAGCCATTCAGCAACAATCTTACGGTCCCCAAAGTTATTAGGATCATCAAGGGCTCTGTCGAAATCGAAAGCGAGTTGATCGCTTTCAAGGCGCCAGTATTTAAATTCATAACCTTCCTTCGTAACAGAACCAGGATTTGTTGCCTTACCACCAAACTTAATAGTTTGTAGTGGTGGGTTACCCTCATGAGCTCCCTTACTATCAAAAGTTATCTTAGCAATTTTACGGTTGTAATAAACACGTAATTTCAAATTACCATCTTCATCTACTTGCCCTGTAAGGTTTGAAGAACCACCGTTAGGAGTTGTTGTATGATCAAAGCCAGGAACTTCAAAAACTGTGGCATTAACAGTTTGACCTACCTGGAACTCTTGGACAGTCGTACGACTTACATCAAGAATGTAACCACTACCATCAAGTTTTTCAAAGTAGTATTCAGTTACGTAGCTAGCAATATTAACTTTCCATTTAGCATAGACTTCAATGTCATGGGTAATTGTATAGCTATTGAAATCGATTAAATTGCCTTTTGGCGTTAATGACCAACCGATAAATTCAGAATGTTTTCGTGTTGGATGGTATTTTTCATTGTCTCTAACTTCAGTCGGAATCTTTGCAGAATACTTAATGCTTGCAAAATTAGAAACAGTATTTGGATCAGTTTGGCTTTGATTGTTATATTCACCCTTCTCAAAGTTATAGTGAACACTATATTTCTTTAAGCGGTAGTAAATATACTTAACATTAAGATTCAAAGTAATATCACTATTAACTTCGTATACTTCAACATTATAATCAGTACCTTCGTATACTTCATATCCTGTGTAATTCTCAGAACTAACTTGATGCTGACCAGAAGAGAAAATATAAGTTTTGATTTCACGTTGATCAAAGCCGCCCATGACTTTTTCAGTCATATGAAGGACTTTGTAAGTATATTTCGAATACTCAAGTTTTGGTTGAATTTGAATATTTTGGTTTGGCATAAGGAAGTTAGAAACATCAATTTGGTTATTGCCTTCTGTTTCAAGTGTCCAGAAATTAGAATGGGCAACAACTTCACCTTCTTCTGACCAGTCCCACTGTAGTGGAATGTTTTTCGATGTCAGAAAATCACTTAACTTCGTTCCATAACTGACGTTATATTCTGTAATTACTGGTTGTTGCAAACTATTCCAAGTGCGAACATTAAGTTTGTATTGTTTACGGTTAAAATAAAGCTTCAAAGTATTAGTGTCGTAAAGACTTCCAGCAGCAACTAAATCAAGTTCTTCAACACTACCAGCATGAACTATTTTTTCAAATCCTGGAATCTCTAAACTACGTAAATCAATATGATCACCAACTTTACCTTGTTTTTTATCATCGTGGTCGAGTTCATACTGGCTAGGATTATTAAGTGATTGATACCAATACTGGATTCTATATCTAGCAACGCTAGCAGGTGGCACCTGCTCAAAGACAGCATAAAGTGTCATACTGTGAGTTACCCCTGTAGTTGGTAAATATTCTGGTCCACCATCAACCATTGACCAATGTTTAAATACGTAGCCATTTTTAGCGATAATAGTTGCATTCGGAAGTTTAGCAAGATTACCATGTGATACACGCCAGTGAGCTATATTATTGTTTGGATCACCTTCTCCTGTCCAAAAAGCGCCTTCACCTTTTTCGTAAGTGATTCGATAAATCTTTCGATTGTATTTAATATTGATAACCTGATTTGAAGCGACCTGATTCTCATTAATTACTTTATTTGTCCAGGCAGCTAAATCACTAGAATTTACATCAAATCCTTCAAGTGATAAAAACTGAACAGTGAATGGTTCCCCCAAACGAATTCTCATTGTCGTTGTCTGTACAGTTTCAAAATAAGAATTATTATGAATTTTAACAGCTTCTTGAGAATGAATTACTTTAGCTTCGTATTCTTTAATACGCCAAATCGCATAGACAAAAACGTTACTACTTGGCATTTGTGTATTAAAATCAAATTCAGGACTAGTACTGCTTCCATCAGATCCCCATCTAATAAACTCATAATTAGGCTTTGTTGGGTTACTTTGTGGTTTGTAAGAAAGTAAACTTTTACCAAAAGCTATTTCATGGGAAGGAAGTTCAGGAGATAATCCTGTTTGGAAAACCAGACTGTACTTTTTGCGGTTATAGTAAACTTTTAAGATGAGCGTTCCATCGCCTTTCACAACGCCACGTCGTATTTCTTCATTGTGCTGCGTTAATTCAAAGCCCGTAAACGTTTTAATCGTTGCTTCAACTGTTGTTCCTGAAAAGCCTTGTTGAACAATTTGATTTTTAAGTTCACTATAATCATTTTCGTTATCAGCTGATTGAACATAATACTGTGTTGTATAGTTAACTTGTAGTGGTTCCCAAACAGCATATAGTGTTAAATTGTCACGGATTGATGTTCCAAAATCAAATGCTAAACCATTAGGACTTGCACTCCAGTGTTTGAATGTATATCCAGTTCTAACAACTCTTGTAAGAGATATATCATAAGGAATTAAGTTTTCAAATTTAATTTGCGTGTATTTAGGATTCTGATAAAACGAATCATTGAAGACAGCATTCTCACCTTTGTTATATTCAATATGATAAACTTTTCGATTGTATTTGATCTCAACCTTATGAGTGCTCGGATCAACAAGAACTTGATAATTATTAACAAGATCGTTAGATTCTGGCGTAATATCGAATCCATTAAGAACAAGTTTTTCAATTGCATATGGTCCGTAAGGAACGTTTCTTAATATTCGTTTCTCGCGAATTTCATAGCGATCAAATTCGGAAGCATAAGAATACTTTTCCGTCAAATGATAGATTTCGATATCAAAAATTCCAACTTGCCAAACCGCATAAATAGTAAGTGGGTTGTTTGGCATTGTCATTGTATTGAAATCAATTGGATCACCGTTTTCGGCCTCGCTCCAGTGTTTAAATAGTTTTTCGGTTTTCTTAAGTTTTTTGATATCAAAACCAGTAATGTGATCTTTAAAGAAATCAGGACCAATCTTCTGACCGTTCATAACCCCTTCAATATCACTCAAGAGCCCTCCTTCGTAAGTTCCACCAGTTAAATTGAATTTGATAGAATTACGATTGCGTTTATAATACGCCTTTAAAACAAGGCTACCATCACCTTCGATGTTACCATCAAGAATTTGCAGTGGGCTGTTAGCAAAATAATAACCATTAATTTCTTCAGCTGGATGTGAAACAGGACTTTCGGTTTTTCCAGTTTTTTCAACACGCTTAGGACCAATTAATTCGTATTCATTATTTTCTGATAATTTCTCACCATAATATTCTAAATAATATTTTGTGTCAGTGCGTGTTAACCATTTTGCATAAACATTTAAGTTTTCTGTAACTGGAGTTTGGGCAAACTTAAATTCCCGTTCAACGTTTTTACTATCAATAAAGTAGAAACCAAGAAAATCATAACCAGGACGAACGAAACGGATATTGTTTGGCAATTCTTCAGTTGCATATCCAAAAACCGGATTAGCAAATTTTGGATCAAGTAGGATATCACTTGGTTCAAGTACTCCTGAAACGAGTTTCATTGTTTGTCCACCACGAAGATCGTAGTTTATGGTAACTTTCTTCGTTATATAATCTAGGAAAACTTTTTGAGTGTTAATATCACTTGAAACTTCGCTGTGAAGTTTTGCTTGCGAAGCTGGTGTGAGTTCATAACCATCAATATAACTTTGCTCAATATTTAGAGCCCTTAATTGTGCTAACCAGTCGATGTCAAATTCACCACGGCGAACTTTAAGCATCCGATATGCTGTTTGTTTAGCTGGAAAATTAGGAATATTTGCTTCTGTTAAAAAGAATCTATGACTAACAGTAACTGTAAAAAATTCCTTCCGAAAAACTGGATAGAGAACAAGATTCTCATTAGCGTTCTTATCAAGAGGAACAAGTTCAGCATTCTCATCAGGATTACCTTGTTTACTCCAACCAAGAAAAACATAGTCTTCTTTCGTTAACGTGTCAAGACCTGGAAGATTAAGTGGTAAGCCATATAAAGTTTCCCGTTGTTCAAAATCATTTTCATGTCCAGGGGCTTTAGTTGCACCATATCCATCTAAAATAAACTTTAATGTATACTTTTTACGTGTAAAGCGAATCTTGATTGTTTGTTCGCGTTTGTCAATTTTGATACCTGTCTTAACAAATTTATCTTCATCTTCTGCTACAATCTCATAGCCCTCTTTAATGACGTCAGGAATCACAACTTTATAACTATCATAGTATGGAAGAACTTTCGTTTCTGATGAAAGTTCAGGAATTGGTTTTTCATCCTCATCGACAACATAATCAATATTCAAAGTAAACTCATGATTAATAGCTTTACAATAAAGTTTGTTATCCTCTACTTTACTATAATTAATTGACGTTAAATCTACTTGTTCTTTTAAAGCACTATCGTAGAAAACATCATTTATTGTTTCGATATTCTTTTTCTTGATTCGTGTTTTCATGGCGAAGAGTTTTCCTTGAGCATCAAGATCTTTTAACGCCTCTCTCTCGATGTAAGTAGCATATTCAACTTCTCCATCTTGCACTGTGTACAAGAAAAGGAACTTACTATAATCAATATTTAATGTATATTCTCGAACTTGTACGAAAAGTTTCTTTTTAAATAATTGCTTCTCGAAACGTAAACGTAGTTTGATTGTTTGTCTGTCGGGACCAAACTGAATTTTATCGACATACTTTTTTGCTTGTTCGTCATAAACTTCAGCACTAACAATTCCACCAAGTTCTTTGCCATTGACTTTTGATATCAGTTCGCTGATACTAGCTTCAGCATCGATTTTCGTTGGTGTATAATTAATTGTGTTTGGCTTCTTTTGGTCGATTTGAAATTGTTGATTAGAAGACTCAATTGTAAATGGTTTATAATCTTTAACATAAAAGAAATAACCAAAGCCAGCGCCTACTGCTAAAAGTAGAAATACCGCAAGAAATACTCCCAAGAAAACTTTGCGTTTTTTCTTGCGTTTCTTTTTCTCCTCAGCTTCTTTTTCTTCGAGAGCTTTGATTTCTTCCTCAGTCATATTAGCACGCTCTTCAGCTTTTGAGATCTTCTGTTTTTTCTTTGATTTCTTCACTTCTTTCTCAGAGCTAGCCTCAGTAACTCCTTCAAAAAAATCGCCTTCTGTTTGTTCATCTTGAGAAGTTTCTTCAGAAGTTTTTTCTTGAGAAGTACTATCAAGAATCGGTGTGTCGGCAAAATCGCTTGGTTGCTCCTTTGATTCTAGCGAATCATTAGAAACAGAAAAAAGATCTTCAAATTCATCTTCGTACTTGTTTTTCTTTTTTTCTTTTGTCATATCTTCCCTTTCTTTTTCTTCTATTTTATTAAAGGGGTACCATATCCCCTTTAGAATAGACACTTTGTCAACATGTATTATATATAACAATTAATTAAAAAGCAAGATTTTCAATTTAAAATTATCATAAAAAAGCTGTTTTTTACATGATTTAAGGAAAAAACAGCAAAAAAGACCCCCAAAGGGGTCAATGATTATCGGTTATAAAATTCAACAATAAAGCTGTCTTGGATGCCTTCTAGACACTCAGAACGTTCAGGAAGACGAATGAGTTTACCTATAAGTTTCTTCTCGTCAAATTCTAGAAACGCTTTACGTGACAACGTTTGATCAAGACTATTCTTAACAAGATCAAGTTTTTGTGACTTCTCTTTCAAACTAATTGTTTGTCCAGGAACAACGAACGCTGATGGAATGTTAAGTTTCTTTTGGTTGACAAGAACGTGACCATGGGTAACAAGCTGGCGAGCTTGCTTGCGTGTTGACGCAAAACCTAAGCGATAAACAATGTTATCGAGGCGTGTTTCTAGAAGAATCATAAAATTGTCGCCATGAGGACCAGGCATATTTTGTGCCTTATCAAAAACTTTCCGTAACTGTTTCTCACTCAATCCGAAAGTATAACGAACGCGTTGCTTCTCTTGAAGCTGTAAACCGTACTCAGATTTTTTTCCGCGTTTGAGTCCATGCATACCAGGGGCATAATTACGTCTTTCTTTTCCATTTTTACCAAGAGCGAATTCTTTTCCGTTCTCAAGAATTGAAAAACCAAGACGACGTGATACTTTCCATTTAGGACCTAAATAACGTGACATGTGTTACTCCTTTCTATAAAAATTAGTAAGGACTTAAAATCATCATATAGTGAATAGTATTCATTAGGTTCACTAAACAGCTCTAGCTACTACTTACCTCTACAGGGAACTATTATCTATATAACTCCTAAGCGCTGTACTTTAAAATTAGTATACCATAAAAGATGAAAAAATCAAACTTTTTTTAAGTGTGTGTTTTACAAGGCTTAATTAAATATACCGACCTTTTTTATTAACTTTTAGAGGTCGGTATATTAAAATTTAACTAATTATTATTCCCACACAGTTGGAATGCCTTCAACATAATGCCAATGTTTACCATCTTTGTTCTCGGTTTCACTGTACCAGTAAATCTTGCAGTTATCTAATTGAGACAGTGGCTCTTCCCAACCAGCTGGCTTACTAGTTGCTTTTGCGAATATTTGAAACTTATTTTCATTTGTCCCACAACCATTAAAAGCATACTCATTAATCGTCGTAACAGAATCAGGAATGACAATCGAAGTTAGAGAATAACACCATGCGAAAGCACCCCGACCAATAACAGTAACAGAATCAGGAATGGTGATTGAAGTTAGGGAATTACAGCTCAAGAAAGCGTGTTCACCAATTTCTGTAATCGTGTTTGGAATGATTGTTGTATCACATCCTTTTATTAATTTATTAGTTGCTGATTCAATAATCGCATTACAGTTGTCTCTTGAATCGTATTTGGGGTTTCCTTCTTCTACTTTGATTGAAGTTAGACGGTTGCAATCTGCGAAAACTCCATTGCCAATCATTGTAACAGAATTTGGAATGGTGACTGAAGATAAAGAAGTACATTCTTTAAAAGCTTCTTCATTAATTGTCACAACAGAATTTGAGATAGTGACTGAAGATAAAGAAGTACATTCTTTAAAAGCTGCTTCATTAATTGTCACAACAGAATTTGGGATAATAATTGAAGTTAAAGAAGAGCATTTACTAAAAGCGTAACTATCAATTGCAGTAACAGAATTTGAAATGGTGACTGAAGATAGGGAAGAGCAGCCATAAAAAGCAGCAATGCCAATTGTTGTAACAGAGTCTGGAATGATGATTGAAGTTAGGGAATTACAGCTCAAGAAAGCGTGTTCACCAATTTCTGTAATCGTGTTTGGAATGATTGTTGTATCACATCCTTTTATTAATTTATTAGTTGCTGATTCAATAATCGCATTACAGTTGTCTCTTGAATCGTACTTTGTATTTCCTGGTTCTACTTTGATTGAAGTTAGACGGTTGCAACCTGCGAAAGCACCATCACCAATTGTTGTAACAGAGTTTGGAATGGTGACTGAAGTTAGGGAAGAGCAGCTATTAAAAGCACTCCTACCAATTTCTGTAACGGAGTTTGGAATGGTGACTGAAATTAGGGAATGGCAACGACTAAAAGCAGATTCACCGATTGTTGTAACAGAGTTTGGGATAGTGATTGAAGTTAGGGAACGGCAGTCTTCAAAAGTACCACTACCAATTGCCATAAGAGAACTAGAGAGAGTAACTGAAGTTAAGTTTTTACATTCCTCAAAAGCGTACCCACCAATCGTTGTAACAGAGTTTGGAATGACAATTGAAGTTAAACTGGTACAATAACAGAAAGCCCTATATCCGATCGTAGTAACAGAATCTGGAATAGTGATTGAAGTTAAAAAATAGCAAGCAGCAAAAGCATAATCACCGATTTCTGTAACGGTATTTGGAATGATTGTTGTATTACATCCTTTTATTAATTTATTAGTTGCTGATTCAATAATCGCATTACAGTTGTCTCTTGAATCGTACTTTGTATTTCCTGGTTCTACTTTGATTGAAGTTAGACGGTTGCAACCTGCGAAAGCACCATCACCAATTGTTGTAACAGAGTTTGGAATGGTGACTGAAGTTAGGGAAGAGCAACCACTAAAAGCACTTTTACCTATCGTTATGAGAGAACTAGGGAAAGTAACTGAAATTAAGGAATTGCAACTAAGAAAAGCATCCTCTCCAATCGTAGTAACAGAATTCGGGATAGTGACTGAAGATAGATAATAACAATAATGAAAAGCTCTACCATCAATTATTGTAACAGAACTTGAAATTTTAATAGATGTTATTTGGCTATTGTAAAAAGCCCAACCGCTAATTACTCTAATAGGTTTACCTTTATAACTTGAAGGTAAGATTAAATCAGTTCCGTGTTTATAGCTTTTATGTTTTTTAATCGCCCATTCGGTATCACCATTAATAGATAAAAATTCATAAATCTCTTCAAGTTCTGTATCACTTGTTATGACTTTCCCGAAAAGTGCGGTATATACAATTTCACTATTTGGTATTGAAATGTTACGTGACCAACCAGTAAATTCATAATCATAACTTCCATCATTTGGCTTGGTAGGTGTAGCACCATCATAAGAATGATGGGCTCCGTATGGAACATCATTATCAGTTTCAAGGACTGTATCATCATGGTTTTTCCAGATAACTGTATATATTTTAATGTTTTCTGTAAACTGGGCAGTGTAACTAGCATCGCTTGTAACAGCGACAAATTCTGGACTCCAGCCACTAAATGTAAAGGTATGGCTTTCTGTATCAGGCTTTGTTGGTGTTGTGCCATTAAATTCTGGAACTTTACCATATTCTACTTCGGATGTTTTAATAGTCCAACCTCTATAGTCTTGCCAAGTGATTGTAAATGTTCTTAATGATTCTGTAAACTGTGCTGTGTAAACTACATCTCCTGTAACAGCTACAACTTCTGGAGTCCAGCCAATAAAGGTATATTTATACATATCTGTTTCAGGTTTAGTTGGTTCTAAACCATCATAAGTTGGTATAGTCCCGTAGTCAACTTCATTTGTTTTAAGAAGGGTTCCATCGAAGTTTTTCCAGGTGATTGTAAACTTCTTTAGGGTTTCTGTAAACTGTGCTGTGTAAATTGTATCACCGGTAACTGCTGTAACTTCTTTATCCCAACCGCTAAAGGTATAAATATGCCCTTCATCTTCTGGTTTAGTAGGAGTCGCTCCATTATAAGTTGGTACAGTTCCATAGTCTACTTCTTTAGTATCAAGAGTTGTCCCATCGTAGTTTTTCCAAGTAACTGTAAATTTCTTTGGGGTTTCTGTGAATTGAGCGGTGTAAGTTATGTGGGTAGTAGCTTCAGTTATTTTAGGGTCCCAGCCGATAAATTTATAGTTACATATTCCATTGCCTGGTTTGGTTGGAATAACACCATCATAAATAGGTAAGGTATTAGAATCTACTTCGGTTGTTTTAAGAAGAGTTCCATCAAAGTTTTTCCAGGTGATTGTAAACTTCTTTATGTTTTCTGTAAACTGTGCTGTATAAGTTGTGTTCGCTGTAACCTCAGTTACTTCTGGAGTCCAGCCACTAAACTCGTAAGTGTGGCTTACTGTATCAGGTTTTCTTGGATTATCACCTTTAAACGTTGGTTTAGTCCCAGAAGGAACTTCTTCAGTCTTTAAAACTTCACCATCATAATTTTTCCAGGTAATAGTTACTGTTACACTTTTCTTTATTTTCTTACAGCCTGTAAAAATAAATAACGAAAATAATAAGACAACAAATAATATTCCTGGTTTAAACTTTTTCATAATTTCTATTCTCCTTTAACTATTATAACAGTTTAATTTTATTATATTATTACCTACCTGTAAAGGATTTTTAGTAAAAAATCGTTGAATTGTGATTATCACGTGAAAATGTCTCATCTATTATCACGAGACTTTGTCCCGAAA
>CAUTZD010000007.1:0-51979 GCA_963542825.1 uncultured Acholeplasmataceae bacterium | reverse complement strand
CAAAGTTTGACAAAACTTTGAAGGTTATTTTTTATTAAAGGCGATATTATAACTTTGACAAATATTTGGTTTTTAGGTATTATTAAATAACGAGGTTTTAATTATGGAAAAAATTATATTAACAATTAATGGAATGGACTGTAAGCACTGCGTGAATCACATCGAAGAAGAACTCCATAAGGCGTTTCCTACAGGGAAAATAAAGGTTCATCTTCACCGTAAAGAAGCTATTATCCAAACAGATAGTCAAATAGAGAATCAAGATATTGAAAAACTAATTAGTAATATTGGCTATACAGTAGTTGATATTAAACGCAAATAAATAGTGCAAGAATTTAAAGATTTTTTATTATCACCATTCATCCCCGATAAAGCTCGCCGCTTTCGTGGGATGTCTGTTTTGTTTACTTTATTAATTTTTTCGCTCATTCTTGGGCTTTTGACAATCTCCTTAAAATTCAGCGTCAATGAAAAATACGTCCTTAGAAAAAACTTTGGGAAGATTCAGCTCGTTAACGAAGGGACAAAAGAAAATAATATCAATCATGAGTTTAACTTTGAAGCTCTCAAAAATATCCACATTACTAAAAAAACCGAAAACAAACGCATAGTTTTAAGTGGAACTGATAAACCTGTACACGAGGTCTATCAGTTTATGAGTCCTAGTGAGAATAAGAAAGTAAATATTCATTTTGTTTTCGATTTAGGCAACACTATTGAAAATAATGTTGATAAGTGTCACCAGTTAATTAAAGAGACGCTTCCCAAATATAAAGAGAAGAAGCTTACAAGAGAAGACAATAATAAATTAAATTATTTGACCTATATACTCTATTTACAAAAGCAGGACGAAGGTCTTAACGACGAACAAACGATTGTAAGACTAAAAGAACTTGATCAAAAAACTCTCGATGAGCTTGGGAAAATTCATCTAAAATACACGATGCTTACGCTTCTTGGAATTAAGACTTACACTGACGAAATTGATTATGTCTTTTTCTATCGTCCAGAGATGTATGATGTTATCGTTCCTTTGAAAAAGCCAAACGATAAGCACGAAGTTAAAGACAATACGTATTTTGAGAGCATTCAGTATCTCTATCCACAAGGCAAAAAAGCTAACAAGCTTTTCCCGAAGGGAAGCAGCTGGGATAGTCCCAAAGAACTTATAAGTGATTGTCTACTTACAGCGCAGATGTCATTTGCAAGTAGAAGACTTCCTCAGCATATCATTACGGCAATTTTGCTTATTTTGGTTTTTCCACTTGTCGTTGTTTTTATTTTGTGGCTGTCAATGCATAAGGCTGGAGGGCTACTAGCTTCGTTTAAAGAGTTTTATAATATTGCGGGACTTGTGTCGATAATTCCAGGGCTCATAACTTTCGGTGTTAGTTTCATTATTCCTGGTTATATCATGTTTGTTTTTTCACCGCTTTTCATCATTAGCTATTTTGTCTTCGTTTTCATGATTAACCGGATGAAAGAAGGGCTCGATTAATGTTTAGGTCAACACAAAGAATTGCTAGGCAAGCAATGCTTGCAAGTTTATATGTAGTTTTAGTAATGGTTTCTGCACCTCTTTCGTTTGGCGATATTCAGTTTCGGATTAGTGAAATACTTGTCCTTCTTATTTTCTTTAAACGCGAAAATGCTGTTGGCATTATTCTTGGTTGCTTTTTAGCAAATCTTTTATTCTCACCAATCCTTTTGTTTGATTTGACGTTTGGGGTTTTACATACCGTTGTTTATACAGTTTTAATAATGTATTCTCATTCACTTGTTGAAGCATCAGTTTGGCCAGTTGTTACGATGCCAATTACTGCTATTGGCATCCATCTTGGGTTTAAATTAACAACGCCATTTGTTTTAACGGCGCTATCAACAGTAGCATCAGAGTTTGTTGTGATGACCTTTGGTTTTGTAATATTTAGTTATTTACAAAAACTTCAGTCGTTTAATTATCTTGTTGGTTCCGAAAAAAGAAAAATAATTGAGGGTATTATAGGAGGCTACTATGCAGTTTAGTGATTATAAGTACACGCGTCCTGATATTAAGAAGGAAAAAGAAAAGCGTGAACTTTTAGCGAAAAAGATTCTTGAGTGTAAAACAAAAGATGAGTTTTTAAAATATTTACACGAAAAAGAGAATGATACATATTTCGAAACGATGGCTAGTTTATGTTCTGTTCGGAATACTATTGATATGAACGATAAGTTTTATAAAGAAGAACAGGCATTTTTTGATGAAGAAGGACCAAACCTTGACGCTTCAGAGATTCTTTTACTTAAGGCTATTACTGTTTCTCCGTTTCGTAAAGATGCTGAAAAAGAAATTGGAACGTATCTATTTAAGAAATACGATCTAGAACTTTTAACAAAAGACGAAAAGCTTGTTGGTTTGCAAATTAAAGAAAATCAAAAAATGTTAGAGTATCGGGAACTAATAGCTTCCGCTAAAATAAATTTTAAGGGTGAGGTTTATAATCTTCCACAAATGCAAAAGTTTACCGAAGATGAAAATCGGGAGACTCGTAAAGAAGCCAAAGAAAAAATTGCGGAGTTTTTTCTAAACAATCAAAACCATTTCGATGAAATTTATGATAGCCTGGTTAAACTAAGAACTGAAGAAGCCAAAGTTAAAGGCTATGAAAATTTTGTAAAGCTTGGGTATAACCTACTTGGGAGAACTGATTATAACAAGGACGATGTCAAAAAGTATCGTGAAGAAATCAAAAAGTATGTCGTTCCTGTGATGCTAAAGATTCGCAAGAAGCAAGCAGAACGTGTAAAAATTAAAGACTTTAAATACTACGATAAACCACTTTTCTATTTAGATGGTAACCCTACACCTAAAGGTGACCGGGAAAAGCTTGTTTCTTTGGCTAAAGAAATGTATCATGACCTATCTAAAGAAACCGATGAGTTCTTTACTTTTATGACGGACCGCAAGCTTATGGACCTTGATAGTAAGCCTGGAAAAACAAGTGGTGGATATTGTACGTATTTTCCAGATTTTAAATCGCCATTCATTTTTGCTAACTTTAATAAAACTTCACATGACGTTACAGTATTAACGCATGAAGCAGGCCATGCTTTCCAGGTTTATAGTAGTAGAAGTATTCCTTTCTCTTCTTTAATGTGGCCAACACTTGAAGCTTGTGAGATTCACTCGATGAGTATGGAGTATATTACTTGGCCGTTTATGGAGAAGTTTTTTAAGGAAGATACTAATAAATTTTTCTATGCGCATTTAGCAGAAGATATATGTTTCCTTCCTTACGGGGCACTTATTGATGAGTTCCAGCATCTTGTTTATGAAAATCCACATTTATCACCAATTGAGCGCCGCGAGGCTTTCCGAAAACTTGAAAAGGAATATTTACCATTTTTAGATTATGATAACCAAAAGTTTTTCGAAGATGGGGGAATGTGGTTTGTCCAGGGGCATGTCTTTACATCACCGTTTTACTATATTGATTACACACTTGCTGAGGTCTGCGCTTTTCAGTTTTTCCTTGAAAGTAGAAGCAATAAAAAAAGAGCTTGGGAAAGATATCTTAAACTTTGTAAGCTCGGCGGACAACATCCTTTTACAAAACTTTTAGAACTTGTAGGTTTAGCTAATCCTTTTACTTCTGGATTTTTGGAAAACATGATGAAAAAGTTAACGCCAGTTCTTGAAGAGCTTGAAAAGAATCTCAAATAATAGAATTTTAAAAAACCTTTGTTTTAAATAACAAAGGTTTTTTAGTCTATCTAGAAGTCTTTTGAATCCTTTTCAGCTGCATTTTTATAATTAACTCTTTTGGTCCCACTCTCAATCCCTTAGGAATTGGTACGGGGTCAAATCCTCCTTTAAATAAAGGGTTACAGCGAAGAATTCTTAAAGAGCCCAAAAGGAGAGCTTTTGGCGTTCTATAAAGTTCTAAGCACTCTATCATGTAATTAGAACAAGAGGGATAATACCGGCAGCAGCCACGATTATGATATGTTCGTTGGTAAAAACGAATGAGTTTAATTAATAATTTCTTCACAAATATGATTATACCACCCGTTTTTAAAAATAATTTGACAAAAAAAAGTTTTTTAAAGTATAATGTAATTGAAAGTATGAAAACCTTTACTATTTTTTCTAAAAGGAGGAATGAATGAAAAAATTTTTAGCTTTTCTGCTAGTTTTAGTTGCGGCTTTTGTTCTCGTTGGTTGTAAGAAAGCCAACATGGTTGTCAAAGACAATCTAAGACAAATAAAAGTCACTCTTAATTCGCAAAACAAGAAAAAAATCACGATGGTTTATAAAACCGAGTCAAAGGGAAAAGTTAGCTACAAAGAAGTTGATCCTAAAGATTTAACGTTTGAAACTTCTAAGAAAGGTATTTGTAATATCAATGCTAACGGTGAAATTGAACCATTGAAAAACGGTTTTGTCGATGTGAAAGTAACAAACAAAAAGACAAAACAAACGGTTATTGTAAAAGTAGTCGTTCGTACACAAAATGCTGACTATCCAGATTTGAACGGATACACTATCAAAATTGCACAAGCTGACCATGCTTTACACGAAGTTGATCCTCGTATGGAAGGATACAATGCACCTGATAAAGAAGCTAAACAAAAAGCTTGGGTAGAAGTTGAAGATTTGTTTAACTGTAAGATTGAAGTAGTTGGATATCCTTCAAGCGCACCTTGGGGTAAAGCTCGTTGGGATTATATTAAAAACCAAGCACAATCAAAACAAGCTGATTATGATTTCTATATCGTTCCTGAACCAAAAATTCCTGAATTCGTTCAGGCTGGTGCTATCCTTGATTTAACAGATTTTTATGCTAAACACGGTAATGCCTTCATGAACAAAGTTTATGAACAATCTGGTACTTATAAGTCAAGATTATACAATATCAACGGTTCACAACCAGGTGTTGATAATGGCTTATTCATGAACATGCAGCTTTTCAACAGTATCAAGAGTACATTAACAGACCAAAAGAGTCCTGCTGAATTATATCTTGAAGGTAAGTGGACGTTTAGCCGTTTCGAGCAATTCTTAAAGGAAGCTCAAGCAGCGTTAGACCAAAAATTTGGTCCTGAAGTTAAAGCTAAGGCTGCAACTGGTAACCCTGTTTACTACTGGGTTGGTTTATGTAATGCTGCCGGTGTAACTTTAGTTAACCCACAAACTGCTAAAGTTGATCTTCAAAATGAAATTTGCGGCAAAGTAGCCGATTTCCTTAAAAAGCTAGTTACTGAAAATGTTCTTGAAAATGTAATTAGTGTTGACCAACACGATAAGACTTGGAATGAAGGTCATAGTTTAATCGCTTCTGGTGATATGTGGTTCTTAAATACACCTAACCGTTGGCCATCTAACTTATGGGGAAGCGACACACAATTTGGTTATGTTCCTTATCCACGTCCTGATAAGAAGACTGTTAATGGCGTTGAAACTGATACAAAAGTTGATGACACTGGTTTTGGAATTAGTGCAAGTACAGCATTTGTAATGCCAGCACACCGTAAATTCGAAGGCGACTTCAAAAACATTAGTTCAGAACAAGTTTATCAAGCAATCGTTCAAACATTCATCCTAACTGAACAAAAGAAACAAGAGATGAATATTACAGCAACTGAACTTAATGATATCGCAACAAGAAAATTTGGTGGCGACAAGCCTAGTACTGATGCTTTCATCGATGTATCTAAGAGAATGCGTAGTGAAGTTGGTCCTGGTCAAGCTTTCTTTGAAGGTCTTGCTTCTCCAGCTAACCCAATCTTCAATACTGGTGATACAGTAAGTGCTAACAACAAATTCACAAAAGCACTGTTCTACTATGTCATTAGTAAACAAGATGACACCGACCAAGAACTTATTAATAGTAACTATGGTGAACTCATCGGCAAGTTTATCGAAAGATTCAACAAGCTTGCAACTGACGTTTACGCTTAATAGTTTAGTAAATAGAAAAGGAGGCTAATGCCTCCTTTTTTCATAATTTATTTTTGTCTTTTAAGGGTATAATGTGGTTATGGAATCCTTAGAGAATCTTAAAAGAACAAGAAAACTAATTTTAGAAATACTAACGCTTTGTAAGGAAAACCAAGAAGCAACATTTCTTGAAAGTTTTTTGCGTTTTGGAAAAACTTTTGATAATGAAAAGATTATTAAAGCGTGGACTGAATTAACTAAAGAAGCAGATAAACAGATGATTTGGTTTACTCTAACTAACCTTTTAGTGAAGGAGATGCCGTCACTTGACCTACTTCCTTACGACATCGTTAAAATTATCACAAATTTCATCAGGTTTACGATGAACAAAGGTGACCTAGTTCTCGAGATAAATCCTTTGCTTGGTATTACAATTAATGGTATCCTAGCTGAAGAGCTTGACTTAAAAAGTGTTATTTATTTGAATGTTTCTAAAAATGAAGAACTTATCAAAACATATACTAATTTTATTGGAAACGATTTGAGTATTTTTACAACAGTCGATTCCCAAATATTTCCGTTTTCACCACGCTATATTCTTTACGCTATCGAGGATAAACCTGAGCTTGAAAGTGTAAACTTTTATTTAAATAATTTAATAAAGAACGGATTTTTAATAACGCTTGTTAGCGATGACTTTTTTAGAACTGAATTTAAATCCGAAGATATCAAAGAACATATCGTTGGAGTGATGAATTTACATATGCGTAAATTTAACTATCAAAAACTTTTAGTTATTTTTACAAAACATAAAATGGGGCGCGGGACGACAATTTTCGATGTACCGCTTGATAATCAGGAGAAAATGTTTAAGGTAATGATTGATATTAATAATTGGAGCAAGGAGGAAATTAAAAAATATGAAAATTATGGCAGTTAATGCTGGATCGTCATCTTTAAAATTTCAGCTTTTAGAGATGCCAGAAGAAACGGTAATCACCGAGGGAATCGTTGAGCGGATTGGACTTGATGATAGCTATTACACAATCAACTATAAAGGACAAAAGGAAAAACAAACGTTTGCTTGTAAAAATCATACGAAGGCTGTTGAAAAAGTGATAAATGATCTTGTTGGTAAAAAAATCTTAAGTTCGCTTGATGATTTAGAAGGGGTGGGACATCGTATTGTCCAAGGAGCAGACTGTTTTAAGGGCTCTATCTTAATCACAAAAGAAGTCAAAGAAACAATTAGGGACCTAAGTGATCTTGCACCACTACATAACCCAGCGCATATTATGGGTATTGAAGCGTTTGAGAAAATTTTGCCAAACATCAAACAAACAGTTGTTTTTGATACGTCTTTTCACCAAACGATGAAAGAAGAAGTGTTCATGTATTCGATACCTTATGAATGGTATGAAAAGTACCGTGTCCGTAAATATGGAGCCCATGGAACGAGTCATAAATATGTTAGTGAGTTTTTGATTAACAAACTTAAACTCAAGAAATCAAAGATTGTGACTTTACATTTGGGTAATGGTGCAAGTTTAGCGGCTATTAAAAATGGCGTGTGTATCGATACCTCAATGGGGCTAACGCCGCTTGAAGGAATCCCGATGGGAACTCGCTCAGGAATCGTTGATCCAACGGTTGTATCGTTTATGGGTGAAAAGTTAAAAAAAGATGCTAAAACAATCGTTAATGACCTTAATAAGAAAAGTGGCTATCTTGGTGTTAGTGGAATTAGTCACGATTCGCGTGATATCGAAAAAGCGATGCACGAAGGGAATAAAAGAGCTAAACTAGCTCTTGATATTCAGATTAAACGAATCGTTGATTATATCGGTTCTTATTATTTTTTACTCGAAGGTATCGATTACCTTATTTTTACGGCTGGTATTGGCGAAAATTCCGAATACATCCGCACGAAAATTTTAGAGAGGCTAAGTTTTCTAGGAGTAGTAATTGACTATGATAAAATTAAGGTTAATCGCGAGTTTTTAAAAATTACAAAAGAAAACTCAAAAATTAGTGCTTTTGTTGTTCCAACAAACGAGGAACTTGCAATTGCAAGAGACACTTATAAATTAATTACAAATAAATAATTTAGTAAAAAGAAAACCTTTTTATAATATATCTTGCGAGGAGGTATAGATGAAAAAAGTTTTCTTTTTTATTTTAAGCTTAAGTTTTTTCTTTCTTGTTGGGTTCACAAAGAAGACACATTTTATTGAACAAAACGCTTACGGACACGACGTTGAAATTTTCAAGAATAAATTTTCTGGGGAACTTGATGTAACTAAAGAAGGAACGTATTTTGGAAGATATGAGGGCGAAGATATTAGTGTCAAGGTATTTAATCGAAGCCGTCTTGATGAAGGTGATGTTGAACTTGTTGATAAGGAATACTTTGAGAGGCTACCACTTTTTGAATACGAAAAAATTAACACCTACAAAATGATTGATGGTGATATTTATACTATGTATCAAAGACCCTATCAAGCTAAAGGCCAGAAGCTAATCTTTGCTGCCAAAATTTCCAAAATTGATAAATCAATCAAACGTAAGGAATTTAATTTAGCCACTTTAGGTGGAATCTTTGAGATTAGAAGAAGCCTTGTTACCGATGTTTATAAGCTTAACGATCAAACATTAATTTTAGGAGGGTATATATACAAAGACTTAGATCAAAACGAAGCTATGAGCTTTCTTTGTCGAATCGAAGAAACTTATGATGGATTCAAAGCCATGTCATATAAGTTTTATGATGTCGGTCCTGATTATGGGTATACGGGATTCTCGGGATTTTTGCAGCAAAAAAAATTTCCTGATTATTACTATGTTTTTATGTTTAGTCAGGAAAACGGGAAAATATTTTCAGGTCTTGGTGGCAATAAAAACATTTCTAATACTTATCTTTTAAAGCTTAATAAAAACTTAGAAATCATCAATATTAAGTTTGTTCGTTTTCCTAAGAAAATGGGTGAATTTGAAAGTGAAACTTATACGTTTGCTTCGCCACTTGTTAAGGGAGAAAAGATTTATGGTCCGTTTGGGGAATATCGTCTTGATGATATGGAGATAAAGCTTGTTAGTGAAGGGAAAATGCCTTATATGGTTTATGCGAAATTTGGCGATAACTTTGTGGGGTTTGATGGTCGTGCTGAATTTATGGATGGAGAATACGACCTTTTCGATGGTGATTTCGTTGCTGGTGAAGATACCGGTGAAGAAGAAGATTTTTATGGTTTAATTCATCGAACACTTTTTAACCCGTTTCATCATAAGCCTTACGAACTAAAAGAATGCGTCGGTGTGTTTGTTGATTTTTATGGCATTACTACTGCTAAACTGGATATTCGAAGGGTTCTTGGGTTTCGAAAAGAAAATAGTAGTACATATATTTATTATGAAGGTGAGAAAGATTCAAAACCATGTATTGCTAGAGCAAGACTTGAAATTTTTGGTGCTTCAAAAGAGCCAAGTTATACAATAGGACACACAACGATTGAGAGACGAATAGTCTATTATAATAAAAAATATATTGGAGAACTTGGTAAACAGCTAGAGCCAAGGTATGGCGTAGAGGCGGGATACTACAAAATATCAGACAACCTTATTATGCACGATTATAAATATGGATTTTTACATACGGATTTTGTAAATAGTAAATTTCCAATAGGTACAAGTTTTTCTTCAAATGGTAAAACACTTGTTAATGGCAAAGAATGGCAAAACTTGACTTTTGATAAGGCAGGCGAATACACTATACGGATAACTGGTCCAAATGTTCCCGAAGAGGTTTTTCATGTAACGATATACGATCCGATGGACGGGTATCAACTTACTAATCCACGTAAACCTTTCTTAGATCCAGTAATCACAAAGAACCGTACCGAAGCGCTTATTAAAGATATCGAAACGAAGCGTCTCAAGCAAAACAAAATTATGGTTGTACCAAGCGTAATTGTTAGTGGAATAGCTATATTCCTTGTTTTATTCATCCCTTTAGTTTTATTTAGTCGTAGAAAGAGGAAAAAACATGCTTTTAAAAATAATGATGGCCTTAATTAATCTTTTTTCACGTTTCAATATTAAGCTTGCAAATTATAAGGCAAACGAGTATCAAGAAAAGATTGTTTATGCTGATAAGTATTTGACATATAAAGAAAAAGATGAAGTAATTTTCAATATTTACTGTAGTTCATACGAGTATAAAACAGTCGGTAGTCACGAACTACTATTAATCTATGAAGGGAGTCGTATATCTATATATGATTTAGATAATAAAAAAATCGCATTAGAATTTACTATAGAAGATCTTGAAAGCACTGACATGTATGACGAAAACGGTAAACTAATTGTCGTAGTTCGTAGGCTTTCGTACGAACGGAATTATTATTCGGAAATTTATGTTATCGATAATGATGAAACTTATGAAGTATTTTTGGGCGATGAAGGGCACCACTTTTATGTTACCCACTTAACGATTAGCGATGATTTATTAATCGGCATCGCTAAAAAAGCTTTTCAAGAAGCCTACGAACCATTCCCCTTTGATGCTCATAATCTTATATTTACTTATGATTTAAAAACGCAAAAAATAAAATCACTTAAAACCCCAACGGCTTTTTTAAAAGTTAAAAAAATAAATGAGCAAATTTTTGGTTTTGATGATAAGAATTTGTTTTATTATGATAGTGATCTTAAAACCCCTAAATATCTTAATTTGCCAAATTTAAAGGAAGCGATATTTTTAGAGTCCTTTTTGATGTTTATGGAAGAAGATAGTTTAAAACTTTTAGACTTAAATAACTTGCAAGTTGTTGATAGTGTTAAAGATGTGAAACTTATAAGTGGCATGGTTTTATGCCAAGGCAAAACATACGTTCCTTTTATTCTTGAAAATGATAAAGGTATAATCAACGGAAAAGAGTATCCTAAAAAACTAATTGCTAAAAATCCTGATTTCGAGAAGCGTTATTTTGGTAATTATAATTTTAAATATAGGCTCAAGAATCTTGAATTTACTGAGGACACACGCATTGACTTTTATGCAACCGTTAAAGATAAACGTATTTATCCTCTTAGTTATAAACTTGATTTTAACGGCGAAGGATTTTTAAATAATGAGCGTATTTATCGTAACTACACTTTAGAAAAGGAAGGGCGCTATGAGCTTCTTGTTAAAGGAAATGGTGATGAACGAAAACTAACCTTTTTTGTAAGCGATGGACAAATAAGTTACTTTGATAAATATACAGAAGTAAGCTATGATTTCTTGACCAGCAAAAACACAATTGAGCTTTCCTATAAACTTAATGATCCACTTTTAAACATCAAGAAGATTATTTTAAACAACCAAGAAATTACAGATTTTAATGTCGAAGGGACGACTTTAATCTTTAATGCGATGCTTGATACAAATAGTATTGAGGAGCTAAAAATCCATTCGCTAATCTATGAAGAAGAAGGACAGCTCAAAGAGCTAGTTATTGAATCAACAGTAAAAGTCAAAAAATTAAAGAAAACCCCAAGCATCATAACAAGACTTGTGGACAATGTTAGCAAGACTAGCATAAATTATCAAATCGGCGATGAAGACGAGACTGTACGCGGGATTTTGGTGCGTTCTAAGAGTTTCGAAGCCTTGTATCCTTTTAAATCCCAAGTTATTGATCTAGGCGGGATGGAAGGTAGTGTTGAACTGTTTTTAGCCTACGATCTTGGTAATACAGAACTCGAGCTTGAAAAGATTCTTAGCTTTGTAAAGACTGGCTCTTATACGATTGATGTAAAGCGCGGTGATAATTTAAAAGAAGAGAAAAATTTGCAGGTTTCTTTAAGAAAATCAAAGAGCCTTGAAAAACTTGAACTTGGTGAGAAAAACATTTATACAAAAGAAACATTCAAACCACTTCCATACATTATGATTGGTGGATCTCTTGGCCTTCTTTCTTTTATTGTTACCCTTGTTTTCTTTATAAGTAAGCGAATAAAAAATAAGCGACTTAAAGATAAAACGATGGTATAGTTTAAGTATGAAATATGTTGATCTTTATTTAAGAAGTGAATATAGTTTTCTTTCTTCAACCTTAAAAATTGAAGACATCGTGAGCACAATGGAAAACAATAAAATAAATACAATTGCGCTTGCTGATGATGGTTTTTTTGGTTGCTTAAAATTTTATGATCAACTAGCAAAAGCTAAATTTACACCAATTATTGGAGCTCGTTTTAAACTTGGTAGCGATAACTTTATTGGTTATGTTATCGATAAAATAGGGTACCAAAACCTGTCACACCTTCTAACTGTAAGTAGTCAAAGTGAGTTAACCATTGACCTTGTTGAAAAATACCAAAAAGGCATCATTTTCGTTTTGATAAGTTACGAGAGTGAACTTGTCTTTTTAACTAAAGAAAACATTAAAGATGCTAGTATTATGAAAATTAATAAATACCAAGAAGCTTTTAATAATTTCTATGTTGGTATTGATTTAATTACCGAAAATAAAAAAGCCGTTGCTTTAAGTTTACGTGATCTTCAAAAACAAATAGCGTTTGAACTTATTGCTCTTCATAAGATTAGTTTTTTACGTGAGGACTTATTAGCTTTCAAAGTTTTAAAAGCGATTAAAGAAAATGACCGTGTAGAACTAACAAACGAAGAAGAATGTGAATATATGCTTAGTGAAAGCGAGATGCTCACGCTTTTTAAGGGTTTTGAAGATAGTTTAGAGAACACGATTAAGCTTGCTAACAGGATTACTTTTAAATTTGATGATCGCGCGTATAAGCTTCCTAAGTATCCACAAGAGGACGCAAAGGGATTTTTAGAAAGTCTCGCTTTGAAGGGTTTAAAAATTCGGCTTAAAAATCGTAACGTTAATATGACTAAATATTTAGAAAGGCTAAGACACGAACTTGATGTTATTAATAAACTTGGGTTTGCTGATTATTTTCTCATCGTTTACGATTTCATTCTTTACGCTAAGAAACATGATATTTTAGTAGGACCAGGAAGAGGAAGTGCTCCTTCGAGTCTCGTTAGTTATTCTATCGGAATTACTGATATCGATCCTTTATTATATGGGCTGTACTTTGAAAGGTTTTTGAATCCTGAACGGAAGAATTTGCCAGACATCGATTCGGATTTCCCTGATGATAAGCGTGATGAAGTCATCAGTTATATTGTTAAAAGATATACCAAGGAACGGGTTGCCAAAATCACGACCTTTGGAACATTTGCTGTGCGAATGGCTGTTAGAGATGTTGGTAAAGCCCTTGGACTCACAAAGACCCGCATCGAAGCTTTAATTAAATATGTTCCATTGAATGCTCAAGATTTAAGCGGGGCTTTTAAAGAGAATCCTGAACTTTTTAAAATTAGCGAAAGCGATGATGAAATGCGTAGATTCTTTGGGGTTCTAAATAAGATTATTGGTCTTCCAAGACACATTTCGACTCATGCTGCAGGCATCATCATTGCTGATCAAAAGCTTGATGTTTATACGCCCTTAATTTTAAACAGCGACAATATTTATCAAACACATTTTGAAGCAACTGATTTAGAAAAACTTGGGCTCGTTAAAATCGATATTTTAGGAATTAGAAATCTAACAATCATCGATAAGGTACGAAGACTTGTTAACAGTAACCTCAATTTTACAACGCTTCCTTTAAATGATTCGCAAACGTTTGAACTGGTAAGGCTTCAAGATACCGATGGTATCTTTCAGCTTGAATCTCGAGGGATGCGTAGTGTTTTAAGTAAAATTAAGACGAATTCATTTATGGATATTGCTACCGCCATTGCTTTATACCGTCCAGGTCCGATGGAGATGATACCTGAATATGTCGCTCGTAAGTTTGGCGAGAAGCCTGTTGATATCGATGAGACCTTAAAAGAAGTTTTAAGAGAAACTTATGGAATTATTGTTTATCAGGAGCAAATTATTAAAATCGCTCACGAGTATGCAGGTATGAGTCTTAAAGAAGCGGATCTTTTGCGAGTTGGTGTTAGTAAGAAAAAAGCTGAAATTATTTTAAAAAGCCGTGACCTTTTCTTTAGTTCGAGTTTGAAAAATAAAAGAAATCCTAAGACGACTGAAGAAATATTTTCATATATCGAACAGTTTGCTAATTATGGCTTTAACAAATCACATGCAATTGCGTATGCTATGGTAAGCTATTTTATGGCTTATTTAAAGGTACATCACTATAAAGAATTTATGGCAGTTATGATGAACCATAACTTAGGTTCTAGTTCTTTTGAATATTATCTTAAAGAATGCAAGAAAAAAGGCTTAACCTTAAAAAATCCTGATATCAATATTAGCACTTTAAACTTTGAGATTAAAGATAATGAAATCTACTTTCCGCTTACTTCCATTAAACAGATGGGGGTGGTTTTAGCTAATCAGATTCTAGAAGCACGTAAACCGCTCTTTAAAACACTTGAAGAATTTATTTCAAAAACAGACATCGCTGAAGGTGTTTTTGAAAATCTTGTGTTTGCTTCAGCTCTTGATACGTTTGGCTATAATAAAAAAACTATGATCTCTAATTTCTCTTATATTAAGAACGCTTTAAAGTTTAATAAGTATTTAGAAAATAGTATTGAGTTTAAAATCACAAAAGAAGAAGAGTATTCCATAGATTATCTAAGAGAAAAAGAAAGAGAACTTCTCGGATTTAATATTAAGTACGAACAAACGCTAGACCTTAATAGTTATCGTAAAAAGTATAATATTAATCATTTAAACAATAATGAGCGTTTTGTGAGAAATGTTTTTGTGTTGACGAGCATTAAAGTTATCACTACTAAGAAAAACGAAAAGATGGCAATTTGTGAACTTTCGGATGAAATGGGATCACAAAAAGGTGTTATCTTTCCAAGGGAGTTTAAACTAATTAGTAGCGAACTAAAACCAAACGATATTTATTTGGTTAATGGAGAACTAAAAAGCCAAGACGGGCAGCTCGAAATCATTGTAAAAAATCTGGAAAATATTACAACATAGTAAAAAAGTAAAGCATAGAAACAGCCGAAAATTGAAATTTTCGGCATTTTGTCATATATAAAAATTGAAATTTTCGGCATAACCTACTATTTTGACCTAAAATGTTATTTTTATAAATGAATGATTAGCTTTAAATTAGGTCCTAAATTTACTTTTAAATTAGATATTTGTTTTGGAAAACATCGCCATATTGTTATAACCTGTGGTATAATAGGTATGATTTTCGCTGAGGTGTGATATGATCAAAAAAATTGCGGTTTTGACTTCTGGAGGTGATGCTCCAGGGATGAACGCTGCTGTTAGATCGGTTGTTCGAACATCACTCAACTATGGACTCGATGTTTTTTTAATATATGATGGTTATCTAGGTTTATATAAAAACAAAATCGTCCAAGCAACAAAAGAAAGTGTTAAGGATACTCTCAATCGTGGGGGTACGTTTTTAGGTACCGCTAGGTTAAAAGAGTTTGATAATATTTTAGTGCAGGAACAAGCGGTTGAACATTTGAATGAGCACGGAATTGATGCCTTGGTGGCAATCGGTGGTGATGGGACTTACCGGGGAGCTTTGGCGCTATCAAAACTTGGTATTAGAACCGTTGGCATTCCTTGTACGATTGATAATGATATTTCTGGAACTGATTTTACAATTGGTTTTGATACGGCATTGTCAACAATTGTTGAAAACGTCGATAAGCTTCGTGATACTTCGAGCTCTCATAAAAGGTGTTCGATTATCGAAGTTATGGGTCGTGATTGTGGAGCTTTGGCGATGTGGTCAGCACTCGCAACCGGAGCTGAATACGTTATTACTAAAGAGACTGGTTACAACGAAGAAAAATTAATTAATTCAATTAAAGATGCTTATAGAGTCAAAGAGCATGCAATCGTTTTAGTTGCAGAGAAGATGCTCGATATTAATGAGTTAACTAAGAAAGTTGCTGAACTTACTCCATTTGAAACGCGTAGTACGATTCTTGGTCATGTTCAGCGCGGAGGTACACCAACTGCACGGGACCGTGTCCTTGCTTCGCTTATGGGTGTTAGAGCAGTCGATGCTGTCATGGAAGGGCAAAGTGGTGTTTGTGTGTGTGAAGTTAAAAATGAGATTGTCGTTAGAAAATTCGAAGATGTTCTTGGCAAGAAACGCAATCAAGTTGAGCCACTCCTTACGTCATTTAAGAAGCTTTGGTAATTATGGGAAAAAGATATATTACAACTCCAATTTATTATGCCTACGGTTCTGTTCACATCGGCAACAGTTATACAACTGTTGTCTGCGATGTTTTGGCTCGTTATTTTCGACTGAAAGGTGAAGATGTTTTTTACTTAACAGGAATGGACGAGCATGGTCAAAAGATTCAAGAGGCAGCAGAAAAAAGAAACATAACTCCTCAAGCTTTAGCTGATGAGGTTTCCGAAAAAACCAAAAAACTTTGGGACGACCTTAAAATCACCGAAGACTACTTTATTAGAACAACTGATAAAAAACACGAAGAAATAGTCGCCAAAGTTTTTGAAATGATGAAAGCATCTGGCGATATTTATTTAGGTACTTATGAAGGTAATTACTGTGTAAGTTGTGAGGCCTTTTTTACAAAATCACAGCTTGATGAACTTGGTAATTGCCCAGACTGTCACAAAAGCATTAAAAAGATTAAAGAAGAAGCATATTTTTTCAAACTTGAAAAATATGCTAAGAAACTCTTAAAATATATTGAACTTCATCCAAATTTCATTCTTCCGGAAACACGGAGAAACGAAGTCGTAAAATTTGTCGAATCGGGTCTCAAAGACTTATGCGTCTCGCGGACAAAGTTTACTTGGGGTGTTAAGGTCACAAGCGACCCTAAACATGTTATCTATGTTTGGGTTGATGCTTTGTTTAATTACCTTACCGCTTTAGGATTTTTAACTGATGATGATAAACTGTATCAAAAGTTTTGGGTAGACAACGACAAAATTGTTCACGTTTTAGGGAAAGACATTTTACGTTTTCATGCTGTTTACTGGCCAATTTTCTTAATGTCAATTGGTGTCCCAATTAAGTTTCAGCTGCTTGTCCATGGCTGGATTTTAATGAAAGAGGGCAAGATGAGTAAATCTCTTGGTAATGTTGTATACCCAATGGAAGTTGTTGAGAAATTCGGTCTTGATAGTTTACGTTATTACTTAGTGAAAGAACTGTCAGAAGGAAAAGATGGAATTTTCACCTACAAACAATTTGTTGAGCGCTATAATGCGGATTTAGCAAATTCTTATGGAAATCTTTGTCAAAGAACGATTAAAATGGGACTTAGCTATTTTAACGGCACCGTCAACCGTCCAAGCAAAATTGATCCGCCGTTTGAACTTCTTTCAAAAGTTAATGAACACGTCCGTTTGTATAATAAGTACATGGACAATTATCAAGTAGCAGAAGCTACAGAAACCGTTAATCTTTTAGTTAACGATATTAATAAGTTTATCGACTTAACCGCTCCTTGGGCACTTGCGAAAGACCCTGAGAAGAAAAGTGAGCTTGAGGATGTGATTTACTATATTCTTGAAGGTATTAAGATTGCTAGTAGAATGTACGAACCAATTCTTGTTGAAACTAAAGAAAAAATCGCTAAAGGTCTTGGTCTTAGTGAGTTCGATGAAACTTTTGGCAGTACTAAAAAATACATTTTAAAAGAGATTGAACCGCTCTTTAAGCGTATTGATAAAAAGGAATACGAAGATGAAGACTAGTGCGCGGTTTCAAAGCATCTCGCCCGACAAGAAACGCAACATCATTGCGATTGTTGGTAGCTTCTTTTCAACGCTCATTTATTCGGTAGCAGTTATTTGGCTAATTCACCTCGGTAAATTTTATGCAGGTGGAGTCACGGGTATCGCTCAGCTTATCGTGAGGACAATTGAGCGCCTGTTTAACAGAAGTGATGTTTCGATGAGCATTTTTATTGCTATCTTTAATGTGCCTTTGTTTATTCTTGGCTGGCGTTATGTTTCGCGAAAGTTCGCTTACATAAGCGTCATGAGCGTTGTTTTGCAAATTATTTTTACTTATATTCTTGAACAAGGCTGGATTATGAAAAACCCATTCACAGGTCTTAAAAATGACCGCTTACTTTTAGCAATTTTTGGAGGTAGTGCAACAGGGCTTGGATGTGGTTTAACTTTAAGGTTTGGCGCATCAACTGGAGGCATGGATATTGCTGCTCAGTTTGTCGCTTTAAAAACGAAAGTGCCTTTTGTTGTTTTCTCATTTGCTGTTGATATTTTAGTTATCGTTATGGGTGCTATTGTTGCCCGCGATATTAACACAGCAATCTTTACAATCGTAAGACTTGTTATCCATTTAGTTGTTTTAAACAAAGTTCATACGATTTACCAGTATGTCAACGTCAAAATTATCACATCTTGTAAAGATGAAATTATCGAAGAGCTTTTGAAAAAATACAATCACGGAATCACAGTTTACGAAGTTGTTGGTGCTTATACAAACGAAATAAAGTATGTTCTTGAAACAGTTGTTTTAAGTTATGAAGCAAGCGAGTACTATGCAATTGCTCGTAAGATTGACCAAAAAGTTTTTATTACTTATAGTAACATCACAAGAATTGATGGAAATTATAAGAAGAAGACAATAGCATAAAAAATAATAAAGCCCTAAAGCCTAAATACAAGGCTCTAGGGTTATCTTTTTTATAAAGTGATTATTGTTTTTAAATATATGTGTGGTATAACCTAGGACAGTAGAAGAACACTTTAAGAATTTAGTTTATCTTTTTATTAGATAATATGATACAAATGTTTAAAATCATAGAAGAATATAATATTTTTCTATTTATTTCTTTACTTTTGTTTTTAATATAATATAATATTGTATGAAAGGGTTTTCATCTAAATTAAGTAAGAATTTTCATAAGTAAAAGAATTTTACGTAAGTCAAGATTTTTTTATTAAAAGTTACTCTATAATAAACAAAACAATTCAAATAACATAGAGACAAAATATTTTTAAAATTAAAAAGATAACAATATGAAAATTCAGAGATTAAAAAAAGAAGGAGAAATGATGAATAATTTAAAAACAATATTTAAAAGAGCGCTCGAAGGACAAGGAAAAGTTCTTGCACTTTTGCTTTTTGTTAAAGCAATTTTTGATGGTGTTATGCCGTTTATTAACATCTTTGGTCTTTCGATGATTATAAATGATGTTTTAGTAAGAAAAAATTTAAAGTTTATAATAATCAAAATACTTTTAATATTATCATTAAATTTCTTTATCAAACTTTTTTCATTTCTTTTGAATTATTTCAACAATAAAATTGAAAGAAAATTAACTAACAAATTAATAAGTAAAAATACTCTTGATAATTTATATATCGATTACCATTATTCCCAAGATGGTACTGTTGAGTCTCTGCGAAGAAAATCAATATATTCAATGCCATGGTTTTTTCTTGATAAAATACAGCTACTTTTAACTAATAGTATAAAAATAATACTTTCAGTAATAGCGATTATTAAATTAACGACGCCACTGGTATTAATAGTATTTCTATTTTCATTTTTGATTGTTTTTGTTCAATTTTTTCAAAAAAGAAACGAGAAGAAAATGTTTTTTGAAACCATTGAGGAAAACAAGAAGATGGATTATTTGTATAACGGCATGACTGATTTTAAAAATGTTAAAGATATTAAGACAAACAACGCCAAAGAACTTTTTCTACAAAAATTCGAAAGTTCTATTAGCACGCAAGCAAAAAAAATTAATAGGATTTATAATAAAATTTTATTCTTAGGCGTTTTCGATCTTATTTTTTTAACAGTGCAAATGATTGGCATTTATTTATGGAATACATATCAAGTGCTTAATAATTATAATACAATACCTGAATATCTAGTTTTAGTTAGTGCGTCTTTTTTAATCAATACAGCAATAGTTGTATTTTTTGTTGAACTTTTTTATGCGATAAATACAGCGAAAGCAACAAAAGATTATTTAAAATACGAAGACTTTATCAAAAACAATAGCAAAAACTTTTACGAAGGCGACAGTTTAATTGAAAATGCTAATGAAAATATTTTTGAATTTAAAAATGTATATTTTAAATACCCTAACTCTAGTAAATATGTTATCGAAAACTTAAATCTTAAAATCAAAGAACATTCTTCCCTCGCTATCGTTGGTTTAAATGGCGCTGGTAAAACAACAATTATTAAATTACTTCTTAAATTATATCAGCCAACAAAAGGCACGATTTTATTTTATGGTGCTGATATCAAAGATATTAAGTTAAATGAATATGTGAGAAAAATAAGTTTAGTACTGCAAGATTTTTCATTTTTCGCTTATTCAATTGGTGAAAATTTTTCTTTAGAAAACGAGTTAGATGAAAAGTGGTTTTCAAAAGCTTTGGCGTTTGGTGGTATAAAGGAAAAAATACTCAGCCTCCCTTTAAAAGAAAAATCCTTTTTATCGAAAAAACTTTCAAATGAAGGCGTCGATTTTTCGGGAGGAGAGTTACAAAAATTAGCAATTTCAAGAGCTCACTATAAAAACGGAAAAGTCTATATTTTTGATGAGCCATCTTCATCACTTGATCCTTTCGCTGAGTATGCATTTTTTGAGAAAATTGAAAAGAATTTAGAAAACAAAACAAAAATTTTTATATCGCATAGACTTTCTAGCACTAAATTTTGTGATCAAATAATTTATTTAGCTGATGGCAAAATTATTGAGCGTGGAAATTTTAAAGAACTAATTGATAAAAAGGGTGAATACTACGAACTATTTTCAGCCCAATCAAAGTATTACCTGGAGCAATATAAAAATGAAATTTAAAAAATTCATAGCGTTGCTAACAACTTTTAAAATTGTTTTTAAAAACAATATATCGTTTTTATTTTCATCATTTTTCGAAATTATTTTGGATTCTGTTTTACCGCTCTTTTTCATTTTCTTTCCAAAACTGGTAATTGAAAAATTAGAAAATAAAACAAATTACTATGATTTATCATTTTTTATCATTCTGTCTTTTGCTATATTCCTAATATTAAAAGTAGCTGCTCTTTTTATAAAGAACATTAATTCGCGAATAGTCGAAATGTTTCCTAGAAAAGTAAAATTAAAAATAGCTTTGACAATAGTCGATTTAAAATATACAGATATTGAAAATACCGAAATTCAAAGCACAAAAAATCTTGCTAATAATTTAACAAATGTTACTCAAATTTTCCAAACATTTAAAAAAATGATCTCACAAGTTGTTAGTATAATTCCTTTATTAGCGATTTTGTTATTTTTGGAGTGGTATTATATCATCATTGTTATTTTTACGATAGCGATAAAAATTACCATCGTTGTGTTTAAAATCAGACATCTAAAAAAGATTCGAGTCATTGAGGCTGAAAACACAAAAAAATACCAGTATCTACAAAGCTTTTGTTTAAGCAGAGGTGGTGGGAAAGAAATAAGAACGCTGCCTGCTGAAGATTTTACACAGAAGAAAATACTTAATCTAAGAGCTGAACTTTTAAATTTTCAATATTTTAATATGAAAAAAGCTTTACTATTTAATATCTTAACAGAAGCTTTATTCTTCTTGCAATCTTTTATTGTTTTGCTTTTTCTAACTATTAAATTATATAATGACAAAATATTAATTGCTAATTATATTTTGTATTTTTCAACAATAACTACTTTGACAATTTATTTATCAAACATTGCAGAAACAATTAGTGAATACAATAAACAAATCCTTAATGCTCTCGATTATGCAAAGATTTTATTATTAAAAACCGAAAACAAAAATAATAACTTTGGGAAAGTAGTTGATGAGCATGAAGAAGTAAAAATTGAATTTAAAAATGTTTCTTTTAGTTATCCAGGAACTAATAAAAAGGTTTTAAATAATGTAAATTTTAAAATAGAAAAAAACGAAAAAGTGACACTTGTCGGTTTGAATGGTAGCGGTAAAACA
This sequence comes from uncultured Acholeplasmataceae bacterium, assembly GCA_963542825.1. Classification (GTDB taxonomy): domain Bacteria; phylum Bacillota_I; class Bacilli_A; order ML615J-28; family CAG-698; genus CAUTZD01. The sequence continues at coordinate 30,059 of CAUTZD010000007.1, read as the reverse complement.
ACGATTGTTAAACTGTTATGTAAATTTTATCATCCTGATGAGGGAACAATACTTTTTAACGATACAGATATTTGGGAACTTAATACAGAAAGTTACTATAAGGCTTTGGGTGTTGTTTTTCAAGATTACATGACTTTCTTTTTTCAAATTAGAGAAAGCGTGGCTTCAAGTGAAAAAGTTAATGACGAAGCTTTATTTAGAATCTTTGATGAACTCAAAATATCAAAAAACATTGATAGTTTTCCTCAAAAAGAATATACATATATTACAAAATTATTTTCTGAAAACGGAATCGAATTATCAGGAGGAGAAGACCAAAAAATTGCAATTGCCAGGGCACTATACAAAGAAAGTAATTTTTTAGTTCTTGATGAACCAACCGCCAACCTCGATCCCAAATCAGAAGTAACGATTTATGAAAATTTACTAAACGCAAATTTGAACAAAACAATTATTTTTATTTCTCATCGTCTTGCGGCTTCTGTGTTAGCAGACAGGATAATAGTTTTAAAAAATGGAGAAATAATTGAATCAGGAAATCACGAAGAATTAATGAAGACAAATTCGTTTTATTCTAAGATGTACCAAAAACAGAAAAAGCTATATGAAATAGGCAGAGTTTCATAAAGAAAAAAATGGCAAATTTATAATAACTGATGACACTTCTAAAAAGGCAAAATAAAAACGTGACAATAGTAGTCTCTAAAAGGCAAAAGACACTCAATGTATACTACTATTTATCTTATATCGAGAATCCTTTTCTAATATTAACAGATAGATCAGATAAGGTCTTGTCAATGTGTACATGTGACATGATAAACAAGTTAGTTATGAGCTTAAATTGTGCCACACAACTCTCAAACTCCGATCCTAAAGCTCTACATAAAGTTTTAGGATCATTTTTCTTATAAAGTGATTATTGTTTCCAAATAAGTATATGTATGGTATAATTAATAGACAAAAAAGGAGTACTATGGAATCCACTGACGATGATCCCTTGCCTATTTGGCTGAAAATTATCATTCTCGTTATTTTAACTTTTACTAATAGTTTTTTCTCGTTATCAGAAATTGCAACGCTTTATTGCAATCGTATGAAGATGAAAAAACTTGCTAGTAATAAAAACAAAACCGCAAAGCTTGTGTTAAAATATATGGATCACGAAACTAGATTTATTAGTGTGGTCCAAATTGGTGTTACACTAGCTGGTTTTTTGGCAAGCGGATTTGCAGCTACTAGTTTTTCTGAGGATCTTGGTATGAAATTTAACACCTGGTTTAACATTAGCTGGGGCGGAAAACTTTCGTTTATCCTTATTACGATTTTTTTATCTTACCTTAATCTTGTTTTTGGGGAGCTTTTCCCAAAAAGAATTGCTTTAAGGTTTCCTAATCAGTGTGCACTTATTGTCGCTTGGCCGATTGCTTTTTTTAAGATTCTATTTATGCCGATAGTTTATATTCTATCAGCATCAACAGAATTCTTGGTTTGGGTAACACGCCTTGAAAAAATCAAAAAACCTGTTGAACTACCCGAAGAAGAGATTATCAACATTATGGATTCTGGTTCAGTTTCAGGAACGATGCCATCTGACGAGCAGAAGATGATTGAGGGTGTGTTTAAACTCGATAATTTAAATGCTCGTGATGTCATGACGCCTCGCGTTGATGTATCGATGGTTGAGGTTGATGAAAGTATTACAAAGATCGTTCACGATAAAGAACTAATTAGACACACACGGATTCCTGTTTATAAGGATAGTAAAGATAACATTATTGGTGTTTTAAATCTTAAGGATTTATTAGGAGTTAATAGTAGAACTACGCACATCGGAAAGATTATGCGTAAGCCAATTTTTATAACTGACACTATTAAAATTAATGAACTCTACCGGTTAATGCAGGAAGAAAAAACCCACATTGCCATTATTAACGATGAATTTGGTGGCTTTGAAGGTATCGTTACACTTGAGGATATTATCGAAGAAGTACTTGGTAATATCGTCGATGAATACGATGTTGAAGAAAAAGATATTGTCGCTATAAAAGAGAACCACTTTAAGGTTCTTGGTTCGACGCCAATCCAAGATGTTAACCGAATCATCGATCTTGAGCTTCCTGAAGATGATCCCGATTATGACACGATTGGTGGCTTTGTTATCACAAAGCTTGAGAGGGTACCAAAGCCCCTTGAAAAATTAACGATTCCTCAAGCTGAGATTATCGTTAAAAAGATTGATATTAATACAATTGAAGAACTAGAAATTATTAAACTAAACAGTAATGATCAACTATGATAAAAAGAGGATAGATATGGAAGAAAAGAAAACAGAGAAACAAAAAGTCGAGGAAATGTCTGTAGAAACTAAAGAAGAAGCTACTGAATCTAAAGAAACCGAAGACCAAGGATTTTTTGGTGGTAAATATGATGACGATAAGGCTAAAGAAAAACCTTATGTCAACGTCTTATCAACAGTTTTTGGTTTGGTTGGTTTAGCGATTGCTGCGATTAGTTTGTTTGTCTTTAAGTATATTGCTTTTGTTGGCCTTGGTTTTGCAACTGCTGGGCTTGTACTAGAAGTTATTAAAGAAAAGAAACAAAAGAAATATGACGTTCAAGCGTTCCTCTATTCGCTTGTTGGGATTGTTGTTGCATTTATTGGAATAATACTATTCATAGTATATTTGGTAAAATAGGAGAATAAAATATGGGAAGAGCACATGAAGTAAGAGCTGCCTCAATGGCGAAGACAGCTGCTGTTCGGAGTAAAGCAAATGCGAAATTTGCCAAAACGATTTATATGGCAGCGAAACTTGGCTTTGATCCAGCTTCAAATACAACACTTAAATTAGAAATTGATAAAGCCAATAAAGCTAACGTTAGTAAAGATGTTATTAACCGGGCTATCGAACGGGCAAAAGGTGGTAACGAAGAAGCGTATATTAGCGTTCGTTATGAAGGGTTTGGTCCTAATAACTCTTTGTTTATTGTTGATTGTTTAACTGATAACCCTAACCGAACTTTTACAGAAATTAGAACGATTTTTAATAAGTGTGGGTTTAAACTTGGACAAGATGGAAGTGTTGTCCATATGTTCCAGGAAAAGGCTGTGTTTAGCTTTGAGAACTTTGAGCTTGATAAAGTTATTGAAGGCGTTTTAGAAAAAGATATTAACATCGAAGATGCTACTGAAGAAGATGGAATTATTTCAGTATTTGCTGACGCTAAAAGTTATGGTGAACTTCGCGATGCTTTGACTTCACTATTTCCTGACATTAAATTTTTAGAGGATCATATTGCCTGGATTCCAACAGTAGAAGCTACTTTAACTACTGATAAAGACCGCGAACATTTAGAACGCTTCCGCAACTTACTTGACGAAAATGACGACGTTCAAGAAATGTATACTAATGTCGTTAACTAAAAGTAATTATGAAAGGAAAGAATTATGAAAACACTAATTGTAGTTGATTGTCAGAATGATTTTATAACTGGATCTTTGGCTTGCCAAAACGCTTTAACGGCCGTTCAAAACATTATTGACTACATAAATAGTAATGATGTCTTTGTGATTTATAGTTGTGATTGGCATTCACCAACTAACAAAAGCTTTAAAGAGTTTGGTGGCATTTGGCCTCGTCACTGTGTCCAAGATAGTTTTGGTAGCAAAATCCATGAAGACTTTTATGAAAAAATCAAAGACATTAAAAACCGCCCAAATGAGACAAATGTCTTCTATAAAGGAATAAACGATGATGTTGAAGAATATTCTGCTGTCAAGGCAACAAACAAAGCGGGATTAATTGTTGAAGACGTTGTTACTGATGAAATATTAGTTGGCGGACTGGCAACAGAATACTGCGTTAAAGAAACGGTTTTGGCACTTAAAGAAACTCACAACGTCAAAGTTATTGAAAACTGTCTAGGATTTGTTAATAAAGAAGATCACGACAAAACTATTCTGGAATTCGAAGATCGCGATTTAGTTGTTAAAAATCTTTAGGTAAAATAAATGAATGAGGATCAAATCCGTTTAGAAGTTATTCGGATTATTGAAAAGCTCAGGCCATATGTTCAAAATGATGGCGGTGACATTCGTTTCGATTCGTTTGTTGATGGCATTGTTTACGTGCGGATGACAGGGGCTTGTATTGGCTGCGTAGCGATTGATCAGACGATCAAAGACGGGCTTGAAAGCATCTTATTAGAAGATGTTCCTGGCGTCATCGCTGTTGAAGTTTTAGAATAAAATAAGTAGATAAACAATATACCCTTTCACAATGAAAGGGTATATTTTGCGTGTCAAAGTATTTAAGATGTGGTATAATCATAATGAGATTTTATGGTTACTATAAGGATAAAATCAGCTGAAGAAATGATTGAACTAGGAAAAAAAATTGGTAATAATTTATTTCCTAATTTTATTATTATTCTAAATGGTGATTTAGGAGCTGGGAAAACAACCTTTACGAAAGGTATCGGTAAGGCTTTAAAAATCAAAGAAATCATCAATTCACCAACGTTTACGATTCTTAAAACATACGACGGGGTTTTGCCACTTTATCATATGGACTGCTATCGTATTGAAAACGAATCTGATGATTTTTTACTTGAAGAATATTTTAGTATTGATGGTGTTACGGTTGTTGAATGGGGTGATCAGATTAAAAGCCTCCTTCCTAAAGAACGGCTTGATATTTTTATTAAAATCATCAGCAATCACGAACGGGAAGTAGTGATAAACGGGACAACCAAAAGCTACCAAAAAATCGAGGAGCTTTTTAGATGAAAACTTTTTTACTAGATACATCAACTAATTTTTTAGTATTTGGATATAGTGAGGATGGTAAAACCTTCGTTTCCAAAACTATTGATAGTTTAGGTAAACATAAAAATATTTTGATTGATGAAATCAAGAAATTTTTTACGGAAATTGGAGTTACGCCAAACGATATCGATAAGATGATTGTTGGCGTGGGTCCTGGGCGTTATACAGGAATCAGGGTAGGAGTGACATTTGCTAAAACTTTTGCCTATAGCACTAAGTGTTTGCTTTATAGTTTTCCTTCTCTAGATTTACTAAAAACCAAAGATTTTAAAGAAGGTAAAAACTTTTGTTACAGTAACGCCAAAAAAACAGCTTACTTTTACAAAAGCTTCGATGTTAAGGGTGGCGTTATTGTTAAAGAAACCCCAGAAGATATTTTAGATATTGAGAGTTTTGATAAACTTGTAGGCAACAAAATGACGATTACTGGTGACTTTAGTTTTAGTGACATTTCTAAAATCAAACTTATCAAAGTTTCTGATTTGTTTAGTTTTGCTCCAAATTATTTGAAAAAAGGTTTCGATCTCGATGTCTAAAGAAGAAGGGATTTGTTTTTCCCGGCTGACACGTGAAGAAATTGAGGAAGTTGTTAACGAAGAAAAACAAGTTTTTAAAGGGGAGACACTAGGTGAAGATTTTTATCTTCAAGAACTAGAATTAAATCCTTGGGCTTACTATTTTGTTTTACGAAACAGTGGTGATTTTATTGGGTTTTTAGGTGTGTGGATTCGTGACCGCAGTGAAATTATTAATTTGTTTGTGAAGAAAACCGAGCAAAACAAAGGCTATGGCACATTCATTATGGATTTTCTTGAAGATCTTTTATTAACTGCTAAAACAAAAGAGGTATCTCTTGAAGTTCGGGTATCAAACATTAAAGCCCAAAGATTATATTTAAAATATGGATACAGTAAAAGAGTTATCCGGAGGCGTTATTACTCTGATGGAGAAGATGCCTATTTAATGGTAAAGAAATACGAGGAATAAATATGAAAATTTTAGCAATTGAATCGAGCTGTGATGAAACAGGAGCGGCTATAGTTGTTAATGATAACGAGGTTTTAGGAGAAACTTTATTTTCCCAAATTGATATTCATGAAAAATTTGGAGGCGTCGTTCCTGAAATAGCGAGTCGCCACCACGTTTTGAAAATCTTGGCAGTCATCGATGAAGCTCTTAAAAAAGCTAATATGGAAGTGAAGGATGTTGACATTATTGCGGTAACTGCTTATCCTGGACTTTTAGGGAGCTTGATTGTTGGTAATATTGCTGCTGAAACTTTGAGCTTTGTTTACAATAAACCACTTATCCCTGTCGATCATTTGCTTGGACATGTTTTTGTTAATAACCTTGAAGAAAAACTAGAGTACCCATTTTTGACTTTGATTGTTAGTGGGGGACACACAGAGCTCATGCTTGTTAGGTCACCTAGCGATACAGAAGTTATCGGGACAACACTTGATGATGCGGCTGGCGAGGCTTTCGATAAGGTTGCTAAAGTTTTAGGACTTGGATACCCTGGCGGACCAAAGATTGAGAAAAAGGCTTTAGAGGGAAAACCAATTTATAAATTTCCAAAGCCTTTAATTAAAGATAATAGTTATAATTTTTCTTTTTCGGGACTCAAAACGGCAGTGTTAAATCTTGTCAATGAAAAGAAGATGCGTAATGAAACAATTGATGTTGAAAACATTGCTGCTAGTTTCCAGAAAACTTTGATTGAAACGTTACTTGAAAAAACTGTTAAACTCGCGAAAGAAGAAAAAGTTAAACAGGTGGTTTTATCTGGTGGTGTTGCTGCTAACAAAACCCTTCGTGAAGAATTTCGTAAAGTTATTACAGAAGATGTTAAGGTTAAGTTTTCTTACCCATCGCTTAAGTATTGTACAGACAATGCCGTAATGATTGGTATTGCTGGATACTATAAATATTTATCAACGCTTGAAAGGAAATAAATTTTTAAGAAATGGTAATATATGATTTTTTATTACTCATATTAATTGTAGCCGGAGCTTTATCAGGGATGGCGCTAGGAGTTTTTCGGGCTGGAAGACATTTAGCAGCTAATGGAATAGCTTGGTTTTTAACGTTCCTTATCGTTCCAAGGAGCTGTATGAAAATTTCTAAAGCTAATCCAAGCGGCTGGAATAGTTTCCGAAATAGTATTAGTAAGGCTTTCGGTTTTGTTGGCAATGGTAGTGATTTATCTAAAGATATTATTGCCTATAGTTTTATTGGAATCTTTGTTTTTATAGTTATTTGGTTAGCCGTTTGGTTTGTTTATAAAATGCTAAAACCAAAAATTGATAAAAGCATTTCCAAAGAAATTACGAAACTTTCGCGTTGGCTTGGGTTTACGCTTGGTATTGTTAATGGCATCGTGATTTCTTTCGTTCTTTTCCTTTTACTTTCAGGAACTGGTTTTGTAAAGGAAGGACCTGTGTTTAGGATTCTTCTTAAACTTAACTACATGATTGCAGGAATACCGTTTAATTAAAATATGGCTGACCGGAAATTTACGACATTCAAGGTTGATAATTACGGGCGCACCGTTAATCGTGTCAAGGATGCTCCGCAAATCGACTGGTATACAAAGTTTGAAGAAAAAGAGATAGTTAGGCAAAAAACTAAAGAAAAAGAATTAAGACAAGCAAACGATGAACTTATCCAAAGAGAAAAAGAGAAACTTAAAGAGATGGTTCAGCGGGAAAAAGAAAACATTTTAAAAAGAAAAGAGTTTGAGATGGAGAGAGAACGACGGATTATTGAAGCACGTAAAAAAGAAGAAGAAAAGCGGCGCGCCGAAGAAGAACGAGCACGCGCTTTTGGTGAGCAGTTCGATTCGATTACTTCTCAGGAAACTAATGAAAAACGTGTTATTTCTCCTAATCCTCGCGTGCTTGAACAAACCGAGCGCATAGCGGAAAAAGAGCCAAGATACGAAGATGATAATAGCTATGACCAGCATTTTACTGAGCGTCCACACATTGGCGTTATTAAACGAGGCGAACAAAATACTCCCAGGGAGCAAACAGTAGTTAGACCTAGACCAGCAATCATTGGGCTTTCTGAAAAAAGTTCTGAAGAGTTTGAAACAACAGCAGATTCATACTCACCTGAAAGTGAACGTCTTTTAAAAGAAAAAGAACTAGAACTTGAACGTCTTCGGGCAGAAAGACTTCGCCGCGAACAAGAAATAGAGGAAGAACTAGTAAGGGAAAGAGAGCGTCAAAATATTCTTCAAACCGAAGAGCTTCGTCGTGACGAAGAACCTGAGGAAATTCTTAACGAAACCGAAACTAAAGATGAACGATACATGAAAGCAATTGACAAATTGAAAGTCAATGATCAAGTTCATAGAAAACAAATTCAAAAAGTCGATGTTAAAGAATACCTTGAACAAATATCACCAGAAGCTGAAAAGGCTCTTCATAATTCGCCATTTCTATATACGGGAGTTTATTCTGAAATTAGAACGATTGAGCAGTTTTATTTGCCTAACTCTTATGATACTTTCGGTGGTTTATTTAGAAGCAGTTTAAAGAAACGTAAAAAACAAAAAGCAATTAGGGAAACTTTTGAAGAGTGGAAACTAGGATTTGAGAAAGAAAAAACGAAAGCTATGAGTGATAGTGATCTCAAACTTAACTTAACTGATAATGTCAGTTTTCCAAAATTTAAGTTTTACCATTTAATTATTATTGGACTTTTAACACTCATTGGTATGTTCTTTTTACTACTTCCGGGAGCTTGGGGCTTAATGATTCGTGGTGAACCTAGTGGCACGCGTTATGGTGAAAAGCTCGCTCGAAATCTTGATAGCTTTTTTAATTCTACTGGCGGACAAGTATTTGCTTATATTTTCTTAATTCTTTTATTTGTTGTTTTTCTTTATATTAGATATCACAATATTGTAATTAGAGATTACGAAGCTCTTATGAAGGACACACGAAACTACTACTCAACTGGAACACAAAGACTTCAGCGTGAATTTAGAGAAAATTATCATAAGACGTTAAAATATTATTTAAAAAATGCTAAGCGCCCACTCAATGCTCGTGCTTATAATATTATGGACGTTATACCGAAAACATCATCACTTGAGGAAATCGATGATGTAACATCACAAGCTGTAATTAAAACTTCTGATATGAAAAACAAACAAAAGAAGTTTAAAATTCTTCATGTCGGAAATCTAGTTCTTGGATATTTGTTAGTCGTTAGCTTATATACAATTTTAATTATTAAGTTAATTCAAAGTATAAAGGGGTAAAAAATGCCGGATAATAACAACAGATTAGCTAAATTAATGGAAGCCAACCGCAGCATCAAAGAAGCCAACAAAAAGTTTGATGTTGAAGCACCTGGCGACGATTTACTTAAAAAAATACAAGATCTTGAAAAAGAAAATAAACTTTTACAAGATAAGCTTTCAACTGCCTCTTCTAATACAGAACTTGATAAACAGTTAAAGAAACTTGAAAAGGATTTGCAAAAAGCTAACGAGAAACACGAGAGTGATATTTTAAAGCAAAAAGAAATTTATGAGAAAAAGATTGAAGTAGCTATTCAGAAAGAAAAACAAAAGCGTGATTTATCGATTGCTAAAGAAAAAGAAAAATTTTCCGCAGCTATTGCCAAAGAAAAACAAAAAGCTTTAAAGCAAATCAAAGAAGCAACAATTGAATCAGCATCAGCATCAGACGAAACGATTGATAAAATTCAAGAAAATTTTGAAGTTCAGAAGAAAGCTGTAATTGCTTCAATCGAAGCTAAATACAGTAAGACAATTGAAGATTTACAAGTAGAACTAGCTAAAGCCAAAGAACAGGTAAGCTTTCTTGAACAAAATAAAAATGCTGTTACTGCCGACCAAAAGCTTATCGATACTGTTAAGCGTTATCAGCTTAAAATTAATGATCTTGAACTTAAAATCAAAGATAGCGAAAATTTGATTCATGAGAAACGTAATCTTGAACAGGAAATAGTCCGTTTGAAAGATAATTATGCAAAGCCTGTTGACATTGGGATAAGTGAAGCGAATGTCAATAGCCTCGAAGAAGAACTTAGAAAACTTGATGATGTTATTTCGGCTCTTGAAAATGGTGAAAGTGAAATCGAGTCTTTCAAGGAAGAAAATGAAATACCAAATGAAGCTATGCAAGAAAAGGTAAACGAAGAAAATATAAATAAGGTTCAAGAACAACCAGATTTGCCACTGACCGATGAAGAACTTGTCCGTAAATTTGATGATGAATTTAATGAGAAAGATGCGATTGTTGAAAAGCGTCTTCAAAGCTTAGTCGAGCGTTATAATCTTGAGCAGGAAGCGCTCGTTAATGATTTGAAAAACAATACAACTTCCCAAGAAAAACTTTATGAACGCATCGAACAAATTGATTATGCTATTGCAAATATTAATGAACGTTTGACAGGTACTAAAGATTTTCTTGATGAAGGAAGAAGAAGCCTTGAGCAGGAACGGACAAACCTCAATCTTGAAAAAGATACAAGAAAAGAACAGCTTGAACGCTTGCAAGGCGAAGAAAGGCAAGCAATATCATCACGGCACAACCGTAAAATCAAGACTTTAGAACAAGAAATTGAACAAGTAAAAAATGAGCGTAAGGAGCTTTTAGCTTTCCATATTGCTAGTTTAAAATCACCACAATCACAGCTTAGATTTAAAATATCTGATAACTTATCAACAGATATTGTCTTAACTCCTGAAGAACGCGAGCTTGCAAAACGCAACCGTATTCAAAATCAAGAAGAAAAAATTAAGTTTTTAGAACAGAAACAAATTTTGTCGCGCGAGCTTGAAAAACTAACTTTTGATAAAAAGGTTCGTAAGTATCAGGAAATTAAAAACTATTTTGATGATTTAAATGAAACGCGGGAGAATTTAAATGTTGGTTTACTCGGACTTAAGGAAATGCTAAAACAGGCCCGGGAAGAAGAACGCGCTCTCATTTTATCGAACATCAAAATTAAAGAAAAAGAATTTAATGAAGTTAATCACAATTGTGAAGTTTTACAAAAACAAATGGAAAGACTTAAGAGCGTCTTTATTGTGCGTAGCTATATTGAAAAACAAGAGTTGATTAAGAATATCACAGAAGAACTTAGAAAACTTGAGGCACAAAAATAAATGAAAATAAAAGTTGATAAAGGGATTCTTGACAAGCTTCCTAGTTTTAAAATCTTAGCGTTTAGTTTTGAAGGAATTAATGAAGGAAGTGAAGATTTAGAGAAAGCCTTTAATCAAATAGAAGAAAAAATTAGGGAGGAGTATTCGCTGGCTGATGTCTTGAATATTCCTCTTATTAAAAAAGGAAGAGATAGTTATAAGAAGTTAGGGATTGATCCTTCGCATACAAGGCTTGCTGCCGAATCTCTTTATAGAAGAATTGTTAAGGGAAATAGTGTATACCGAATTAACGGTTTTGTTGATTTTGGTAATTTTTTGTCTCTTTTTTTAAAGCGATCAACAGCTATTTTAGATTATGATAAGATTCAGGGTGATATTTTAATTAGACTAGGAACTAAGAAAGATGAGTACTACGGTATTAATAGAGGCAAGATTACAGTTACTGGTTTACCACTTTACTGTGATCAGGTTTCACCGTTTGGTTCACCAACAAGTGATACTATACGGACAATGGTTACAAGCCTTACAAAACGCATTCTTTTATTCGTTATTAAGTTTGACGAAGAAGATGACAATATCAAAGAAGTCGTAGCCAGCTATCTAAATAAATTTTTTAAAATTAAGAATTTCCAAATAGTGGAGGTTATATGAAACAAATTGAATCGAATTTTGTAAAGTCAATTATTGAGGATGATTTGAAAGAAGGGCGCGTCAAAGAAATTGTGACGCGTTTTCCCCCAGAGCCCAATGCTTATATGCATATAGGCCATGCGCGGGCGATTGTTACTAATTTTGAACTTGCCAAAGAATTTGGTGGTAAAACGAATCTCAGATTTGATGATACAAACCCTGTCAAAGAAGATACAGAATTTGTTGAGGGAATTATTGAAGATATTAAGTGGCTTGGATATACTCCTGATGGAATATATTATGGTAGCGACTATTTTTCTTTGCAGTACGATTTAGCGGTTAAACTTATAAAGGATGGCAAAGCTTATGTTTGCAATTTAAGTCCTGAACAAATTAATGAATACCGGGGAACTTTTGAAAAGCCAGGGGTTAACTCACCTTACCGCGACCGTAGTGTTGAGGAAAACTTAAAACTTTTTTCGGACATGAAAAATCGTAAGTTCAAAGAAGGTGAAGCCGTTTTAAGAGCGAAGATCGATATGGCTCATGAAAACATCAACATGCGAGATCCTGTTCTTTACCGGATAAGCTATGCAAATCATCACCGGCAAAAAGATAAATGGGTGATATATCCGATGTATGATTTTGCGCATCCGCTCCAAGATGCTTTTGAAGGAATTACCCATTCTTTATGTAGCTTAGAGTTTGCTAATCACCGTATTTTATACGACTGGGTTATTGATAACACAGGAATTGTTAAAAAGCCTCATCAATATGAATTTGGGCGCCTCAACATCCAAAACACAGTGACAAGTAAACGTTATTTACGGCTTCTTGTTGAAAAAGGGATGGTGAGTGGCTACGATGATCCCCGGCTTCCAAGTCTTAGGGGGTTAAGAAGACGCGGAGTAACACCAAGCGCCATTCGTAATTTTATTCTTGACACTGGATTGTCACGGACTAACGCAACGGTGAGCGAAGAAATGTTTTATTCAGAAGTTCGTGATGATTTAAAACTGAGCTCTAAAAGAACGATGGCTGTTATCAATCCTTTGAAGGTGACAATTGAAAATTATCCCGAAGACAAGGTTGAATATTTTGAAGTACTTAATAACCAAGAAAACGAAAGTCTTGGAACCCACAAGATAAGTTTTTCTAAACATTTATATATCGAAAAGGATGATTTTTTAGAGGTTAAGCCAAATAACAAATACAAACGTTTAAGTTTAGGTGATGAAGTACGCCTTATGAATACGTATTTCATTAAAGCAAGTAAAGTTGTTAAAGATAAAAAAGGAAATGTTGTTGAAGTTATTTGTACATACGATCCTTTAACAAAATCAGGAAGTGGGTTTAACGAACGTAAGCCGAATGGTACGATTTCATTTGTTGATGAAAAGACGGCTTTACCTGCCCGGTTTAATCTCATCAATGAACTATTTTTAGGAGAAGTTACAAATCAAGAAGAAGTTCTTGAAAAATTTAATAAAGACAGTTTAGTTGTTAAAAATGGTTTTGTTAGTATGGGAACGTATTTAAAAGAAGAACACTATCAAATTATCCGTGATGGCTATTATATTGTTGATAGCGTAGAACCATTAACTTTCAACCGGACGGTTTCTTTAAAGGCCAATAAAGTTTCTAATGAATTTAAATAGAGAACAGCTCGAAGCTATTAATCTAATTGAGGGTCCAGTAGCTGTTTATGCGGGAGCAGGAACTGGCAAGACAACTGTCCTCATCGAAAGAATCAGAAACATGCTAAAAAAGGGGATTGATCCCCATAAGATTCTTGTTGTTACTTTTACAAATAAAGCTACCAACCAGATTAAAAATCGGATTAGTGATTTAAAGTACGAAGGGATTTCGATTTCCACAATTCACAAGTTTTGTGTGCTACTTTTAAGAAAACACGAAAAATATTTACCATTTTCCAAACCCTTCATTATTATCGATGATACTGATCAAGAGAAAATTGTTAAAAAACTTTATGAAGAAGTATTTGATGATAAAGCTTCAGTGATTGATAAAAGTGAGTTTATCAAAAGTTTTGACTTTTGGCGCGTTAATCCTAATAGACTGCCAAACGAACAAGCAAAACAAGATTATGAAAAGCTTCTTGATAAATACCGTAGTTACCTTTTAAAAAACTGTTACGTTGATTTTACAGGTCTTCTTGAATGGACTTACAAGCTTTTAGGAAATGAAAAGATTTTAGAAAAACTTGAGAAACGTTATGAATACTTATTAGTTGATGAATTTCAAGATACAGATTTACTTCAATACAAAATCTTAAAAGAGATTTTTAAGAAAAGTCGTAACTTCTTTTTGGTTGGTGATGAAGATCAGTCGATATATTCATTTCGTGGTGCTAATTTTGGAAATCTCAAAATGTTTCAAGAAGATTTTCCTGAACACAAAAAACTCGTTTTGACAACCAACTATCGTTCTGATCAGGTGATTCTTGATGGTGCCAATAAACTAATCAAACACAATCTTGACCGCTATGACAAATCTTTAATCTCTAGCGTTAGTTTTGAAAACAAGTGCTGTTTGTACGTTCCTTTTCAGAGCCTAAGTTCTAACGCTAAAACGGTTGTTAGTTTTATCAAAGGGGAAACATGTAAAACAAAAGAGTATTCTAACTACTGTATCTTAGCTCGTAACTCCTATATTCTAACGCCATTTGAGCAAGAGATTATTGCTAGTTCAATGCCGTATAATATGTATGGTGGTATTAAGTATTATAAGCGCCGGGAAATTAAAGATGTTTTTAGTATAATAAGGTTAGCTGTAGGAATTTATGATGAACTTGCGTTTGAACGGGCACTTAGTATTTTAACTACAGGAATTGGCCCCAAAACTTCTCATAAACTTTATTCCCAAAATTCTGGAGATTTATTAGAATATATAACTAGTGATAGTTGCCTGGTTAGCCAAAAGATCAAAAATGAGCTTTTGAAGTTTGCAAAGTTTATTAATGATATTACAAAGCTTCTTGAAGAAAATAAACTAAAAGAAGTTTTTAGTAAAATCATTGATACTTTATATGGAAACATTAGGGAAACAGATTTTACGGAATTTACAAGGCTTAGTACTAATATCGTAGCAGCATTTGAGAAGTTTTTAAACCTTGCTAAGGAAAACAAAGAAGCATCACTTATTGATATTATCAAGATGGCTTTCGATGACATTTTAATTGATACGGAAAACGCCGAGAAACCACTTGATAATGCTATTACTTTATCAACGGTCCATTCCATCAAAGGTTTAGAATTTGACACGGTGTGGGTTGTTGGCTTAAATGAGAGTATTATTCCTGATAAACGTGCTATCGAGGATTGTGATATTGAAGAAGAGCGCCGCATTTTGTATGTTGCGATGACAAGGGCTAAGCGCCGACTATTTTTAAATAGTCACCTGGTTAGTCATTCTTATGATTTTTTAAAAACAGATTCGCCTTCAATGTTTGTTGAGGAAATTGTTGGCACTCAAAAGCCAAAAAAGCACGAAGAAAAGTATCAGCTTGGTGAGAACTTTTTTGATCAGCAATTTGGCTATGGGCAAATAATTGCTATCGATAGTGATTTTTTAGTTGTGAAGTTTGCAAATGGTGAGACAGTTAGATTTAAAAAAGATTTACTATAAGGAGTAAACGGTGAAAAGAATTCGCGAATTAGTTAAATTATTAAACCAGTATCGTAAGGAATATTATGAAAATGATAATCCTTCGGTAAGCGATTATGAGTATGATAAGCTTTATCGCGAATTGGAACTTTTAGAAGCAAAATACCCAGAGTTCATTTTGCCAAGTTCTCCGACCCAAAAGGTAGGTTATAATCCTTCCAAGGTTTTTAAAAAGATTCGTTTTGATGAACCGATGTTGAGTCTTGACAATGCCTTTTCTGAAGGTGAGATTCATGACTTTTTAGCAAAGGTTTATAAATATACAAAGGATGTTATTTGTGAGCTTAAAATTGATGGGATCAGTTCAAGTGTTCGCTACAGCAATCATAAGTTTACGCTTGGTTTTACAAGGGGCGATGGAATTGAAGGCGAAGACATTACCCTCAATATGGAAATGATTAAAAACTTTCCGAAAGAAGTTATTTATGATGAACTTGAGGTTCGTGGCGAAGTTTATATGTCAAAAGGAGTATTTGACCGGTTAAACAAGCAGCGTGAGCGCGACGGGTTAGAACTTTTTAAAAACCCTCGCAACACAGCTGGTGGTAGTTTACGGCATCTTGATCCTCGGGTAACAAAAGCTCGTGAACTTGGTCTTTTTGCTTATACTTTAGTTAATCCAGAAAAGTATCAAGTTACAAAGCAAAGCGAAGCTTTGGCTTTTCTCTCCAAAACTGGTTTTTTAACAAACCCTAACTATAAACTTTGTCACAGCGAAGAAGAGGTAATAGACTTTTTAAGAACGTGGGAAGATAAGCGCCACAATCTTGATTATGAAACAGATGGCGTTGTTTTAAAAGTTGATGATTTTAAGATTCAAAAGCTTATGGGTAAAACCGTAAGAGCACCACGGTGGGCAATTGCTTATAAATATCCACCTGTTGAAAAGGAGACGAAACTTCTCGATATTATTTTTACAGTTGGAAGAACGGGAGCTGTTACTCCGAGTGCAGTTTTGGAACCTGTTTTAATAGCAGGGTCTGTTGTTTCGAGGGCAACCCTCAATAACGAAGATTTTATTTTAGATCTTGGTTTACGGAAAAATGACATTGTCGTTATTCGTAAAGCTGGGGAAATTATTCCTGAAGTTGTTAGAGTGAACCTTGATAAAAGAGAAAAGGGCACGGTTCCTTTTAAAATGATTTCGAGCTGCCCAGAATGCGGTAAGCCTATAAAAAAGTATGAAGCTCGTTATTACTGTATTAATGATGCGTGTATCGGCAAACTTGAGAGTAGCATTGAATATTTTGCCTCAAAAAAATGTATGGATATAAAGGGCCTTGGTGAGCAAAATATCGTCAAGCTCATGAAACTTGGTTATTTGAAAAGCATTCCAGATATTTATAATCTCTATAAACATAAGGAAGAACTTATTAAACCGAAACTCTTTGGAAAGAAATCGATAGACAATCTTTTAGAAGCGATTGAGACAAGTAAGGAAGAGCCTCTTGACCGTTTAATTGCGGCTTTGGGAATTAGATATGTTGGCAATAAAGGTGCTAATAGTTTAGCGGCTTTCTACCAAAATATTGACCGCTTTCTCGAAGCAAAATATGAAGAACTCTTAACAATTCCTGATATCGGTGAAGTTGCTGCCCAAAGTGTTGTTGATTTTATAGTTTTAAATAAAGAGTTAATTTTAAATTTAAAGGCTTTAGGACTAAATCCGAAAGTTATAAAGGAACTTTCAACAAAACTTCGAAATATGACTTTTGTTGTAACGGGAAAGCTTGAAAGTTTTTCCCGGTTAGAAATTGAAAACTTAATTAAACTAAATGGTGGGAAAACAAGTTCCCAAGTATCGAAAGCCACAGATTTTTTAATTTGTGGTGAAGATAGCGGTTCAAAGCTTACAAAAGCTAAAGAACTTGGTGTTAAAGTAATTAGTGAAAAAGAATTTTTAGAAATGGTGAAGTAGATGAAAAATATCGTTGTTAAAGGCGCTCGTGAAAGTAATTTAAAAAACATTACCGTTAGTATTCCTAAAGAAAAACTTGTGGTAATGACAGGAGTCAGTGGTAGTGGCAAAACCGCCCTTGCTTTTAACACGATTTATAAAGAAGGCCAAAGACGTTATGTGGAAAGTTTATCAAGCTATGCCCGGCAGTTTTTAGGAGGCATCGATAAACCAAACGTTGATTCGATCGAAGGACTGAGTCCAGCAATTAGTATTGACCAAAAGACAACCTCTAATAACCCAAGGTCAACTGTTGGAACAATTACCGAAATCTATGATTATTTGCGGCTTTTGTTTGCGAGGATTGGACATCCATATTGCCCAAATCATCAGGAGCCAATTGTTGCGGTATCACCAAGTGAGATAACTGATAAAATTATCAAGGAAGAAAATAATCAAAAGGTGATAATTTTAGCACCGATCGTTGTTCATCAAAAGGGTCGCCACGAAAATGTTTTTGAGCTCATTCAAAAAGAAGGCTATACACGTTTAGAAGTTGACGGGAAAACTGTTGATATCGACGAAGAAATTGTTCTTGATAAAAATAAGTTTCACGATATCTTCGTTATTGTTGATCGCTTGTTAATTAAAAGCGAAGAACGAGAACGTATTGCTCTAAGCGTTGAACAGGCGTTAAAACTTGGCGATGGTAAAATTTACATTCAAGGAAGTGAACGTAAAGTTTACTCTGATAGGTTTTGTTGTTTGAAATGCTCATTTTCACTTCCAAAACTTGAACCAAGCCTATTCTCATTTAACTCACCTCTCGGAGCCTGCTTTAAGTGTAAAGGTATTGGTTCCTTAAAAGTTCTTGATCTGAACCGCTTGGTTGTTGATCCAAACCTTTCGATTAAAAAAGGAGCGATTAAGTATTTAAAAAATATCGTTGGTACAGCTAACCTTGAGTGGCAAAGATTCATGGTTTTGTGTGAACATTATAATATCGATATTAAAGTACCATTTAAAGATTTAACAGAAAATGAAAAAAGTATTATCATTAATGGTTCTCCTGATGTTATTAGTTATACAATTACTTCGAGAAACGGACTATCTTTTTCTCGTAAGGAGCGTATTGAAGGTATTGGTAGTTTGATTGAGCGACGCTTTAAAGAAACGACTTCGAACTTTGCTCGGGAATACTACGATTCATTTTTAGAAGAAGAGGTTTGCCGAGAGTGCCAAGGTAAGAAACTCAGTCAAGAGGCTTTAAGCGTTTTGATTGAAGGTAAAAATATTTTTGATCTTCAAAGAATCCAGATAAAAGAACTTTATGATTTTTTCAAAAATTTAACCTTATCACAAACGGAAACGCTTATCGGAAAACAAATAATATCAGAGATTATTAATAGACTATCGTTTTTGATTGACGTTGGTTTGCCGTATCTATCGCTTGACCGTAAGGCAGAAACGCTCTCTGGTGGCGAAGCCCAAAGAATCAGACTAGCAAGTCAAATTGGTTCGCAGCTGACAGGCGTACTTTATGTTCTTGATGAACCATCAATTGGACTACATCCAAGAGACAATGATCGTCTTTTAAGTAGTTTAAAAAAGATGCGGGATCTTGGAAATTCTTTGATTGTTGTTGAACATGATGAAGACATCATGAAACAAAGCGACTGGATTGTTGATATTGGTCCTAAAAGTGGTATCCATGGGGGGACGCTAGTTCAGGAAGGAACTTATGAAGATTTTGTCAAAAACCCTCTAGGAATTACAGGTAAGTATTTAAGTGGACAAGAATCGATTGGATTAAAAGAGCCAAGGGAGCTTGATTTTTCAAGAACTCTAAAGCTATTTAATGCTAGCGAAAACAATTTAAAAAATATCGATGTTACATTTCCTCTTAGCAGTTTAATTGTTGTTGCTGGAGTTAGTGGTAGTGGCAAGTCAACACTCGTTAATGAAGTGCTTGTTAAAAATCTTCGGAAAAGAATTTACCATGCTAAGGAAAAGGCAGGTAAAGTAGAGCGTATTGAAGGTATTAATAACATCGAGCGTCTCATCGTTATTGATCAAAGTCCAATCGGTAGAACGCCACGTAGTAACCCGGCAACTTATACAGGCGTCTTTGATCCAATTAGAGATCTCTTCGCTTCGACTAAAGACAGTAAGCGTAGAGGATACGATAAGGGCCGCTTTAGTTTCAATGTTAAAGGTGGGCGCTGTGAAAAGTGCCAAGGTGATGGCGTTATTAAAATCGAGATGCATTTTCTTCCAGATGTTTACATCACTTGTGAAGCTTGTGGTGGAAAAAAGTATAATAAAGATACACTAGAAATTACTTACAAAGGTAAAACTATTGCTGATTGTTTAGATATGACAATCGAAGAAGCCTACGATTTTTTTATCAATCAACCAAAAATTCGTGTGCATCTTGAAACGCTTATGAATGTTGGACTTGGATATTTGCAGCTTGGGCAAAACTCAACAACACTCTCTGGTGGCGAGGCTCAAAGGGTGAAACTAGCAAGCGAATTATATAAGAAAACCAGTGAAAAAGTTTTATATGTTCTTGATGAACCAACTACTGGGCTACATACAGATGATGTTAAAAAACTTTTAGAGGTTCTCGAATCGCTTGTTGAAAGCAAAGCAACAGTAATCTTAATTGAACATAATCTTGATTGTATCAAACGAGCCGATTACATCATCGAGCTTGGTCCTGAAGGTGGTAATGAAGGTGGGAAGGTAGTATTTAGCGGCAGTGTTCCTTCACTTTTAAAAGCAGAAACATACACAAAAGCATATTTAATGAAGAGGTTAAACGATGAAAAAAACTAGACATAATAAAATTCTATATACACTTTCAAAACCATTTTTGAGTCTGTATTATTTATTTCGTTATAACTTTTGGGCTAAGGCTAAACGTTTCCCTGGTAAGAAAGGATATTTGGTTTTTGCGAAAAGATCTTCTTTTTTAGATCCAATCTTAGTTAGACTTGCTGTTCGGGGGAAACTTATATTTGCTAACGATGATTTTTTATTTACCCCAAGTCAAAATCTTTTGCTAAGTAAAGTTGGCTTTGGTGCGAACGGTAAAGATATAGAAGATATTAAATGTATAAAAGAGTATCTCGACCATAAAATCAATGTTTGTTACTTACTTGATGAAAGTGATAAGGAAGGAGTAAATAATCTTATTACAGAAAAGGATATCGCTTTCTTTAAAAAGTTCTTTACGGGATTTGCAGTTTTGAACATTTCGGGAATTGATAGGGTTTATCCAAAATATGCCCACTATCCCCGGCGCGGCAAAATTAGAGCTAGCTATCCAAAAATCATTCCCTTCAAATCACTTGTGAAAATAAGCGATAGTGACCTTGCTAAGCTTATCACCAAAATTATCACAGAAGATCACATTCAAAAACCTGTGAAATCCAAAAAGCGTGCAGAATATTTAGAACGTAGTTTATACATTTGCCCGAAGTGCCACAGTACTTGTAAACTGTTTACAAACGGCTCTGTTATTAGTTGTAAGACATGCGATTTACACGTTTGCCTTAACACAGATTTAACACTCGATGATCCAAATATTCATTCTATCAAAGCCTGGGAAGCATTTCAAGATGATTACATTAAGAAACAGGTGTATAATAATGATGAACCAATATTTACTGATAGTATGATAGATGTTTATGAACTTGCTGAACTACGTAAGGCGGAGCTCATTAAGAAAGGTAGTTTGACTTTAACGAAAACATTTCTAAAGCTTAAAGATATGAAGATTGATATTATGTTTTATCTTGATAAAATCATTGATGTTAAACTAAACTGTTACGGAGGCATCTATTTTCGGACGAAAGACAAACACTATTTAGTAAAAGGTGATAAACGATTCAACGCTTTAAAATATGTTAAGTATATTAAGTTTTTAAAAGATGGGGGACAAAATGCTTGAAAAAGTTACAGTTAAATCACTGATTGATCAGTTCAAAATGGAGTGTATTACAGGCGCTAAGTTTTTAGATCGCCAAGTCACTCGGAGTGTTTTATCGCGTCCATCAGTTGAAATTTTTGGTAATTATTTTGATTATTATGAAAATGACCGCGTTCAGATTATCGGTTCAAAAGAAGAAGCGATTTTTGAATCGCTTAAGCCCGAGATGAAGAAAGCAATTGTTGAATCACTTTTTAAGCCTAATCCTCCTGTGTTTATTTTTACCGGAAGAAAGCCAAGACCTTTCACGGAATTTTTAGAAGCTTCAAAAAAATATCAAATTCCGATTTTAAAGTGGGATCGCCCAACAACTCTAGCGATGGGAGAGTTATCTAGCTTTTTGGAAGATCAGCTTGCTGAGCGTAAACGAATTCATGGCGTCATGATGGAAGTTAGCGGCGTTGGGGTTTTACTTATTGGTAAGAGTGCTACTGGTAAAAGTGAAGCAGCGATCGAGCTTATTAAACGCGGTCATGCACTAATTGCTGATGACAGCGTTGAAGTTATTCAAAAGGGCAAGGGAGCAGTTCTTGCAACAGCTCCAAAGCTTATTAGAAGACTTATGGAAGTTCGGGGACTCGGACTTATCGATGTTGTTGATTTGTTTGGTGTTGGTGCTTATAGAAAAAGGGCAACGATTTCCATTTGTTGCAAGCTTGAACGCTGGGATCAAGAAACTTCTTTTAACCGTTTGGGTGCCGAAATGGAATATTACCGGATTTTTGATACGGATATTCCTCAAGTATCAATTGCTGTCCTTCCTGGGCGCAACATCGCCACAATGATTGAAATTGCCTGCCAAAATTGGCGTCTAAAGAGTTTTGGTAGGGACGCAGCAAAACAATTCATGGAGAAACAAAAACGAATTGTAGAGGGTAAATCTGATGGCGACGAATTTTGATCACGCGGGTCTTATCAAGGAACAGTTTAGTCCCGAGTTTTTACAGATCGGCAAAGATTTTTCGATTTACTGGTACGCAGTTTTAATTTTAACTGGAGCTGTCCTTGGCTATTTTTTCAGTTTACGGCAAGCCCGTAAGATGAAACTTACAAGCGATAGTCTTAGTTTTCTGTTTGTCTTAGGAATTGTCATCGGTGTTTTAGGCGGACGTATTTGGTACTATATTGGTAAGCCAAGTGAGTTCAAAAGTTTCGGTGCTTTTATCGATATTAGAAGTGGGGGATTAGCGATTCATGGTGTTCTCGCTTCGGTTGTTATTTATGCAGTAGTCGTTGCGTACATCCGGAAAATGAACTTCTTGTTTTTACTTGATATGATTGTTGTATCGGTTCTCATCGGGCAGATGATTGGGCGCTGGGGAAACTTTTTCAACCACGAGGCTCATGGTGGTTTAGTACCAGGAGCAACGCTTGATGCTCAAAGAGCTTTTTTAAAGCGTTTATGGCTTCCTGAATTTATTATTAACAATATGTATATGGAGTCTTCAGAAATATCAAGTGTTCCTGGATATTATCATCCAACATTTCTTTATGAATCACTTACAAATCTACTTGGAATAACATTAATTCTAATACTTAGAAGAACCGTTAAGAAATTTTATGTTGGTGATAGCCTATTTGTTTTCCTCATTTGGTGGGGAGTATTCAGATTTCTTATCGAGATTACAAGAACTGATGCACTGCTTATTGGTAAACTTAAAATGGCCCAAATTGCGAGCATCGTTAACGTAGCTATTGGAACTGTTGGTATTATTGTTCGCCACGCGATTAAATACAAGCCAATTAGTTTTAACGATTATATGGCTACGCCTTACACGAAAGGAGAACCAGAACATGTATGATACAGTTATTATTGGTGCTGGTCCTGCGGGACTGACAGCAGCGATATATTTACGGCGGAATAACAAAAAAGTTTTGCTTCTTGAAAAAAACGCCCCTGGAGGTAAAGTTATCACAACTTATGAAGTTGAGAACTACCCAGGAGCTAAAAAACAATCAGGAGTTGAGCTTGCAATGGCAATGTACGAGCAGGCGATGAGTTTTAACGTTGAGTTCAAAATGGAAACTGTTACAAATATTCAAAAAGCTGAAACTTTCAAAGTTATAACTAATAAAAATAGTTACGAAGCGAAAACAGTTATTCTCGCTACCGGTATGAAAAACCGTTTATTAAATGTTAAGGGTGAAAATGAATATTTAAATCACGGCATTAGTTTTTGTGCGATTTGTGATGGAACTTTTCATAAAGACAAAGATGTTATTGTGATAGGTGGCGGTAATTCAGCGCTCGAAGAAGCTGTATATTTAGCTTCGATTGCAAAAAGTGTTACGATTGTTCAAAACCTTGACTATTTTACAGGTGATGAGAAAGCAATCGTTTTAGCTAAAGAAAATCCAAAAATTACGATGTTAACTGGTGAAACAGTCGTTGAGTTTAAGGGAGAAAACGAAGAGCTTACGCATGTGAAACTTGCTTCTGGAAAAACGCTGAAAGCAAGCGGTGTTTTTATTTATATTGGCTTTTTGCCAGAAACTGATCTTTATAAGGAACTGGGAATTAGTAACACTTTTGGTTTTATCGAAACTGATAAGAACATGGAAACAAAAGTTAGAGGACTATATGCTGCAGGTGATACTGTTTCTAAAGACGTTAGGCAGATTGTTACGGCAACATCAGATGGAGCTGTTGCTGCCCTATCAATCATTAGGGACCGGCTATAAAAATGAGTTTTGCGGTAGATGTTAAAAAAGAGCTAGCAAGTCTTACGGGTCTTTCTATTATTGATTCCAAGGCAGAACTATATGGCATCTTGCGAAGCAAAGCCGAAATTGTTCTGCGCGATAAAGTAAGGATTATCCAGGTTGACCTCAACTCATCTTTTTTAGCTCGCCATCTCTTTTCGCTTGTTAAGAAATGTTACCAAACAGAAGTAAACCTTTACCAAAGTTCTAAAAAAGCTTTCAATAAGATTCCCGCTTTTCGTTTAGAAATTATGGATGCTTTAGATATTTTGAAAGATCTTGATTTGGTTGATGAGTATTTTCTATTTAAAGAAGAAGTGACCAAGAAGTTTAATAAAAATCTTCGGAGCGTCTTAAGAGGTATCTTTTTGATGCGAGGATCTTTAAACAATCCTGAAAACAAAAACTATCATCTCGAGTTTGTATCAAGAGATAAGGAACTCACAAAGTTTCTTTTGAAAACTTTAAAGAAAGAGCGTTTCACGCCAAATGTGATTGAAAGGCGAAACCATGAACTTGTTTATTTGAAAAAATCCGAAAACATTGGTGATTTTCTGAATTTGATTGGTGCCAGAGAAACACTTTACACTTTTGAGGATTTACGAATCATTAGAGATTCTTCAAATGTTTCGAACCGGATTGTAAACTGTGACATCGCGAATTCTTTAAGAAGCCATGAGGCTTGCCAAAAACAGTTAAAAGCGATTAAAGAGTTTCTTGATGTTCATGATCTTAGTGGCCTTCGTGAGGAACTACAAAACGCCATCAAACTAAGACTTAACCATCCTGACGATACTTTAAAGGAACTTGAAGTGAAAAGCTTTGAAGAGTTTGGACATACAATCTTTAAATCACGGCTTAGTGAACTGTATAAAGAAATTATTAAGGAAAATAATAGTAGTAAATGAAAATAGGTTGCGACATTTTAGAAACAAAGCGTATTAAACTTGATATGGCAGGTCATATATTGTCTTCTCAAGAATTAGAAGACTTTGTAAAACTTAAAGAAGAAGAAAAGCATCAGTTTTTAGCTTCACGCTTCTCTATTAAGGAAGCTTTGTTTAAGGCAGGTCTTGAAAAACCAATGACTTCTATTACCATTCTTAAAGAAAGCGGCGGAAGCTTAAACGTTCTTAATGAAAACTACAGTATCAGCCTATCACACGATGGTGGTTTTACGATGGCTGTTGCTATAAGGACCTCTGAAAATCCTTGCAAATCTTGAAATGTTTGGTATAATAGTCTAGCATTTTTAAAAGGAGAATCTTCATGAAAAAAAGTTTACGACTTTTCGATACGATTATGTTAACAGCTATCGTCACATTCTTTGTTTTGTGTGCGGTATTAGCTGCTGTTTTCACGATGAAAGAGATTTCTAAGAAAAAACAAACAACTCCTGCTAATTTTAGTGAACTCGTAGCAAGTAAAAATAAAAAATACTATTTAATTCGTGATGAAGTATTCAATCGTGAGACTGCCCAAGCAGCTTATTATGTTTATGTATATGATTCTAAAAATTTAACAGATAGAGACAAAGAACTTGAACCAATTCTCTTTAACTACTTGCGTCTCAAAGACGCCCAAGCAGCTAAAGAAAAAACTCCTATTCCTGATGGCAACCTTTATTTTCTTGATGTTTCTGATAAAGATCAGTATAACACAAGCATCATTGGTGACGTTAATAAGCTTGGGACTAACACTACTGTTAAGCCACGGACATTTCATGAACTTGAGTTAAAACGTGATAGTATGCCAGCGCTTCTAGAAATTGCTGGCGAAAAGGAAAATAATAGTAGTACTGTCTTTTCAAGACGGTTTTGTAATGGTGCGCGTTTAGGAATCGAAGAAATTCGAAACTTTATTCGTAGCAAAATGAATTTTTCATAGGCAAAGTACTTGCCTATATGGAGTAGTACTCAAGTGGCTGAAGAGGCGCCCCTGCTAAGGGCGTAGATCGGGAGACCGGTGCGAGAGTTCAAATCTCTCCTACTCCGCCATTAAATGATAATAGGACTGATATAAGGTTTTAGACCAAATATTAGTCCTTTTTTAAGTTTAAAGATAGGTTGTAAAAGCAAATACGGCATCGTAAATAAGCATTTCGTAATAACGATTGATTATTTGAGTTAATGATTTGACAAAGAAAAAAACGGATATAATCGTCATTGTTGAAAACCTCGTCACAAAAAATAGTATTTTTTATTTTTAATTCTTTGAGTGCATTACTTGGTAATTTTCATCATTTTAGATAATTTAATTAAAGTCACCATAATCGGAGTGGTTGTAAATAGATATTTATTAAAAGAATAAAGCGTAGAATAAAGTGTAGAATAAGTGTAGAATAAAAGTTGACAAAACCAAAAGGAGAGATTTTTATTAACAACGTGATATCAGAAGAAATTTAGCAATAAGTGTCGAAACTTACGGCATAAACGGACTATCTTTATAAAAATAAGTTGTTATTCGCTTGCTTTTATCCTTGTTTTTTGTTATAATATAGTCGAAACTTACGGCATAAATGCCATTACATTCTAATAGGAGGGCTAAATTATGATAAAAAGAGATTTCTATTTAAATCAAATCATCGAAAGAATGTGGAATGGAAATATCAAAGTTATTACAGGAATTAGACGCGGAGGAAAATCAACACTTCTTTTTGACCTATTCAAAGAATACTTACTTTCGACAGGCGTTAGTGAAGATAACATAATAGAAATTGAACTAGATAAACGAAAATATTATAAATTTAGAAATCCAATTTATCTCTGTGATTATGTTGAAAGTATAGTTAAAGAAAAAAAAGAGAATAAATATTATCTTTTTATTGATGAGGTTCAGCTTACAAAAAAGGTTAAAGATCAAGAAAGCCAGATAGAAGTAAGTATATATGATATGCTAAACGAGTTAAAGGCATATTCTAATCTTGATTGTTATGTTACGGGTAGTAATTCAAAAATGCTTTCAAGCGACATTGCTACAGAATTTCGTGGAAGGTCAAGTCAAATAAAAGTATATTCATTTTCTTTTGTAGAATTTTATTCCTATAGAGGTGGCGTAGCAAGCGAAGCATTAGAGGAATATATGCTTTATGGTGGTATGCCAGGGCTTATCAATGAACCAACAGTTGAACGAAAAAGGGCATATTTAAAAAATCTTTATGATGAAATCTACATTAAAGATTTAGTTGAGCATGCTAGAGTACAAAGGCAAGATGTTTTGGAAGAAGTGCTTGATTATTTAGCATCTTCTATAGGGTCTTTAACAAACGCAAATAAAATTACAAAAGCTATTAACACAAAAGCATCTACTAAAATATCTGATGATACTATATCGAAATATCTTAAACATACGATTGATGCTTTCCTTATTTTTGAAGCAAGAAGATATGATGTGAAAGGAAAAAGATATTTTGATTATCCAAATAAATATTATTATTCAGATATAGGACTTAGGAATGCGAGATTAAATTATCGACAAATTGATTTCGGACACATTATGGAAAATATAATTTATAACGAACTTATAAGACGTGGATATTCTGTTGATGTTGGTGTGGTCGAGAATAGAAGAACCGATAGTAAAAAATTGAAAGAGATAGATTTTGTAGTCAACAATTTTGATAAGAAAATCTATATACAATCTGCGTTTAGAATGGATGAAGAAAAAAAGAAGGAAACAGAACTTGACTCTTTGAAGCTCACAGCAGATTTCTTCAAAAAAATTGTGATAAGAAACGATATACCTACAAGTTTTTATGATGATGATGGAATAATGCATTGTCGACTTATAGATTTTTTATTGGATAATGTTGAGTTATTTTAATTAAAAACATATTAAATTAGAAAAACGGCATCTATTAGAAATGGTAGTATGTAAATAGATGAATTCTAATTTATAAGTGTACGAACTTTTCACAAAGTGTACGCAAGTTGTATCAAAATAGGTATTTGCATACATTTAATAAATAAAGGTTTGATGTTCAAAGCATCAAACCTTTTTTGTTTGTGAATTTATTTAAACAAAAGTTCTAAAGATTGTTTAATTTTTTGTAACAAACTGTTGACTTTTGTTTATATACGTATATAATGATAGTGGAAATAAAAGTGTGAATTGTTACACTTTTTCGTAATGGAGGTAATATGCGAAGTATAAAGAGGGATGTTTATTTACAAAGACTTAAAGATCGAGAACAAAATGGTTTAGTGAAAATTATCACAGGAATTCGCAGGTGTGGCAAATCATATCTTCTTAACATACTCTTTTACGTATACCTAAAAGAAAAAGGGATAAAAGAAGACCACATCATCAAGGTTTCACTTGATGATGATGAAAACAGTGATTTACTTTTACCAAAAGCATTAAGTCAGTATATTAAAAATTTAATCAAAGATGATAAGTTATACTATATCCTTCTTGATGAAATCCAGCTAGTAGATAATTTTGCAAGTGTTTTGAACGGACTTTTAAAATTACCGAATGTTGATATCTATGTTACAGGCAGTAATTCAAAATTCTTATCTACTGACATCGTAACGGAATTTAGAGGACGCGGTGATGAAGTACATGTTTTACCACTATCCTTTTCAGAATATATGTCAGTATATGACAAAACAGTTATGGAAGGATGGAAAGAATATTATACTTATGGGGGATTACCACTTGTCCTTTTGCAGGGAAGCGAAGAAGCAAAAATGAGTTATCTAAAAGGACAACTAAAAAATGTCTATCTTAATGACATTATTGATCGTAACCGCATCCAACATGAAGAACAGATTAATGCTGTAATTGAAATTCTTGCATCAAGCATAGGTTCTCTTACGAATCCACTGAAATTATCTAATACTTTTAGAAGTGCTCTCAATTTGTCTATAGCAGATAAAACAGTTGCTAATTATCTTACATATCTTGAAGATGCTTTTCTTGTTAGTAAATCGAAACGTTACGATGTAAAAGGTAAAAAATATTTATCTACACCATCAAAATATTATTTCACCGATTTAGGTTTAAGAAATGCTACTTTAAACTTTCGTCAGCAAGAAGAGAATCACATTATGGAAAATGTGATTTATCTTGAGCTAATCAAACGTGGTTTTTCTGTAGACGTTGGTATTGTCGAAACTGTAAAGCGTAACGAAGAAGGTAAAGCTGCCCGTAACTATGCGGAAGTTGATTTTATTGCAAATCGGGGAAACAATAAGTTTTATATTCAATCTGCTTTTACTATGGAAACAGAAAAGAAGCAGGCACAAGAAAAAAATTCTCTTTTAAACATAAAAGATTTTTTCAAAAAAATAATCATTGTAAAAGATGACATAAAACGCAAGCGTGATGAAAATGGCGTTATTACAATGAGCATTTATGACTTTCTTCTTGATGAAGAGAGTATTGAATACTAATAATTATTTTGTTTTGCATTTAAAAAATACAGGTTTTATGTTATAAACACCAAACCTTTTTTGTATATGTAGCTATAACTGCTTTATGTTTTCTTTTCTTTCTTTAACAAGCCTAAAGAATGTACCTCTTGATACTTTTAATAATTTTGTAGCTTTAGTATCAGATATTTTGCGGACAATATAATTATCTAATATTTCATTTGTGTTAGGAGGAGTAATAGCTTTAGGTCTACCAAACTTTACACCTTTTTCCTTAGCTATTCTAATACCTTCAGCTTGTCTTTGTCTAATATTTACTCTTTCGTTTTCTGCAACAAAGCTTAATACTTGTAGAACGATATCAGATATGAATCTTCCAACAAGATTCTTACCATCGATTCTAGTATCTAAGAGCGGCATATCAATAACTTTAATATCAGCACCTATTGTTTTAGTAATTCTTGACCACTCATCAAGTATCATTTGATAGTTTCTGCCAAGACGATCTATTGATTTAATTATTAATAGGTCGTCCTTTTTTATTTTCTTAATTAATTTTTGGTAATTAGTTCTATCAAAGTTTTTACCAGATTCTTTATCAATATAGATATATTTATCATCTATATTCATCGTTTTAATTTCTTCATATTGTCTATCAATCTTTTGCTGTTTCGTAGAAACACGAATATATGCATAAATCATCTTGATCACCTCTAAGCGTATATAAACTTATAATGGTCAATTAATCAAGTATAAAATAAAAAAGCATCAAAACAATATAAAAATGTATA